>NZ_QEZI01000006.1:0-146492 GCF_003993525.1 Xanthomonas sp. BRIP62411
CAGGACTGAGGGTTTCTTTTTGTCCAAAATCCGCAACGTAACCGCCAAAGACACCGCACAAGGACGCACGCTGACCAGCGGATCCGCATCCGCAGGCTCGACGCTCAGGCTGAGCCAGGTACTGGTGCCAGGGCTCGCGCCTGGCGCTTGTGTTGAAGCAGGACGCGCTAGCAAGGCCGAAAGGTCTGAATGTCACCGCAGAACCCGGACCGGCAAGGCGCAATCGGAGCAGGGCACCGATACCAGGACACGTACTTGACGCTGGGGAGCCGACTTCCTGGTACTGCAGCGGCACCTACCTTGCCCTGATGATCGCAAAGCTGGATTTACCGCGTTTGGCCACCATATTGATCCGCTCCGGCGTGCCGCCGGCCTGGTCGATTGGAGTTGTGCATGCCCGAGCTGCCCGAAGTCGAAACCACCTTGCGTGGGCTGGCACCGCATCTGGTCGGCCAACGCATCCACGGCGTCATCCTGCGGCGGCCCGATCTGCGCTGGCCCATCCCTGAGCAGATCGAACGTCTGCTGCCCGGCGCGACCATCACCGACGTGCGTCGCCGGGCCAAGTACCTGTTGATCGATACCGATGCCGGCGGCAGCGCGCTGCTGCATCTTGGAATGTCCGGAAGCCTGCGCGTGTTACCCGGCGATACGCCGCCGCGGGCGCATGATCATGTGGATATCAGCCTGCAGAATGGCCGTATCCTGCGCTTCAACGATCCGCGCCGGTTTGGTTGCCTGTTGTGGCAGGGCGATGCGCACGTGCACGATCTGCTGGCGGCACTTGGCCCGGAGCCATTATCGGATGCATTTACTGGCGATTATCTGCATGCACTGGCGAGTGGCCGGCGCGCGGCAGTGAAAACCTTTCTGATGGATCAGGCGGTCGTCGTCGGCGTGGGAAACATCTACGCGGCAGAAAGCCTGCATCGCGCCGGAATCAGCCCATTACGCGAAGCGGGCAAAGTGTCATTGGACCGTTACCGGCGCCTGGCCACGGCAGTGAAAGACATCCTCGGCTACGCCATCCAGCGCGGCGGGACCACGCTGCGCGATTTCATCAGCCCGGACGGGGCGCCCGGTTACTTCGAGCAGGAACTCACGGTGTATGGGCGCGAGGGTGAAGCCTGCAAGCAGTGTGGACGTTTGCTGAAACACGCCACGATCGGGCAACGCGCGACGGTGTGGTGCAGCAGTTGCCAGCGTTGAACGCCGGCCAGCTGACCCTCGTTGATCGAAACACCAGCCTCCAGCTCTGGATCAGTTACGACCGCTGGCCAGTAGCCCTCGGATAACAGCAAACAGCGCGCTTGGAGCAGCAGCGGCCGATTGCTTGATGGTGCGTTGCCGTGCATCGCGCCACAATCGTGACGTCCCGTGATTGGAGTCGTCCATGCCTGCCTCACTGCGCTACTTAATGCCGATCATGCTTGTGGGTGCATCAGCGTTGCCGCTGGCAACAGGCGCATACGCGGATGAGCTTGCGTCCAGCACCAAACCTGGAGTTGAGCGCATCCAGTTGCACAACGGAGTTGTTGAACTCAGTGCTACGCCCGCGTTCGGTGGGCGCGTGCTGTCCTTCAATTTGCGTGGACACCCCAACGTGTTGAAGACCGGCGAGGCGGTTGATCAGCAGCCCGCGCCAGAAGTGTCCGCGACTGCAGGCGATATCCCGTATCTCGGCCACGATGTGTGGGTGGGGCCGCAGAGTCAGTGGTGGGTGCATCAACAGGTCAACCTCACACGTAAGGCCGCCACCGCGGTTTGGCCGCCGGATCCGTATCTGTCGCTGGCAACCACACGTGCAGTCACCCGTAGTGGCGATGAACTGATGTTGGAGGGGGGGCCCAGTCCGGTCACCGGCGTGCAGCTCCGCAAGCGCGTCGCGCTTTCATCCACGCGCGCCGATACCGTGGAGGTGGAGGCCACTGCACGCAATATCCGCAAGGATCCGATCAGTTGGGACCTGTGGTTCAACACGCGGGTTGCGGCGGGCACGCGCGTGTTCGTGCCGGTTGCCGAGGCGGCAGACATTCGCCTGCAACCACCGACCGAGCCTGGCACGGTTGCGCCCACGTATCGGCATCACGGTGGTGTGTTTGCGTTGCGCGCCGATGCACGAAAGGACGGGCTGATTCAGCGCGGCAAGGTGTTGCTGCAACCTTCGGCGGGCTGGATGGCGGGCTTTGCCGGTGATCAGGTCCTGGTGATCCGCTTTGCGCATCAGCCGCTGGCGGCGATCCATCCGGAACAGGGGCAGGTGGAGTTGTATCTGGATGCGCCGCCGCAGCATCCCGAGCGCGGGCTGCTGGAAATGGAAGTGCACGCGCCGTATCGGCAGCTGGCCCCGGGTGCGCACATGCAGGCGAACGAGCAATGGACGTTGCTGCGTTATTCCGGGCCGGACGCGCAGCAGGCGCAACAACAGTTCCTGTGCAGCAAGGCGCAGGAGCTGCAGCTGATCAATGCCTGCGCGCCTTCGTCTGCGGGGCCCTGACCTGCGCATTACCTCCGTGCCGCGCTGTGGCTATGATGTCGGCCATTCCCTGATCAGATCGATGCGCATGCAACGACGCCATTTCCTGAAGAATGCCGCTGCCGCATTGGCCGCGCTCGGTCTGCCGGCGCTGCCGCAGTGGGCGCTGGCGGCCAAGGCCGTTGGCCTGCGGCGCTTGGGGCAACCGCAGCCGTTCGACTATGCCTGGCTCAAGGGGCAGGCGCGTGCGTTGGCCACGGCGCCCTACAAGAGCCATAAGCAGCTGCTTCCCGGGCCGCTGGAAGCATTGAACTGGGATCAATACCAGTCGATCCGCTACCGCCAGGATCACGCGCTATGGGCCGACGGCAACGGCAAGTTCCAGGCGAAGTTCTTTCACCTGGGGCTGTATTTCCATACCCCCGTGCACATCTACGACATCGTCGATGGCAAGGCGCAGCAACTGGCCTACGACCCGGCGGCGTTCGATTACGGCAGCAGTGGCCTGGGCGGCAAGCAGTTGCCCAAGGACCTGGGCTTTGCGGGCTTCCGTCTCAATACACGCAAGGACACCGACCGCGATTTCTCCGCCTTCCTGGGCGCGAGCTATTTCCGCGCAGTCGGCAAGGAAGGCCAGTACGGGCAGTCGGCACGCGGGCTGGCGATCGACACCGGCACCGGCGGACCGGAGGAGTTCCCGGACTTCATCGCCTACTACCTGGAGCAGCCGGCAGACGATTCGAACACCGTGGTGGTGTACGGGCTACTGGACTCGCCCAGCGTTGCCGGTGCGTATCGCTTCGCCATCACCAATGGCGAGGTGCTGGTGATGGAAATCGACAGCGCGCTCTACCCGCGCAAGACCATCGAGCGGCTGGGCATCGGCCCGTGCACCAGCATGTATCAGGTCGGCGAAAACGATAACCGCATGGATTGGGACTGGCGCCCGGAGATCCACGATACCGATGGCTTGGCAATGTGGACCGGCGGCGGCGAATGGATCTGGCGGCCGTTGTGCAACCCGCCGCAGCTGCGCTTCAACATGTTCGTCGATGAGAATCCGCGCGGGTTTGGCCTGTTGCAGCGCGATCGCAACTTCGACCATTACCAGGACGATGGCGTGTTCTACGAGAAACGCCCTTGCCTGTGGGTGGAACCGAAGAGCGGCTGGGGCAAGGGCTCGGTACAGCTGGTCGAGATCCCGACCGTGGACGAGACCTTCGACAACATCGTGGCGTTCTGGAATCCACAGGACAAGCCGCAGCCGGGCCAGGAATTGCTGATGGGGTACCGGCTGTACTGGGGCGCGCATCCGCCGGCCAGCTCGCCGCTGGCGCATTGCGTGGCCACGCGCACCGGCCTGGGCGGCATCGTCGGGCAAAAGCGCAGCCATTTCTCGTGGCGGTTTGCGGTGGATTTTGCCGGCGGCGAACTGGCTGCGTTGACCAAGGACCCGAACGCCAAGGTCGAGGCCATCCTCCAGGTCTCGCGCGGGAGCACCGAAATCGTGTCGGCGCGTCCGCTGCATGAGCTCAAGGGCTATCGGGCGATGTTCGACCTGGTGCCGCCGGATGACAGCACCCGGCAGATCGATATCCGGCTGTTCCTGCGCGCCAACGGCAAGCCGCTGACCGAAACCTGGCTGTACCAGTGGACGCCGCCGCCGCCGAGCGAGCGCAAGATCTACTAGCGCAAGGCCACGCGCGGCCGGCAGCCAGCGCGGTCCTTGCGCCAACGGCGCATCGAGATCGCGCCGGGCCGGGGAGCCGGCACGCTGCTGTTGCCACCACGCGCACGCCGAAGCGGTGCGCGACCGCGGGTCTGCTAGGCCTGGTTCGTTTTGGCGACAAGCTGCATGCGTCCACGCGGACGCATGCACGCCAGTTCCACCCGGAAGCAGGTGCCGTCCTTGCCGCTGATGATGCGCAGCTCGCCTTGATGGGCACGGGCGATCTGCGCGGCCATGTGCAGGCCCAGATCGACTTCGGGCAAGGGGCGCCCGCCGGTGTGCACGTGGGTGGAGGCGTGCAGCACGTCGAGCCGGCGCGGGTCGATACCGTCCAGATTGCAGACCTCGATGCGCAGTCGGCCCTGCTCGGTCACCGCGATCGCCTTGATCAGCGAGCTCTGTTGCCCCTGCACCACGGCGTTGATCATCAGGCTGCCGAACATCTGCGCCAGGCGCACCGCATCGCCATGCACCGGTTCGTCGATGGCCACGTGCGTGGACAGCACCTGGTTCGGATACGCGGCGCGGGTTTCGTCGACGACCTGCGATAGCGCATCGAGCAGATCGCTGCCGTTGCCGTAGTCCAGCTGCAGCCAGTCGCGCTCGATGCCGCGTGCGAAATCGCTGGCAAAGTCGATCAGCTCTTCCATGCGCCGCAGGCTGCGCTGCATCGACCGGATCGCGCCACCCTGGCGCTGGTTGAGCGAGTCGATCGCCAGCATGTCCACCACCGCATGCATGGACTGCAGCGGGTTGCGCAGGTCGTGGCCAAGGATGCCGATGAACTCTTCGCGCAGCCGGGCCGAGGCGCCGACACGCCCCAGTTCGCTGCGCGCGCGCAGCGATTCCTGCGCGCTCTCTTCGGCGCGTTGTTCGGCCTGGATCTGCGCTGCCAGCAGTTGCGCCAGCAGTTCGACCTTTTCCACCAACGGTGCGTCCATGACGCGCGGCAACGGGTCCAGCGCACACAAGGTGCCGAACACGCTGCCATCGTCGAACTTGATCGGCACCGAAACATAGCTTTCGAAGCCGTACAGCCGCGGCGTAGGGTGGTCGCGGAAGACCGGGTGCTCGGAGGCATGGCCGAACCACAACGCGTTGCCCTGGGTGCGCACGCTGTCGCAGAAGGTGGTGACCAGCGGCAGCTCGTCGCCGGGCGCCAGACCGAACGCCAGGTCGTCGCGCACCTGGCAGGTGATCCAGCGCGTATCGGTCACGCGCGCGACGGCGGCGAACCCCATGCCGGTCAGACGGGTGAGAACGGTCAGGACATCGGGCACCGACGATAGCCGGCCAACACGCGCGATATCGGCGCGTAACTCGGGAGGAAGCGGACCCATGTATTGCCTCCCGACAAGTGGATGGTCGCCAGTTTACAGGACTGCGGTTGCGCCTGGTTGCGCGCGGATCGCTGCAACGGCCCCGCAACGATACGCCTGTTGATGTGTAGCGAAGATGCAGTGGCGACCGCATGCCTGCAAGGGTTTAGCTACGCATCACAAGCGCATACCAGGCAGCGCGCCAAGAGCATCCGGCTGAATTCTTCAGCTGCCGCCCCGCCGGGGTTAGCCGTCCGCTGGCACGTAAATACCGGGCCGATAATGCCGAATCATCCGGGAGCTGGAGGATCGCGAGCGCGCATCAGGTCCATCGGGCGGGATCGGGTAACGGCCGCCGTGTGTCGCTGCAGTTGCGCGTATTCAATGCGTCGCCAGGTGCGAAACGACGTTGGCACGCCATGCCACCCGCGTCGGTGGCATGTCGATGGCCGGTCTAAGGAAGATCGGCGTTGCCAGCCGCGGGCAACCCGTCCAGCGTCGCGCTGCCCTTCCAACAGGGCGTGGGCGTTATGCGCCCGCCGGTGGCAGCGGCAATGCGATCTGCAACGGGTCGATGCGCCCTTCGCCACGCATGATCTTCTTGAACTCGGCGCGGCTGACCGACACGTAGCGCTCGTTGCCGCCGATCTCCACCTGCGGGCCGTCCTGCACCGCGTGCCCTTGCGCATCCACGCGCACGGTCATGGTGGCCTTGCTGCCGCTGTGGCAGATGGTCTTGATCTCCTCCAGCTCGTCGGCCCAGGCCAGCAGGAACTGGCTGCCCTCGAACAGCTCGCCGCGGAAGTCGGTGCGCAACCCGTAGCACAGCACCGGAATGCGCAGGCGGTCGACCACCTCGCTCAACTGCCAGACCTGGCCGCGATTGAGGAACTGCGCCTCGTCCACCAGCACGCAGTGCAGCGCGCCTTCGGCCTGGATGTCGCGCTCGATCAGCTGCTGCAACTCGGTGTTGCGATCGAAGGTGCGCCCATCCGCGCGCAGCCCGATCCGCGAGGCCACCACGCCGCTGCCGGCGCGGTGATCGAGCTTGGGCGTGAGGATCAGGGTGCGCATGCCGCGTTCGCGGTAGTTGTGCGCGGACTGCAGCAAGGTGGTGGTCTTGCCGGCATTCATTGCCGAGTAGTAGAAGTAGAGCTTGGCCATCGGTGGATTTTACCGGGCCGGGCGGCCGGCGGTGACAGCCATCTGCATGAACCGGCGGCGCAGGCCTGCCCGACGCGGCGCCGGTACAATGGCCCGCTCTGTTGGAAGTCTCTATGCACGGTCTCAATCCCCCGCAAAGCGCCGCAGTGCTGCACTGCGAAGGTCCCCTGTTGGTGCTGGCCGGCGCCGGCAGCGGCAAGACGCGCGTGATCGTGGAGAAGATCGCGCACCTGATCGCCACCGGCCGCTATCCGGCCAAGCGCATCGCCGCGATCACCTTCACCAACAAGTCGGCCAAGGAAATGCGCGAGCGTGTGGCCAAGCGCATCCGTGGCGATGGCGCCGATGGCCTGACCATCTGCACCTTCCACGCGCTGGGGTTGAAGTTCCTGCAGATCGAACACGCCGCTGCCGGCTTGAAGCGCGGCTTTTCGATCTTCGATTCCGACGATGCCGCCGCCCAGATCAAGGACCTGATGCACGGCGCCAAGCCGGATGCGATCGAGGATGCCAAGAACCTGATCTCGCGCGCCAAGAACGCCGGCCTGTCTCCCGAACAGGCGATGGCGGCAGCGCGCAGCAATCGCGAAAAGGAAGCCGCCAGCCTGTACGAGCTTTATCAGGCGCGGCTGACCACCTTCAACGCGGTGGACTTCGACGACCTGATCCGCCTGCCGGTGCAGATCCTGGAGGCCAACGAAGAGATCGTACTGGGCTGGCGCGAGCGCATCGGCTATCTGCTGGTGGACGAGTGCCAGGACACCAACGATGCGCAGTACCGGTTGCTGAAAATGCTGGCCGGGCCACGCGGCAACTTCACCTGCGTGGGCGACGACGACCAGAGCATCTACGCCTGGCGTGGCGCCAATCCGGAAAACCTGCAGCAGATGGGGCGCGATTATCCGGCGCTGGAAATCATCAAGCTGGAACAGAACTACCGCTGCTCCAACCGCGTGTTGCGTGCGGCCAATGCCTTGATCGCGCACAACCCGCACGAACACCTGAAGACGCTATGGAGCGACCAGGCCGATGGCGAGCGCATCCGCGTGTGGGAATGCCGCGACAGCGAGCACGAAGCGGAAAAGGTCGCCGCCGAGATCTCGTTCCTGGGGACCGCCAAGCAGGTGCCGTGGAGCGATTTCTGCATCCTGTTCCGCGGCAATTTTCAATCGCGGCCTCTGGAAAAGGCGCTGCAGCTGCTGCGCGTGCCGTATCACCTGACCGGTGGCACCGCGTTTCTGGAGCGGCAGGAAGTCAAGGACGTGCTGTCGTGGCTGCGGCTGATCGTCAATCCCGACGATGACGCCGCGTTTCTGCGCGCCGTGCAGTCGCCCAAGCGTGAGGTCGGGGCGACCTCGCTGGCGCGGTTGGCCGAGCTTGCCAGTGCGAAGTCGGTACCGATGTCGCGCGCGGCCGAGTCGATGGGCGCGCTGCAGCACCTGCCGCCGCGTGCGGCCAATGGCCTGAGTGCGTTCACCGATATCCTGCGCGATATGCGCGAGCATTCGGCCACGCTGCCGGCGGGAGAACTGGTGCGCATGCTGGCCGAAAAATCCGGCCTGCTCAACGACCTGCGCAACCAGTCCAAGGACGACACCGGCTTCCAGCGCCGCAAGCGCAATCTGGACGAGCTGGCCGAGTGGTTCGAAGGCGGCCCGCGTGGTGCCAGTGCCAGCGACCTGGCCGCGCAGCTGGCGCTGTTGTCGCGCAACGACAAGGACGACGGCGGCAACCAGGTGCGCATGATGACCATGCACGCGTCCAAGGGGCTGGAATTCCGTTATGTGTTCATCGTCGGCTGCGAAGACGGCGTGCTGCCGCATGAAGTGAGCCTGGAAGAAGGCAACCTGCAGGAAGAACGCCGGCTGCTGTATGTGGGCATCACCCGTGCCAAGGAGCAGCTGTGGATGAGCCACAGCAAGTTGACGCGCAAGTTCGGCGAGCATGTGCGGCTCAAGCCCAGCCGCTTCTTCGACGAGATTCCGGCCGAAGAATTGCAGCGCGATGGCGCCGACCCGGTGGCCGATGCCGAGCGCAAGAAGGAGCGTGCCAGCGCGGGCCTGGCGGCGATCCAGGCGTTGTTCGACTAGCGGTTGTTGCGCACTCTACGCAGGCTTGCCAGCGACACGTCTGCACGGCAGGCTGGGCTGCCCTGATGCCGGAGTGCGCCGTGACCGTCGTGATCGAAACCCCGCGTTTGCGCCTGCGCACGCTCGACCCCGAGCGCGATGCCGATGCGGTGCTGGCATTGGTCAACGACCCCGGTTTCATCGCCAGCATCAACGACCGCGGTGTGCGGACCCGCGAGCAGGCGCGTGATCATCTGCGCGAGTGGGCGCAGGCGCACCAGCAACGCTACGGCTTTGCGCACTGGGCGGTGGAGACGCGCGCCGAAGGCGCCTTTGCCGGCACATTGGGCTTGTTGTGCCGCGATACCTTGCCGGTGCCGCATATCGGCTTTGCACTGCTGCCCGAACATCGCGGCAAGGGGTTTGTGAGCGAAGCCGGGCGCGCGGTGCTGGCGCATGCGCGCGATGTGCTGGGGTTGTCGCAGCTGTGCGCGATCGTGTCGCCAGGCAATGTCGATTCGATCCGCGCGCTGGAAAAACTCGGGCTGCAGCGGCAAGGCCTGCGCGTGTTGAGCCAGGAGGCCGATCCGGTGCTGTATTACACGATCGAGCTGGGCTCCGCCGACATGGACAGCCGGGCAGGCCTGCGGCACCCTGGCGGCGACGCTCACCGCTGAACGCGGCCGGCACAACGTAACGAGCAGTCGTCAGCGCAGCCTGGACGGCGCGGAAGAACTCCGGTGCACACCTGGCACAGGAGACTGCGCGCACCGACCGCAGCTGCCTGGCGATGAGCGCCGTCGTGGTGTCCGTCGCCCCAACCAGGACACTTGCATGCCATTGCTGGTCAACGCCTATTCCACGCTGCGCGAGCCGATGTGGCCGGATTTCCTGCCGCGCGCCGCCGTGCAGCACCGCGACCACGCCGATCCGGAACTGGCCAATCATCTGCACGGTTTTGTCGGCTACGTGAACCAGGCCGGCGACGGCCAGATGACCCAGCCGCGCTATCACCTGATGCGGCATGTGCAACGGGTACGCCAGCACTTCACGTTCGAGGTCGACGATGCGGCGTTCGGGGAATTGGCGCAGTGGGCCGAGCAAGCCAATGCGGTGTGTTTCCTGGCCGACGGCAGCGTACGCGATCCGCACGGGCGGGTGCTCATCAGCCAGGGCGAGCCGGCGATCGATGCGCAGGCGCAGGTGCCGTATCCGCCGGATGCCTTGCAGCGGCGTGCGCAGCAACTTGCGCAGCTGACCGCGCAAGGCATCCGCGTGCCACCCGGCCTGCCGCCGGTGCCTGGCGAGGCCGAAGCGCGGGTGCGCGATGCTGCGACGGTGACGCAGCGCATGCTGGGCTTGTTTGCGGTGGCCTTGCGCGCGGAGATGCTGGCCGCCGGCGATACGCCGCCCGCGTTGGAAGAGATGGACGCCCGCCTGCCCGGCGTGGCGGCGGCACTGTCGCCGCAGGAGCGCGCCTTTTTTGCCCAACCCGCGCCGGAGCCGCAGCAGCTCGCCAACTTCGGCTGGCGCTACGAGAGCCTGGCCGTGCTGCAATGGGCCCTGGGGCTGGCCGAGGCGCTGCCGGAGCCAACCGACCTGTGCGATGTGCCCCTGGCTGCCCAGCGCGCGCTGGAGCATGCCGACGCGGCGACGCGGCCGTCGCTGACGCTACGGCCGGTGCCCGAACTGCTGGATGCGCTGGACCGGCACTTGCGCCTGCACTGGGCAGTGCGCCAGGCCGGCCAGAGCGAGCAACCGCCACCGGCCGGCATCGTGCCGGGCGTGGTCTACGAGCGGCACTACGCCCTCAACTGGCTGCTGCACTTCGAAGACGCCGACTGGGACGAGGTGGATACGCCGACGTAAGCGGGGCCGGGGCGCAACCTGCGCCACCACCGCCTGGCAGGGCCCCTCGTCCGGTAGCCGGGCCGGTCGGTGCGTGCATTGCGATCGGCGTGGGCGGCGACGTGCAGCGGGCATCTCCAGGCGCAGACCGTCGCGCTCAGGCGCCCGCCGCCTCCAGGCGCGCCTGCACCGCGGCCAGCGCCTCCTGCAGCTCGGCGACGGTGGCTTCCAGTGTTTGCACGCGCGCGTCCAGCTCGCTGTTGTCGGCGTTGCTGCGAGGGCCTGGCGCAGCGCGCGCGGCCGCAGCCTGCAACGCCTCCACATCCAGCTCGCCACTGAGCAGATGCGCATAACGCTCTTCGCGCTGGCCGCTGGCGCGCGGCAGTTGCACGGCCAGGCCGCGCTGGATCAGCCGGTCCAGATGGTGGCGCACGTCGTCGGCATCGTTGAAGCGCGTCAGCCGCTCGCTGCGCGCGAACAGCTCGCCCAGCGTCTGCGGGCCGCGCAGCAGCAACAGACCGATCAGGGCGACCTGCTGGCGGGTCAGGTCCAGCACGCTGCCCAGCCGGTGCTCGTAGCGCTCGGCGCGCGAGGAGAACTGCTGGCGCACCAACCCCAGGGTCTCGAGTTGACGCAGGGCGTGATGCACCACGCCGGTCTGCAGGTTCAGCACCGGCTCGCGTGCGGTCTTCTGGTTGGCGGCCACCTGCGCGGCGTTGACCGTGAGCGGATACGCATCCGGCGTGGTCGCCTCCTTTTCGATCAGGCAGCCGAGCACGCGGGCCTGGGCGGTATCGAGGACGGGCGGGGAAGGTGCATCTGTCATGGGGGCGACTCCGGGGCAATCAGCGCACAAGGATATGCCGTTCCTGCATCGGCGTTCTTCAGGCCACGATCCCGCCGGCGATGCCGGCACCGGCAGCGGAAGCGGAAGCGAAGAGGCGGTCAGGTGCGGAGGCGGTCGGTTGCCCGCAGCGTGCGCAGGCGCATGCAGCACTCGCGCATCGCCATGAACCCTGCGATCGCGATGTCTTCTTCCATGCGCCTGCGGCACTGCCATCAGCGGGAGCGGGCGGTGCGGCGCGAACCCGCTAAAATCGCGGTCTTCATTGCCGCTCCTGTTCTGGTGGATGCCATGCGCCCCTCGCTTTACGCACCCTTGTCCCTGCTCGCCTGCACCGCGCTGGCCCTGAGCGCCTGCAAGCCCGCTGACAAGGAGCTGGCCCAGCGCGCGCAGGACGCCGCCGTGTCCGCCAATGCGGCCGCCAGCGCCGCCGCCAAGACCACCCCGCAGCCCGCAGCCGCCAGCGCACCGGCCGGCGACGACAACCTCAATGCGGTGCTGTGGATGCAGCGCTCGGAGGAGTACCGCGCGGTGGCCGAGCAGACCTATCGCGCTGCTGCCGACAAGCTGGACGCTGCGCTGAAGCAGCCCAACTGGGATGCGCTGGTGCTCGAGGAGCGCGGCAATGCCGCCAGCGGGCTGAAGCCGGCGGTGGTGCTGGACGTGGACGAAACGGTGCTGGACAACTCGCCCTACCAGGCGCGCCTGCTGCGCGACGGCAAGGAATACGACGAGCTGAGCTGGGACCAGTGGGTGGCGGAGAAGAAGGCCACCGCGATCCCGGGCGTGGTGGACTTCGCCAAGGCCGCCAACGCGCGCGGCATCACCCTGATCTACATCTCCAACCGCGCGGTGCACCTCAAGGACGCCACGCTGGCCAACCTGCGCAGCGTCGGGCTGCCGGTGGCCGACGACAGCGTGTTTCTGGGCCTGGGCACGGTGGTCAAGGGCTGCGAGCAGAACGGCAGCGAGAAGAACTGCCGGCGCCAGCTGGCCGGGCAGACGTACCGCGTGCTGATGCAGTTCGGCGACCAGCTCGGCGACTTCGTGCAGGTCACCGCCAACACCGGCCAGGCGCGGGGCGCATTGCTGCAGCAGTACCACGACTGGTTCGGCGAGCGCTGGTGGATGCTGCCCAACCCCAGTTACGGCGGCTGGGAGCCGGCGCAGTTCAACAACGACTACGGCCAGCCCTGGCAGCAGCGCCACGACGCCAAGCGCGCCGCGCTGGAGGTGGCCCGATGAGCCGCGCACCGCTGCCGCTGGCCGCGCATGAACGGCTGATCTTCGCGCTGGATGTGCCCGGCCACGACGAGGCGATCGCCTGGGTCGACCGCCTGGGCGAGTCGGTGTCCTTCTACAAGATCGGCATGGAACTGCTGGCCTCCGGCGAGTACTTCCAGGTGCTCGACGCCCTGGCCAGGCGCAACAAGCGCGTGTTCGTGGACCTGAAGTTCTTCGACATCCCCGCCACCGTGGCCGGCACCATCCGCCGCCTGGCGCAGTGGCCGGTGAGCTATTGCACCGTGCACGGCTGGCACGCCGGCATGCTGCAGGCCGCCGCCGAGGCCAACCACGGCGACATGCGCCTGCTGGCGGTGACCGTGCTGACCTCGATGGGGCGGCCGGACCTGGCCGCGATGGGCATCGACCGCGAGCCGGTGGAGGTGGTGGTGGAGCGCGCGCTGGCCGCACAGGCGGCCGGCATCGACGGGGTGATCGCCTCCGGCCAGGAAGCCGGCCCGATCCGCAGCGCCACCGGCGCCGGGTTTTCGATCGTCTGCCCCGGCATCCGCCCCGGCGGCCCGGTCGGCGACGACCAGCAACGCACCGTGGGCGTGGCGCAGGCCTTCGACGATGGCGCCGATGCCATCGTGGTCGGCCGCCCGATCCGCCTGGCCACCGATCCGGCCGCCGCGGCGGCTGCGATCCAGGCCGAGATTCAAGCGGCGGTGGCGCAGCGCTGACGGAGCCTCCGGCGCGCGCCGGCCATGTCTACGCAAGCAAAATCAATAAGTTAAATCGATAGAATTAAAGTGTTGCTTTAACGTTAAAGCCTGCGTACGATGCCCCTCGTCCGATGTCAGTCGGAAGCTGTGCCACTCATTGTCCACCGGGCTTGTCCCGGTTTTCGAAGGGATCGGGCCTTGTGCCCGATCCTTTTTTTTGCCTGCCGATCGGTGCATGTGGCGATTGCGCCTGCCGTGGCGTCGCTCAGCGCGGCGCAGCCGCCTTGCAGTAGCGATCGATGAACTGCTGGTGGGTGGGCATGACATCCACGCAGTGGCCGATGGTCTGCGCCACGCTGGCCAGGAAGCGTTCGGCGTCGTGATCGGGCACCTGGTCCACCAGCGGGTGGTAACCCTGCGGCAGGATGCCCTGGCCCACCATCACCTGCACCCAGCTGATCTCGGCAAACATCTCCTCGGCATTGCGGTAGAAGCGCCCGCTGTCGCGGAACAGGTCCAGCGTGGTCTGCAGCTCCGGGGTGATCGGCATCGTGCGGCAGTGCCGCCAGAACGCGCTGTCGTCGCGCTCGGTGGCGTGGTAGTGCAGCACCAAAAAATCGCGGATGCGGTCGAACTCGAACGCCAGCCGGTCGTTGTAGCGCTGCACCAGCACCGGGCTGATGCCCTCGCGCGGAAACAGCTCCAGCAGCCGCGAAATGCCGGCCTGGATCAGATGGATGCTGGTCGATTCCAGCGGTTCCAGGAAGCCGCTGGCCAGGCCCAGCGCGACCACATTGCGGTTCCAGAACTGCTTGCGCCGGCCGGTGGTGAAGCGCAGCGGGCGCGGGTCGGCCAGCGGCGTGCCCTCCAGGTTGGCGAGCAGGGTGGCGGCGGCTTCGTCGTCGCTGATGTGCGCGCTGGAATACACATAGCCGTTGCCGGTGCGGTGCTGCAGCGGAATGCGCCACTGCCAGCCGGCCGCGCGCGCGGTGGAGCGCGTGTACGGCGTGGGCGGGCCGACGTTTTCGCTCGGCACCGCCAGCGCACGATCGCACGGCAGCCAATGGGTGAAGTCGTGGTAG
Source organism: Xanthomonas sp. BRIP62411 (assembly GCF_003993525.1). NCBI lineage: Bacteria > Pseudomonadati > Pseudomonadota > Gammaproteobacteria > Lysobacterales > Lysobacteraceae > Xanthomonas > Xanthomonas sp. BRIP62411. The sequence goes on from NZ_QEZI01000006.1 coordinate 14,481, forward strand.
CCGGTGTGCAAGGCTTCTTCGATCAACAGCCCGCGGAAGCCCGAGCAGTCGATGAACAAATCGCCGCTGACGACCTGCCCGGAGGCCAGCTGCAGCGATTGCACGTGGCCGGTGTCCGCATGCAGCTGCACCTGTTCGACCAGGCCCTCGATGCGGGTGACGCCGCGCTGTTCGGAGTAGGTGCGCAAGAAGCGCGCGTACTGCGTGGCATCGAAGTGGTACGCGTAGGCGATGTTGGCCAGCGGCGAATTGGCCGGCACATCGCCGGCCGAGGTCATGAACTTGCCGCGCACCGCGGCCACGGTGTTGAGCGTGTAGGCGCCCAGCGGCTGCGCCTTGCCGCGCGCGCGCTGCTTGATCCAGTACTGGTGGAACGGCAGCAGCCCGAGCGGGTGCCCGATCTGGGTGCCGAAGCCATGGATGTACGACGTGCCGGGGCGCTGCCAGTCGACGAACTCGATGCCGAGCTTGAAGCTGCCCTGGGTCTGGCGCACGAACTCGGCCTCGTCGATGCCGAGCAGATTGTTGAAGGCCTTGATGTGCGGCACGGTGGCCTCGCCAACGCCAACGGTGCCGAGCTGTTCGGATTCGATCAGCTGCACCTTGAAGCCGGGGCCAAGCACGCGCGCGAAGGCCGCGGCCGCCATCCAGCCGGCCGTGCCGCCGCCGACGATGACGATGTTGCGGAGTGGAGCGGGGAGCATGCGGCGTTCGATCCTGTACAAGAGTGGAAACCGCCAACAAGCGAACGGGGCCAGCTGGCCCCGTCCGGATCATCTGCCTGCACAGCGCAGACAGATGGCGTTGGGCTGCATCAGAACTTGGCGCCCACTTCCAGCACGACACTGCGGGGCACATAGCTGATTTCGCCGTTGTCGACCACGGTGATGTCAGGCTGCAGGCGTCCGTTGCTGCCGAAGCTGTTGTACTGGTACTGGGTGAAGTTCTTGAAGTTGAAGGCGTTGAGCACGTTGATGCGTGCGTTGAGCTTGAAGTCGCCCACCACCGTGAACTCCTTGTTGGCCTGCAGGTCCACGGTGCGGTAGCCCCAGATCTTGCCACCCAGCAGGAACTTGCCATTGCCCGGCGGGGTCACGCCCACGGCCTGGCAGGTGCCGCCATCGGGATCGGTAAACCCGTAGCAGGCGATCGTGTTGATCGGCTCGGGCGTGGCCAGCACCAACTTGGCGCCGAAGGTCACTCCCCACGGGCCATCGATCGAGCCGGACGCGACGAAGCGATGCGCCGACACGGCATCGGACTTCACGAACGGGTAGTCGCGAATGGTGGCCTTGTCGAACGCGAACGGCTCGTCGATGGTGCGGTTCTGGCGCGCGCTGGTGTGGGTGTAGGACAGGTTCAAGCCCCAGCCCGATTCCTTGGTGTAGGGCTTTTCGGCCGACAGCAACACCTGGCTGCTGCGCTGCTCCAGGCCGTTGTAGCCCAGGATCGTATTGCGGTAGCCCGGCACCGGCTCGCCCCAGGGCACGCTGCCGGTGGCGTCGAAGTACGCACCATCCGGGTAGCGGTTGACCAGGCTCATCACCAGGCCGTCATAGGCCAACACGCGCTGGAAGGTCACGTCGGTCAACCAGTCGCCCACCTGGTTGCTGATACCGATGCTGTACTGGTCGCTGTACGGGGTCTTGAGCTTGTTCTTGAACATGAAAAGCTCGGAGCTGTCACTGGTGCCATCGATCGTATTGAGCTGATCGATGCCGGTGAAATATGCCGGGTTCCACGCCGTGCACGCACGGTCGTCGCGGAAGCAGCTTTGCCCGCTGGCAGCATCGCTGAAGTACACCACCACCGGTGACAGCGCCGCCTTGACCGATTCCAGTGCGAGCTGCTCGAACAGGTTGCGATCGTAGGAGCGACCGGCGCCGCCATGCAGCACCGCGCTCTCGTCGCCGAAGAAGTCATACGAGAAGCCGAAGCGCGGTGCCCAGGCGTCCTTGAAATTCTTGCGGTTGTTGCCGGTGCTGATGTAATCGGCCACGTTGATGCCGCTGGGCAGCAGACGGTTGGCCCACGGTTGACCCGGGTTGTCGGGGTCGTCCGAATACAGCGCATTGATGAACGGCTGTGAGGTCACGAAGTCGGTGTAGGCCGGGGTGTCCTCATAGTCGTAGCGCACGCCGATGTTGAGCATCAGCTTGTCGTTCACTGCCCAGTCGTCCTGCAGGTAGATGCCGTACTGCTTGGACGGTGATTCCACCACCGGCACCTGACCGGGATTGTCGAACGCACGGATATAGCGCACCTGGAAGGGAACCGGTGCAACACCGTTCTGACCGACTTCATAGCTGAACTGCGGGTTGAGCGAACTGGACTCGCGCGACGTCAGCTTGATGTCGCGATAGGTCACACCGGTCTTGATGGTGTGCTCGCCATGCCACTGCAGTGCGTTGAAGGTCAGATCGTTCTGGAACGACCAGCCCTTCTGGCTACGTAGCTTGAAGTCTTCGCCGCTGGCGGCGCCGGTGTTGAGGAAGACCCACTGGCGCGGATCGGCCTGCGTCCGGTCGATGTAGGTATAGATGGAGCCGTTGCCGATGCCGCGCGGTGTCGGCACGTTGCGCGAATCCTCGGTGGTGAGGATGGCTTCGTTGAACCAGCTGTCGGCGCTGTGCTGCCAACGCAGGCTGGTGCGCTTGTCCTTGTTGATCTTGTCCACTGCGCGGACGGGCGCGTTCTGGCCGCCGACGTTGCTGACCTGGGTTTCGTCGCGGTACTGCGTGGCCAGCTCGATGCGGTCGTTATCGGTCGGCTCGAAGTCGATCTTGCCGAAGTACAGGTCTTCGGTGAACGGCATGTTGGACGCGCCGTACTGGTCGCGCAGATTGGACGGCAGCAGGCCGACGAACGGCGCCGCTTCGGCGCTTGGCTGCACGCTCTTGGGCGCCACGTTGTCCTTGCCTTCGTAGGCGAAGAAGAAATGCATGCGGTCCTGGATCAGCGGGCCGCCGATCGCAACGCCGTATTCCTTGGTCTGCGAGTCCACCTTTCCATCTTCTTCGTCCGGGCGCTTCTCACGCAGATCCTGATTGGTGAAGCGATAAAACGCCTCGCCATGGAACTCGTTGGTGCCGGACTTGGTGGCCGCGGTGATCGCCGCGCCACTGATCTGGCCGTATTCGGCCTTGTAGTTGGAGGTGATCACCTTGTACTCGCCGATGGCGAGCTGGGGGAACGGATTGCCCTGGGTCTCGTCCTGCCCGGCAATACCGCCACCGGAGACATAGCTCTTCTGGCTCACGCCGTCGATGTACAGGTTGCTGGAACTGGCGTTGGACGCACCGCCACGCAACTTGGTGTTGCCGTCCTGGTCGATGGTGAACACCATGCCCGGCACGGTGTCGGCGAACTCCAGGAAGTTGCGCGTGGCCTGCGGCAGCTGCTGGATCTGCCGCAGCGAAACCGTATTACCCACCTCCGATGTCTTGACGTCGCGGATCATCGGCGCGCTGACCGTCACCGTGTCCAGCGTGGTCGCATCGCCGGCCGGCGCTGCCGCTGCCTCGGTGCCGAGATCGACGGTGGCGCTGGAGGCCACCGACAGGGTCACCGTGCGGCTGACGCCGTTGGATTCGACGGTGTAGGTGCCCGGTTGCAGGCCGACGATGGTGTAGTTGCCGTTCGCATTGACCGGTGCACGTCGCACCGAGCCGGTGGCGACATTGGTGACGACGACCTCGCTGCCGCTCTGCGCGGAAGCGACCTGGCCGCGCAAGGTGGCGTTGCTGGACTGTGCCATGGCCGGGGTGGTGGCGAACAACGAGGCAGCCAGGGCGCAGCACAACAGGCTGCGTGCCGGCAGGGTGGAGACGGTGCGGTGAGTCTTCATGACTTTCCCCCTCCCAGGGGTAAAGCGCGAACCAGTGAAGTGACTGGCGCGTCGAGGTTGGTGCTTGGTGTGGATGGAACGGGTACAGCGGCAACAGACAGCAGGGACGGCAAACACAACAAAAAACGATCGCCGATGGGAGCGTGCTGGCTGCAGCATCGCGCGCATCGCGCGCCGCGCCACAGCAACACACCGCAATCGGGACGATGCAACAAGCCTGCAGGCGGCCCCTCCCCATTGCCGTGGGGCCGATGCAGCTTAGGCAGCGGGGGTGGCACCGGCGGCGGGACGCCGGATGCCGCCAACGCCGCCGTTACCAGATGATGCGTGCGCTCATGAACAAGGTCCGTGGCGGGGTGGACATCGCGCCGTACTGGTTGATGCTCACGCGCGGGTCGTACACGCCGGCACTGCCCCAGTCGATGCTGTACTGATCGTAGTTGCGGAAGTTCAGCGCATTGATCAGGTCGCCGCGCACCTGCACGGTGACCGCGTCGGTGATATGCATGTCCTTGGACAACGACAGGTCCAGCTGGCGGGTGCCGAAGATGTCGCCGCCGGCGATGAACTTGCCGCCGGGCGCATCCACCGACACCACGCGGATATTGTCCGAACTGGGGCCGCCGTACTGGTCGTAGGAGATCGCCTCGTTGCGTGGCGGCACCGTGGCCAGGGTCAGCTTGGCCGAGCCGCTGATGCCCCAGAACAGGTCGTAGATGCCGGTCAGTACCAGGCGGTGGCGCGGTACTGCATTGAGGTCCAGGAACGGGTAGTCGGCGATGGTGGCCGCATCGAAGCCGTAGCGATCGTCGTTGCCGCGATTGCCGCGTGCACGCGAGAAGGTATACGCCGCGGTCAGGCCCCAGCCGCTTTCCTGCGTATAGGCCTTGTCCGCCGACAGCAGCAGCTGGCCGGTCTTGGTCTCCACACCGTTGTTGCCGATGATCAGGTTGCCGAAGCCCTGGGGCCGCTGCTCGAACGCCTGGGCGCCGTTCTGGAAGAAATCGCCGTTGGCGTAGCGGTTGCCCAGGGTGAAGATGAAGCCGTCCTTGCTGTGGATATAGGACAGCGTGGCGGAGGTGTTCCACTCGCCCAGCTGGGTACGCAGACCCAATGAATACTGGTCCGCGTACGGCGTCTTCAGATCGTTGTTGAGCAGGTTGATCTCGCCGTTGCGCACGCGCGCATCGACCAGGTTGCCCAGGCTGTCGGGGTTGCTCACATACGCCGGATCGAACGCGGTGCAGGTGCCCGGCGCCGGGACGCAGTCGGTGGGTCCGGCAAAGCGGATCGTGTACTGCGCCAGCGCGGATTTGATCTGCTCCAGGCCCATCACGTCGAACAGGTTGCGGTCGTAGCTGCGGCCGGCACCGCCGAACAGCACCAGCGACTCGTCGCCGCGGAAGTCGTAGGAAAAGCCCAGGCGCGGTGCGAAGTTGTTGTTGTCCTGCTTGCGATTGCGGCCGTTGCTGATGTAGTCGTTGATATTCACCCCGCCCTTGGCCAGCTGCTCGGCGTAGGTGGCGCTCACCGCCGGATCGGTGCCGGGGCCGTTCAAGGCCGCTACCACTTCCGGCGGGGTCACGTTGTCCAGGTACGAGGGGATCTTTTCGCCATCCCAGCGCACGCCGAGGTTCAACTGCAGCTTGTCGTTGACGTCCCAATCGTCCTGGATGTACAGGCCCAGCTGCTTGCTGGTGGTGGTCACCGACGGTGCGGCGCCGGCGAACGGCAGGTTGAAGCGCACCTGGTAGGGAACGGCCGAGGTGCCGACGCCATCGTCCACTGCGTAATAGAACGACGGATTGGCTGCCGAGTTCTCGCTCTGGGTCAGCTCCACTTCCTTGTACTTCACGCCCATCTTGATGACGTGGTTGCCGTGCCACTCGAGGTTATTGAAGGTCAGGTCGTTCTGGAAGCTGGGACCCTTCTGGCCCTTGCGCTGGATCGCCAGGCCGCTGGTGGCGCCGTCGTTGAGCAGCACGTCGTCTTCGGCGATGCCGCGCGTGTACACGGTCTGGCTGCCCAAGGTATAGGCGGTGGGATTGAACAGCACGTCCTCGTAGGACACACGCGCTTCGTTGACGTAGCGCTCGCCGTAATGCTGCCAGCGCAGGTCGAAGCGTTTTTCGGTATTGAGGTTGATCTTGGAGGCGATCGCGGTGGTCTGGCCGCCAACGCTGTCGCGGCTTTCCTCGTCGCGATACTTGCCGGTGAGTTCCAGACGGTCGTTTTCGCCGATGTCCCAGTCGACCTTGCCGAAGTACAGGTCTTCGTTGAACGGGCGGGTCACCGAGCCCAGCCGGCCCTGCACGCCGGCCGGCAGGTCGTCGCTGAGCGCGCTGAAGCGGTCGGGTACGGCCACCGGATCGGCCGAGACCTCGAAGCCCTTGCCTTCGTAGCTGAAGAAGAAGTGCGCCTTGTCCTGCACGATCGGCCCGCTCAGCGCGAAGCCGTATTCGTCCTGGTGGGTCTTGCGCTTGCTGCCGTCGGCGTTGGGCGCGCCGGCGCGCTCGTCGGGCTGGCGCGCGCGGAAATCGGTGTTGCTGGTGCGCCCGAAGATCTCGCCGTGGAATTCGTTGCCGCCGGACTTGGTCGAGGCCACGATCGCCGCCGAACCGACCTGGTCGAACTCGGCCTTGTAGTTGGAGGTGATGACCTTGTACTCGCCGATGGCCAGCTGCGGGAACGGATTGCCCGCGCTCTGCTCCTGCCCGGACACGCCGCCGAACAGGTAGCTCTTCTGGCCGACGCCGTCGATGTAGACGTTCACCGCCGAGCTGCCCTGCGCGCCGCCGCGGATCTGGCTGTTGCCGTTGGAGTTGGTCTCGAACTGCATGCCCGGCACGGTGTCGGCGAACTCCAAGAAGTTGCGCGTCAGCTGCGGCACGGTGCTGATCTGCTTCAGCGACACGTTGGTGCCCACTTCGGACGTCTTGACCTCCTGCAGCGTGGTGGCGGTGACCTGCACCGCATCCAGCGTGGTGGCATCGCCGGCAGGCGCCGCCGCCGCGCCGCCGCCCAGGTTCAAGGTGACCGACGAGGCCACCGACAGGGTCACGGTCTGTTCGCTGCCGGGGCCGGCGTCCACCTTGTAGGTGCCCGGAGGCAGGCCGACCAGCGCGTAGCTGCCGTCGGCGCCGGTGGGCACGCGCCGGACGGCGCCGCTGGCGACATTGGTCGCGGTCACGGTGGTGCCGGCCTGCGCCGAAGCGACCTGGCCGCGCAAGGTGGCGTTGCTGGACTGGGCCATGGCCGGAGTGCTGGCCAGCAACGAGGCGGCAAGGGCGCAGCACAACAGGCTGCGCGCCGGCAGGGTGGAGACAGTGCGGTAATGCTTCATGACTTTCCCCCTCCCAGGGGTAAAGCGCGAACCAGCGAAGTGGCTGGCGCGTCGGTACGGCGTAAAGCGGGACAGCTGGCAACAACGGCAGGGACTGCAAGCAACACACGTTCGGCAAGGCGCGGTGGCGCGTCTCAGGTGGGAGGCGCCGCACGCGGCGCGCTGGATGCGCGCACGATCAGTTCGGGCACCATCTCCGAGAACGCCGGCGGTGCGGCGTCGGGGGGCGGTGCAGGCGCATCGGCCAGTTGCTGGCCCAGCAGCAACTGCAATGCGCGTGCGCCCAGCCCGGCGATATCCACCCGCATGGTGGTCAGTGCCGGCAGCACGTAGCGCGCCATCGGCACGTCGTCGAAGCCGGCCAGCGCGATGTCCTGCGGCACCTTCAGCCCGGCATGGCCAAGCGCGAACAGGCAGCCCAGCGCCATCATGTCGTTGGCCGCGAACACCGCATCCGGGCGGGTGTCCTGCGCCAGCGTCTGGCCGGCGCGGTAGCCGGACTCTTCGTCGAAGTTGCCCGGCAGCACCCACGGCTGCGCGTCGGCATCCAGCGCCAGCTCGTCGCGGTAGCCGCGCAGACGCTCGTGCGCATCGAAGTTGTCGGCCGGCCCGGCGATGAAGGCGATGCGGCGATGGCCGCTGTCGCGCAGATGCCGCGTCATCATCCGCGCGCCGCCGTAGTTGTCCACGTTGAGCACCGGGCGCTGGCTGGCGGTGCCGGCGCAGTTGAGCAGCACCGCGGGCAGGCCGCCGGGCAGGGCATCCTCGTGCACGCCGGAGTCGCCCAGCGAGGGCGACATCACCACCACCCCGTCCACGCGCCCGGGCAGGCGTTCCAGCGCCTTGCGCTGCGCCTGCGGGTCGCCGTGCGAGCTGGACACCAGCAGGTGGTAGCCCTGCTCGCGCGCCACCTGGTCGATGCCGCGGATCAATTCGGAAAAGAATTCGCCATGCAGGTCCGGCAGCACCACCCCGATGGTGTGGGTGCGCCGGCTGCTGAGGCTGCGCGCGGCGTGATGCGGGATGTAATGCAGCGCACGGGCCACCTGCAGCACGCGTTCGCGCACCGATTCGGCCACGTGCTGATGTCCGTTCATGGTGCGCGAGACCGTTGCCACCGACACCTGCGCTTCGCGCGCGACGTCCTTGATGGTGACGCTGCCGCCTTCGGAGCGTGGCCGACTCATGGCAAAACCTCCAGGACAACGCGGTTGCCGGCGCGCGCCGGGTAGGGGCGCACGGTCCGCTGGCGCAGAACGTTCGTGTCACACATGCACATGAATGACATCGGCCCCAACCGATGGCGACCTCAGAGCGAGATGGCGCGCACGCTAGCAGGAACTGCAAGCGCTTACATGATGCGCTGCACCATTGCGCCAAATGCACGTGGCACAAGGGCTTGGCGACATCGCCTGGACAAGTTTGTCCGCAAGGGACAACAGCAGTCAATGTCGGACACCGGACGACATCGTGCGTGGAACTACGAAAACCTAACATTTGGTACCGTACCCGGGCGCACGGTTGTCGCGCGCCTTGCCGCCAGTGCGTTCAGCCAGCAAGATGCGCCGATCGATCAGGGGGAACAGCGTGCGCATGTCGCCATCCACCGTCCGCGCCGGCCGGTTCCAGTCCATCGCGTGGGTGCTGCTGGCAGCGCTGTGCGTCAGCAGCTGCCAGCGTACGGACAAGACCGCCGCATTGCCGGGCGCCAGCGCCGAACCGGCCGCGGCGATGCAGTCGATGACCCTGCCATTGCGGCGCAACGACCTGGTCGCCTATGCGCGGATCCGGGTCACCCCTGCGCAATACACCCGGCTGGAAGCGGCCTGGCGCAGCGGGGCCAGCCGTTGGCCGCTGACCGAGCTGCCGTTGCCCAACGAGGTCGGCAGCCTGCTCGGGACTTTGTCCGCGCCCGGCGCCGAGCGCCAGCTGCAGCAGGCCTTCGATGCGCAGCTGGCCGGCCAGGCGCAGGGCATCCGCCAGGCCGCGCAGTCGCTGGGCCAGTTCGGCGTGCAATACCTGCGCAGCCGCAGCGACTACCAGCCCGAGCAACGCGCCCACTACGTGCAGCTGGTCGATGCCCTGAGCGCCTGGGCCGCCACCGCGCCGCTGGCCGATCGCGCGCGCGCCAAGGCCAGCATCACCGACCTGGTGACCGCCGCCCGTGCCACCGGCATCGGCTCGGATGCCGATCTGCAGCGGCTGGGGATGGAAGAGAGCCTGCGCCGGCTCGGGCCGTTCTGGGCTGCGGCCAAGCAGGTGCTGGAGCGTTACGGCCTGTCGCTGGACGGCAGCCTGGATGCGCTGCGCACCGGCCTGATCAGCCAGGACGGCGACCGCGCCCAGGTGCGGCTGCGCTATCCGCTGGCCGCGCACGACATCGACCTGAGCATCGCCCTGATCAAGCGCGACGGCCACTGGTACCAGCAGCAGACCCAGGACGAGGTCCAGGCACTGCTCGACGCCGCGCCGCCGGCCACGCCCGTACCCGATGCCGCGGCAACGCCTGACACCCCGGCGGCCGCGCCCGCCACGCCCGCCGCCACCGGGCAGCGCCCGGCTGGGCGATAATGACCGTGATGCCAGACCAGAATCCCCTGCCGTTCCCGGACGGCCAGCCCGCCCCGCCCAGCGCTGCCGCCGCCGATCTCGGCGCCACGGCCACCGCATTGCCGACCGCCACACCGGTTCCGCCGGAGGTTGCGCCGTCGATCGCGCCTGCTGTCGCCGCCGCCCGCAACGCCAAGCGCCCGTGGTGGGCGCGCCTGCTCGGCCGGCTCGCCGACCCGTGGCTGAGCCTGACCATCGAACCGGACCAACCCAGCCGCTACGACGACGGCACGCCAGTGGTCTATGTGCTGGAGGACTACGGCCTGTCCAGCGCGCTGATCCTGGACAAGGCCTGCCGCGAGGCCGGGCTGCCATCGCCGCTGGTGCCGCTGCCGGGCGATCCGCTGCAGCGCAAGCGTGCCTACCTGGCGCTGTCGCGGCGCAGCAGCAGCAACTCGCTGATCCCCGAGCAGCGCGGCGGCAAGACCCATTCCGATTCGCTGGCCAAGCTGTTGCAGGCGCACCGCGTGCGTGCCGACCTGGACGTGCACCTGGTGCCGGTGTCGATCTTCGTCGGCCGCGCGCCGGACAAGCAGAGCGGCTGGTTCGCGGTGCTGTTCTCGGAAAACTGGGCGCTGGTCGGCCGCTTCCGGCGGCTGCTGGCGGTGCTGCTCAACGGCCGCACCACCATCGTGCGCTTCGCCCCGCCGATCTCGCTGCGCCAGACCATGGCCGAGGGCCTGCCGCCCGAGCGCACCCTGCGCAAGCTGCAGCGCGTGTTGCGCACCCACTTCCGGCGCATCCGCGAGGCGGTGATCGGGCCGGACCTGTCCACCCGCCGCCTGCTGGTGGACCAGGTGCTGGCCGCCGACTCGGTGCGCGAGGCCATCGCCACCCAGGCCAAGCGCGACAACTCCAAGCCGGTCGATGCCTGGCGCAAGGCGCACGCCTACGCCTGGGAGATCGCCGCCGACTATTCCAGCCCGGTGGTGCGCTCGGCCAGCTTCCTGCTGACCCACGTGTGGAACCGCATCTACGCCGGCGTGCTGGTGCACCACCTGGACAAGCTCAAGCAGGCCGCGCCCGGGCACGAAGTGGTCTACGTGCCCAGCCACCGCAGTCACATGGATTACCTGCTGCTGAGCTACCTGCTGTACGAGCGCGGCATCGTGCCGCCGCACATCGTGGCCGGCATCAACCTCAACCTGCCGGTGGTGGGCACGCTGCTGCGCAAGGGCGGGGCATTCTTCATCCGCCGCTCCATCAAGGGCAACGCGCTGTATTCGGCGGTGCTGAGCGAATACGTCGCCCAGCTGGTGGCCGGCGGCTATTCGATCGAATACTTCGTCGAAGGCGGGCGCTCGCGCACCGGGCGCCTGCTGCAGCCCAAGGGCGGCATGATCGCGATGACCTTGCGCGCCTACCTGCGCCAGCCGCGCAAGCCGGTGCTGTTCCAGCCGGTCTATATCGGCTACGAGAAGCTGATGGAAGGCAACAGCTACCTGGACGAGCTCACCGGCCGGCCGAAGGAGAAGGAATCGATCTGGGGCCTGCTGTGGTCCATCCCCAAGGTGCTCAAGCAGAACTACGGCCAGGTGGTGGTGAACTTCGGCGAGCCGATCGCGCTCAACGACGTGCTGGCCAGGCACGCGCCCGATTGGGACGGCCAACCGCTGCCCGACGACGAAAAACCCACCTGGCTGGCACCGGCGGTGGACACGCTGTCCACCCAGATCCAGACCCGCATCAACTGCGCCGCCGACGTCAATCCGATCAACCTGCTGGCGCTGGCGCTGCTGTCCACTCCCAAGCATGCGATGGGCGAGGCCGACCTGATCGCGCAGATCGAGTTGTGCAAGAAGCTGCTGGCGGAAATGCCGTATTCGGACCGCGTCACCGTCACCCCGCACACCCCGGCGCGCATCATCACCCACGCCGAAGAGATCAACGTGCTCACGCGCGTGTCGCATCCGCTGGGCGATGTGCTGAGCGTCAGCGGCGACACCGCGGTGCTGCTGAGCTACTTCCGCAACAACGTGCTGCACCTGTTCACCGCGTCCTCGTGGGTGGCCTGCTGCTTCCAGAACAACCGCCGCATGAGCCGCGCCGGCCTGATCCGCCTGGGCCGCACGGTGTACCCGTTCCTGCAGGCCGAGTTGTTCCTGCCGTGGAGCGAGGACCGCTTTGCCGAGCGCATCGAGCAGACCATCGACATGTTCGTGCGCGAGGGCCTGCTGCTCAACGTCACCGACGACGATGGCGGCATCCTGGCGCGCAACACCGGGCAGACCGATGAAGTGTTCCGCCTGCGGGCGATCGGCCATTCGCTGCAGCAGGCCTTCGAGCGCTATTACATCGCCATTTCGGTGCTGGTGAAGAACGGCCCCGGCGTGCTCGGCGCCGGCGAACTGGAAAGCCTGTGCCAGCAGGCCGCGCAACGCCTGAGCCTGTTGTACGCCCCGGCCGCCCCGGAGTTCTTCGACAAGACCCTGTTCCGCAGCTTCATCCAGAAACTGCGCGAGCTGCGCCTGGTGTGGCCGGACGAGAACAGCAAGCTGCTGTTCGACGAGCGCCTGGATGCCTGGGCCAAGGATGCCAAGTTCATCCTTGGCCGCGAACTGCGCCACACCATCGAGCGGGTCAGCCCCGAAGCGGTCAAGCCGGATGTGGTGCTGCCGCCGGCCGAGTGAGGCGGCGCTACAGACGCCAGCGTCTCCCTGCGGTAGGTGATGCGGACAACGGTAGCGCACCAGCAAGGAAGCGCAGGTGCGCACGACGCCTCCCTTCTCCCTCCGGGAGAAGGTGCCCGAAGGGCGGGTGAGGGCAGTCAGCATGCAACCCCCCGGCGCTGCAGCAGACCAGAGTCACTTCTGGCGTCGTCCACTGACGCCAGCAGCTTCACACAACAGTTCCGCCCGTTTCATCCTCCGCTTGCGGCCGTGCCGATAGCATCGCGCCACCTTTCATCACGATCGGGTGCGTTGGACCACTGGCGTGCCCGGCAGGAGATTTCATGCGCGCAGCCATCCACACCCAATTCGGCGACCCTGCCAAGGTGCTCGAACTCGGCCAGCGGCCCACCCCGCGACCCGGCGAGGGCCAGGTGCGCATCGCCATGCGTCGCTCGCCGATCCACAACCACGACCTGTGGACGGTGCGCGGCAATTACGGCTACAAGCCCGAGCTGCCCGCCATCGGCGGCAGCGAAGCGGCCGGCGTGATCGACGCACTCGGCGACGGTGTCGACGGCCTGCAGATCGGCCAGCGCGTGGTCGCCGCCGGCGTGCATGAAAGCTGGGCGGAGTACTTCCTTGCCGACGCGTCCGGCGTGGTGCCGCTGCCCGACGCGCTCGACGACGACCGCGGCTGCCAGCTGATCGCCATGCCGCTGAGCGCCTTGATGCTGATCGAGTTCCTGCAGGTCAGAAAAGGCGACTGGATCGTGCAGAACACCGCCAACGGCGCGGTCGGCAAGACCGTGGCCATGCTCGCCGCCGCGCGCGGCATCAACGTGATCAACCTGGTGCGCCGCGATGCCGGCGTGGACGAGTTGAAAGCGCTGGGCATCGGCAATGCAGTCTCCACCGCGCAGGAAGGCTGGCAGGACACCGCGCGCGCGCTGGCCGGCGACGCACCCATCGTGCGCGCGATCGACTCGGTTGCCGGCAGCGCGGCCGGCGAGCTGATGGGGCTGCTGGCCGAAGGCGGCGAGCTGGTCTCGTTCGGCTCGATGACCGGCGAACCGTTGCAGATTTCCACCGGCGATGTGATCTTCAAGCAGGCCAGCGTGCGCGGCTTCTGGGGCACCAAGGCCATGGCCGCCACCAAGCCCGAGGACAAGCGCCGCATGATCGGCGAACTGCTCAAGGCCGCCGTCGATGGCAGCCTGGCCCTGCCGGTGGAAGCGGTGTTCGACCTGGAAGACGCCGCCAAGGCCGCCGCAGCCAGCGCCGAGCCGGGCCGCCGCGGCAAGATCCTGCTGCGGGCAGGCTGAGCGCTGCACGCAGGGAGTCTGATTGTCTCGCCTTGGCGCTTCCTTCTCCCGCTGGCGGGGGAGGTGCCCGAAGGGCGCATGCGGGAAACGCAGCGACAGTTGGTCAACGTCTGCGGACTCGCAGTCAGGCGGTTACGTGCGCGCAACGCCACGCCAAGGCCACGCTTGCTCCACCCGCCATGACACGCCGCGTCCCCCATCGTGAATCACATGTCGCGCATTCGCAGCCCCGCCAGCCAATCTGCTTACAGGCACCGTAGAAGCACGCCTGAGCGCGACGGGCTTCCAGGGGAACGCCTCATCGCGCCCAGGTGCGCTCCTACGCAGGGGACTTGGCCCCAAGAGCGGGCAGACGCCGCGATCAGCGCGCGGGTGTGGACAAGCGAACCCAACTGCAGGCACAACCTCACGCCGGCTCGTCAGGCACCAGTTCCATCTCCAGCCGCGTGATGCAGTCCTTGAGATGCAGCTTGCGCTTTTTCAGGCGCTTCATCTGCAGCTCGTCCTCCAGGTTCGCGGGCACGCGCTGGATCTCCTCGTCCAACGCGCGGTGGGCGCGTCGCAACTCGGCGATCTGCTCGGCGATCTCGGCGGGTGAGAGGGTTTCCACGGCTCCGAGCATACACAACCGCGGCCCGGTCGCGTCACCTGCTTGCCAGGCCTTGAGGCTGCGACAACGCCGGCGCGCTGCCGGGGAAGCGGGCGGCGCACCCGATCCCCTCATTGCCGCGCGGCCACGGCCGTCGAGAAAGGAGCCTTACGATGCGCCTGCGGTCTTCCCTGCCGGCCCTGAGACTGCTCGCCGCCGCCAACCCGGCCAGCGCCGCCGACAACGCAATGTCTGACAATTTCGACCTTGTGGATAAGGCAGCGGTGCGCCTATCGTCCACAAGCTAATGAAAGGTCTGGTAACAAGGCAGGATGATGTCACGCCCACGATGTGGAGCGTGGTCAGAGACCTCACAAGCAGTGGCGACCTGAGGACATGCCCCAACCACAATGGAGTTTTCACCATTGTCTGAAGTGACCTGTGATCAGCATTGATGCTCAGTCGGTTGCTCTGGATGGCGCCCACCCTGCATGCGGTTGCATGGTCACCACGCGACTCCAGTCGCGTGTCTGATTGGATTCGGGTGCTTAAGCCGGCGGCCAGACGACGGGTCTTGCTGCCTCCGCCCTACCTGCGATAACCGCGCTGCTCAGCGAGCTTCCTGCTCTGCCTGAGTACCTGCTCTTCAGTGCCGCTGGCGGCGCGCCATTGCTACGTCACATATGAATACCTGGTAAGAGCCAGGCGCTAGAATTCCTCCTCGGCCAATTGGCCGCCAAAATCCAAACCCTCATGCAACGACATCCGGACCTGTATCCCAACGACGACAACGGCGACACCCTCTGGCACATCGCCCAGCAAGGGGTGGATCTATCCAAGCCACGTGAGATTGCGTTCTCCGTGGTCTTTCCCACGAAGGAGTCGGCACTGGAGTTCTCGGTGACGCTGCTGCGCTTCGAGCAGAAGGTGCGTTGCTGCCACTACCCGGACAACACCGCGTTTCCGATGGACGTGACGGTGTATCCGACCATGATTCCGTCGTACAAGGCGATTTCGGCGTTCGAGGAAGAGCTGGCAACCGAAGCCAAGCCCTTGGGTGGCTTGAATGACGGGTGGGAATTTTCCGTGGATGACAAGGACGTCTGACGCGCGCGGCGCGTAAGCGCCTGCGATGCGGTCACTGCATCGCTGGGCGCGGTCGCAGTTTTTTTTCCGCAGCGGCGCTTTACCGCGTCAGCGCTGCGACTGCGGGACGCGGCGCAGCTGCGAGACGTCGTAGCCCATGGCGGCGATACGTTGGACGGCCTGCTGATAGTCGGCCTCGGAGACCTGCGGCGTGCGCGCCATGTACCAGACGTAATCGCGCTTGCTGCGTGCCACGATGGTCTGCGAATAGTCTGCATCGCGCCAGGCGATCACGTACTCGGCCTTGAACGGCCAGAAGAACTGCATGCTCCACAGCGCGCCATTGCCCTCCTTCGCCACCCGGCCGATCGGATGCATGGACTTGAGCGGCGCCTGGAAGCTGCCCTTGCGAAAAGTGAAGGTGGTCTGGATGCGGCCGTCCGGGCGCAGCGCATAGCTCTCCACCGCATCGTAGGCCTTGCGCTCGGGCCGGGTGGGAATGTGCGCGATGACGTACCAGTCGCCCATGAAGCGCGGCACGTCCACGGTGTCTGCGCGCGGCAAGGCGGAACGCGACTCACCGCCGCTGGCACTTCCGTGGGCCGCGAGCGTCAGTAACAACAGCATCGAACCATGTCGCATGACAATCTCCACCTGAAAGAAACACGTACATGCCCTACGGAGGTGCCATGCGTGCGGATGCAACCCCATGCGATGCAGTTCCGCACTGGCGCACGCCGGCTTGCCGTGCCAGTGAGGCGACGGTAACGTCCAACATGTCATGGCCGCGTTGAAGAGTGAGGCCGACGCGTCGCGCGCCAGGAGATGCTCGATCAAAGACTTGAGCGCTGGGGCGACGATCGGCCGCAGTAAGGATCACGACGTGCTTTGAAAGCATCGCGGTGACAGGACGTGTCGTTCAGTGCCGGCGGTGGAGCCATGACGCGCTGGTGGACGCTCCGGGAAGCAGAAGCGCAACGGCAGTCACCAGGGCGACACCGCGTCTTCGCCATATGGATAAATCGTCGCGATCCTTCCGTCGGCATCATGCTGCAACGGTGCCATCTTGATGCTGCGCAGATGCGTCTGCCCGCCCGACAAGACAGCGTCGTGATAGAACAGATACCACTGGCCTTCGAACGCACAGATGGAGTGATGCGTGGTCCAGCCGATCACCGGTGCGAGCAGCACGCCCTGGTAGACGAATGGCCCGTACGGGGAGTCGCTGGTGGCGTAGCAGATCAGGTGGGTGTCGCCGGTGGAATACGACAGGTAGTAGCGGCCCGCATGGCGATGCACCCAGGGGCCTTCGAAGAAACGGCGGGCGTGGTCGCCGGCGCGGAGCGGGGCGCCGTGTTCGTCGAGGATGACGATCTCGCGGGTGGGTTCTGCCAGTTGCGTCATGTCCTCGCGCAGGCGGGCGACGCGCGGGCCGAGCGCGGGCGCAGCGTCGTCAGGTTCCTGATGGGTCGGCGCATAGACATTGTTGCGGTAGTGCTGCAGCTGGCCGCCCCAGATGCCGCCGAAGTACAGGTAATGCGCGCCGTCGTCGTCGGCCAGGATGGCCGGGTCGATCGAGTAGGTGCCGGCAATGGGTTCGGGCTCGGCGACGAACGGGCCTTGCGGGCCATCGCCGACCGCCACGCCGATCTGGAAGATGCCGTCGGCACGTTTGGCGGGAAAATACAGGTAGGTCTTGCCGTCGCGCTGCGCGGCATCCGGTGCCCACATCTGGCGCTGTGCCCAGGGTACGTCGCGCACGTGCAGCACCTGTCCCAGGTCTTCCACCGGCGCGTGCGGATGCGCCATGCGCAGCACATGGTAGTCGGCCATGTCGAAGTGCGAGCCGTCGTCGCTGAAGGCAACGCCGGCGTCGATGTCGTGCGAGGGGTAGATGTACAGCGCGCCGTCGAACACGTGTGCGGACGGGTCGGCGGTGTAGAGGTGGGTGACCAGCGGTGCGGAAATGGCGGTGCGCGCCAGCGCCTGCAGTGCAGCGGTGTGCAGTTCATCGGACATGCGCGTACCTGTGCATGAGGTGGGAGGAGGGAGTCAGGGCGAAGCGAGTGGTGCGGCCTGACGGCGCAGGCCCAGCTCGTGTTCGATGCGGGTTTCCAGCGTCTTGTCGATCTCGTACAGCGCCAGCAACGCGGTGCCGAGCAGGAACGGGATGGACGCATACACGCTGATGGCCAGGCGAATGCCGCTCGTCACCGCAGCGCCTTGCAGCGGCAGGGCGGCGTCGTAGCCATAGAAGGCCAGGATGCCGGCGACCAGGGCGCCGCCGACGCTCAGGCCGATCTTCAGCCCGCACAACATCGCCGAGAAGATGATCGCGGTGGCGCGGCGGTGGTTCTTCCACTCCGAGTAGTCGGCCACGTCGGCGATCATCGCCCACAGCAGCGGGATGGTGATGCCGTAGAAGAAGCCATGCAGCACATAGGAGGCGAACACCCAGCCGATCGCCGCCGGCGGATACACATAGAACGCCATCAAAAATAGCGTGGAAACCAGCAGCGCGCCGCCGAACACATTGCGCTTGCCGTGGCGGTCGGCCAGCCGCTTGGAAAAACCGATGCCGACGATCATCGCCAGGATGCCGCCGGCACTGAACACGCTGAAGGCCGAGGTCGGTGCGTCCTGCGGCCATTGCAGTGCGCTCATGCCGGCGCCGGTGAGCACGCTATTGATTGCAGCGATGAAGCGGTTGAAGCCGGCATTGTCGAGGAACTGCGCCAGCGCGCCGGCGTCGAGGTAGTACTTGAAGTAGTAAATGTACATCCCGCCCTTCATGGCGAGATTGATGAAGACCAGGATGGTCAGCGCCAGCATCACCAGCCAGGGCTTGTTGCGGACCAGATCGCCCAGGTCCTGGCGCACGCTGCTGCGTTGTTCGCTGATCGGCAGCACGCGCTCGCGGGTGGTGAAGAAGGTGATCAGGAAGCACAGCGTACCGACGGCGGCGAACAGCGCCATGGTGTTGCGAAAGCCCTGCGCCTTGTCGCCATTGCCCAGGATCAGCACCAGCGGCAGCAGCAACACCTGGATGATGAACTGCGCGAATGTCACCGCCAGGAAGCGATACGCCGACAGGCTGTTGCGCTGCTCCATGCTGCCGGTGAGCACGCCGCTCAATGCCGAATAGGGCAGGTTGTTGGCCACGTACACCAGCATCAGCAGCGTGTAGGTGGCGAAGGCGTAGGCGATCTTGCCCTGCTCGCCGAGGGCGGGCGTGTTGAACGCGGCCAGCGACAACGCACCGAACGGCACTGCCGTCCACAGGATCCACGGGCGGAACTTGCCCCAGCGCGTGCGGGTGCGGTCGGCCAGGATGCCGATGATGGGCGTGAACACGAACGCGCCAAGCATGCCCACCACGAAGATCAGCGTGGCGGCCACGCCCGCCGGGATGCGGAACACATCGGTGTAGAAGAACGCCAGGAAGGTGACCAGCGTCTGGAAGATCAGGTTGGCGGCCAGGTCGCCCAGGCTGTAGCCGATCTTTTCGCGCAGGGAGAGCTGTTGTGACGGATCGTTCATGAGGCGGGGCGGGCTCGAGAAGTGCTGCGGGAAACGCCGCGGCGCGCGCCATGGCGCCGACCGCGATCAGTCCGGATCGCGGCGGCAGGCATGGCGCCTGAAGTGTCCGGCAAAACCGCGCGCGCCGCCGCCAGGGGAGCCGCAGCGGCATGCGGTGCGCGTGCCATGCAACAAGGCCACGCGCGCTCCACGGGTCGGCCACACCCGCCTGGCCTCTGTGCGGTCGTGTCGATGACCACGCTCAGAACGTGCCGCGGATGCCGAGCATGACCGTGCGGCCGGGCTCGTACAGATCGTAGGTGGCGTTGGGCCAGGCGTAGGTGGTGCGCAACGGTTCGTCGGTGAGGTTGGTGACGTTGAGGGTGAGTTGCGGCTTGGACGGCAGCCAGTCCAGCGCATAGCTGGCCGACAGGTCCAGCTGGCCACGCGCATCGGCGTTGAGGCGCGCATACGGAATGCCGTTCTGGTTGGCGCCGGAGATCACCATGTCGTCGTTCCAGGTGTAGGACAGGCGTACCGAGGCGGCGTCCTTTTCCCAGTACACGGTGCCGTTCCACAGGTTGGGCGCGACGCCGACCGCCACTGCCGGAATGCCTTCGCCTTCGGAGGATTGGGTGACGTGGGTGTAGTTGACGCTGAAGCCCAGGCCGTCGACCAGCTTGTCCAGCGGCTGCACCCAGATTGCCTCGGTGCCGCGGATGTTGAGCACGCCGTCGGCGTTGACCTGGGTCTGCACATCCACGGTGGCCGCATTCGGGCCGCCGCGCTGGTCCAGGCCGGCCTGCTGGATCGGCAGCAGGCTCTCGTACGGCACGCCCAGGTCGTTGAAGGGAATGCGCCGCACGCCGTTGACGGTGAAGCCGCTGATGCGCTTGTTGAACAACGTCAGGCCCACATAGCCTTCGCCACCGGTGTACCACTCGCCACCGAAATCCACGTTGGTGGACAGGTACGGCGCCAGGTTCGGATTGCCCCGGGTTGCGGTCTGCGCGGAAGGGTCGCTGAAGTTGGTGTTGGGCAGCATCGCGCTGGGGTCGGGCCGGGTGAGCGTGCGCGAGCTGGACAGGCGCAGCACCACGTTGTCGGCCACGTCCCAGGCGGCGTTGAACGAGGGCAGGGTTTCCTTGTAGTCCGAATCCAGCACCTGGATGCGGCGGATACCGTTGATGGTGACCGGGCCGGTGATGGTCTGGTCGGTGGTCACGTAGCGCACGCCGGCGTTGAAGCGCAGCGTGCGGTTCCACACTTCGGTTTCGGCGTTGGTTTCGATGTAGAAACCCCAGTTCTTTTCGCGGATGCCGCCGGCCGAGGCGCCGGTGTTGGCGGAGTTGGTTTCCGGGGCGGAATCGCGTAGCGCGTAGTAGTTGGTGTCGCCCAGGAAGCGGTTGAAATCGGCGGTGATGAAGCCATCCGGGCCGGGGCGCAGATAGCCGGCCAGGGCCGCATTCGGAATTGCCGAGCCGGGGCCGCCGTTGCAGATGGTGCCGCCGCCGCCGCGGCAGACCACCTGCTCCCAGGCGATGCTGTTGTCGAAGCCGCGAATGGTGCGCTCGGCCTGGTCGTAGGCGGCGCCGATCTTGATGTTGCGCTTGTCTTCGCCGAACTGCAGGTCGGCGCGCCCGCCACGTGTTTCGGTCACGCGTTTTTCGTTCTGGATATTGACCCGTCCACCGTTCCAGCCCCAGCCCAGGTTCGGGTCGTTGAGATCGAGCGGGCTGCTGATCGACGGGCGGTCGCCGCCTTCATTGCGGTAGTCGACGGTGGTGAACGGCGAGGTGACCAGGATGCTGGGCGACTCACGATCCAGCCAGCTGCGCGTGGCATTGGCCTGCACGTTGAGCTTGATGTCCTGGTCCGCGCCGAACAACAGCTCCGCACCCGGGTTGACGCTCCAGAACTTGACCTCTTCGCGGTACGGGCGCGCTTCCAGGAAGTACTGCGCATTGGCGAAGGTGGCGCTGGTGACCACGTTGTTCTGGTCCAGCTGCATGCCCAGCGGAATCATGTTGCCGTTGCGGCCGATCAGATTCATGCTGATGCGCTCGGTGGTGCGCTTGGCTTCCGAATACAGCGTATCCAGGTAGAAATGCATGCTGTCGGAGGGGCGCCATTCCAGCGACATCACCGAGGCATCGCGGTCGCGATCGCCATTCATGTACACGCTGCGGCCCAGCCGCGGAATCAGTGCGTCGCTGATCTGGTCGATGCTCAGGCCCGGATTGCGCGCCAGCAGCCAGGCCGCATCGATGGTCTCGCCGGTGGTCAGGCCGCTGCCGGCGGTGGCCGGCACGCGGTCGGGAATGCGCCAGTTGCCGCCGCCATTGACGTTGCAGGCGGCCGGCTGATTGGTGGCCGGCGTGCCCGCAGGCGGGGTGAGGCCGCACTGGGTGTAGGTCAGGCCGGGGTTGGTCCAGCCCACGCTTTCGAAGCCACGCACGCCCAGCTTGCTGCGCACCGAGGCCACGCCGAACAGCGCGCCGAAGGTGCCTGCCTCGTTGGTCCAGCTGCCCATGAAGGCGCCGCGCGGGGTGGTCTTTTCGCTGGTGCTGTTCCAGTCGGCCTGGGCCTGGTAGGTGAAATGCACGCCGGGGCGATCGAACGGCCGCGCGCTGCGCATGTCCACCACACCGGACACGCCGCCTTCGAGCATGCTCGCGGTGGGCGTCTTGCTCACGGTGAGCTGGGTGAAGAATTCGGTGGGAAACAGGTTCAGATCGACTTCGCGGTTCTGGTTCTGCGCGTTCAGGCCGATCGAGGCGGTGGCGATGCTGGCGCCGTTGAGCGTGGTCTTGGTGAAGCTGGTGCCCAGGCCGCGGATGGCGATGTTCAAGCCCTCGCCATTGACGTCGCGCGAGAGCTGCACACCGGGGATGCGGTTGAGCGACTCGGCGATATTCATGTCCGGGAACTTGCCGATGTCCTCGGCAAACACGGTGTCGGCAAAGCCCACCGAGTCGCGCTTGGCATCGGTGGAGAACTGGATGCTGCGTCGGTAGCCGGAGACGGTGACGGTGTCGAGCTGGGTCACCGCATCGCCGCCGGCAGCGGTGGCCGGTGGCGGTTGTGCGGCAGGCGCGGCGCTGCTGGCATCGCTGGACTGTGCCCAGGCGGCAGTGCTGGCCATGCCCAGCAGGATGGACCCCAACGCGCAGGACAACGCGGTTCGTGCGTAGCTGTTCTTCACCGTAATCCCTTCCCTAACAGGTGAGCAGATGTCCCACGCATCGCCCCTGCGCAGGGAGTGCCGCTGCCGATGCGCGGCGCGGCGATGGTGCGGTGGGGAAGAACGGGCGATCAGTGACGCCGGATGGTAGCGCTACCAAATTCAGAACATCACGCTGCAGGGCAGCATAGTCGGCGGGGGCAACGCAGCGACTGCGACAGTGGCGCTGCTCAAACCCGTATTCGTCATGCATGACCTTGTGGCGTGCTGCACTGCGCGATGGTTTTTGCCCGATGGCGTGGTAATGGTAGCGCTATCACCCGTGGCGCAAGGCCACCTTCGTGCAGGTGCAGTGCTCGATGAATCGAACCGAAGAACGCGGCAGCCAGAGGCCGGGCTACCCCGAGCATGCGGCAGTGCCTAGCAGTGGTCGCTGCGCGATTGCCCCGCGCATGCTGCGCGCAGCAGCGCTGCGGCGCGCGGGCACATGAGCCAGTTGCCGCACGCCGCAGCGCCCGCCGGCACGCTGGCGCGCCTGGGCCGCATGCGGTGGCGCGTGTGCGCACTGCTGCTTGCCGCCACCACCATCAACTATGTCGACCGCCAGGTGCTGGGCGTGCTGGCGCCGTTTCTGCAGACGCAGATCGGCTGGAACGAGATCCAGTACGGCTATATCGTCACCGCCTTCCAGGCCGCCTACGCGCTGGGCCTGTTGTGCAGCGGTGCGGTGATCGACCGCTTCGGGACGCGCGTCGGCTACGCGCTGGCGATCGGCATCTGGAGCCTGGCGGCGATGGGGCATGCGCTGGCCACCAGCGTGGTGGGCTTTGCGATCGCGCGCTTCTTCCTGGGGCTGGGCGAGTCCGGCAACTTCCCCGCTGCGTTGAAGACGGTGGCCGAGTGGTTCCCGCGTCGCGAGCGCGCCCTGGCCACCGGCATCTTCAATTCCGGCTCCAATATCGGTGCCATCGTCGCGCCGTTGCTGGTGCCGCTGATCGCCACCGCCTGGGGCTGGCAGGCGGCCTTCCTGTTCACCGGCGTGCTCAGCGCCACCTGGCTGCTGGTGTGGTGGCTCAGTTATCACCCGCCGGAGCAGCAGCCCGGCCTGTCGGCGGCAGAGCTGGCGCATATCCGCAGCGATGCGCACGAGCCGGTGCAGCGGCGGCTGTCGTGGCTGCAGGTGCTGCGGCACCGGCAGGCCTGGGCGTTCGTGCTGGGCAAGTTCATCACCGACCCGATCTGGTGGTTCTTCCTGTTCTGGCTGCCCAAGTTCCTGCATGCCGAATACGGTTTGAGCCTGTTGCAACTGGGCGCGCCGTTGATCGTGATCTTCGTGCTGGCCGACATCGGCAGCATCGCCGGTGGCTGGGTCGCCGGGCGCTTCATCGCGCGCGGCTGGAGCGTCAACCGCGCGCGCAAGACCGCCATGCTGATCTGCGCCGTCTCGGTGGTGCCGATCGTGTTCGCTGCACGTGCCGACAATCTGTGGCTGGCGGTCGGCCTGATCGGCCTGGCCACCGCCGCGCACCAGGGCTGGTCGGCCAACCTGTTCACGCTGCCCTCGGACATGTTTCCGCGGCATGCGGTGGCCACGGTGGTCGGCATCGGCGGCTTTGCCGGTGCGGTCGGTGGCATGCTGATCGCCACCTTCATCGGGTTCCTGCTGCAGGCCACCGGCAGTTATGTGCCGGTGTTCCTGATGGCAGGCTCGGCCTACCTGCTGGCGCTGGCGTTGGTGCACGCGCTGGTACCACGCCTGGAGCCGGCGCAGCTGCCGGCAGCGGCCTCACCGGCCGCCACCGCATCGTCCTGAGGGGAGCATCATGCACTTACGCACACTGGCAGCCGGCGTGTTGTTTGCAGCGAACATCGCAAGCCTGGCGCAGGCCGCGCCGCTGGCCGCCGGCGCGCCCAAGTTCCTGGGCAGTGCCTACAGCCCGCAACAGGCGCCAGGATTCGCGCAGTACTGGAACAAGCTCACACCCGAAAACAGCGGCAAGTGGGGCAGCGTGGAAGCGGTGCGCGACCAGATGGACTGGAGCGGGCTGCATACGGCCTACCGCTTTGCCAAGGCCAATGGCATGCCGTTCCAGATGCATGTGATGGTGTGGGGCAACCAGCAGCCGGAGTGGATCAAGTCGTTGCCGCCGGCCGAGCAACGCCGCGAGATCGCGCAGTGGTTTGCTGCGGTGGCGCAGCGGTATCCGGACATCGACCTGCTGGAAGTGGTCAACGAACCGCTCAACGACCCGCCCAGCAAGGACGACACCGGCGGCGGCAATTATCTGCAGGCACTCGGCGGCAACGGCGCCAGCGGCTGGGAATGGGTGCTGCAGTCGTTCCGGCTGGCGCGCCAGCACTTCCCGCGTGCGCGGCTGATGATCAACGACTACAGCATCACCAACAGCGCCCAGGCCACGCAGAAGTACCTGCAGATCGTGCAGCTGCTGCAGCGCGAGCAGCTGGTCGATGCGATCGGCGTGCAGGAGCACGCCTTCGAAACCACCCCGAACGTGGCGATGTCGGTGCATCGTGCCAATCTCGATACATTGGCCGCGACCGGCCTGCCGACCTACATCACCGAGTTCGATCTGGACGGCCCCAGCGATGCGCAGCAGCTGGCCGACTACCAGCGCGTCTTCCCGGTGTTCTGGGAGCACCCGGCGGTGCGCGGCATCACGCTGTGGGGGTTCCGCCCCGGCCTGTGGCGCGACAAGGAGGCGGCGTACCTGATCCGTGCCGATGGCACCGAACGGCCTGCGCTGACCTGGCTGCGCGATTACGTTGCCAGCCATCCCGGCACGTCCGCGCCATGACGCGGGCGGCCGACAGGTTTCGTTCTTCGTCTCTCTGGATACCCTGATTCCATGTCCACGCCCTCGCCCCTGACCTTGCACGACGACCGCCTGCTGCCCGCCGACCCTGGCACGCGCGCGATCGCACGGCGCCTGTATGCGCAGGTCGCCGCGCTGCCGATCATCAGCCCGCACGGCCATACCGACCCGGCATGGTTCGCCACCGATGCGCCATTCGCCAATGCCACCGAGTTGCTGCTGGTGCCGGACCATTATGTGTTCCGCATGCTCTACAGCCAGGGCATCGCGTTGGACGCATTGGGCATCCCGCGGGCGGACGGGTCGCGCGCGGCGGTGGACCCGCGCGCGGCGTGGCGCGTGTTCGCCGAGCACTACACGTTGCTGCGCGGTACGCCGTCAGCGTTGTGGCTCAACCATGTCTTCCATGACGTGTTCGATTTGCGCATCCGGCTGGATGCCGGCACCGCCGATCATTACTACGACCACATCACCGCCGCCTTGCAGACAGCGGCGTTTCGCCCGCGGGCCTTGTTCGAGCGTTTCAACATCGAGGTGATCGCCACCACCGAATCGCCGCTGGACACGCTGCAGCACCACGCGGCCATTCGCGCCAGCGGCTGGACGGGACGCGTGCTCACCGCGTACCGGCCGGACCCGGTGGTCGACCCCGAACACGAACAGTTTGCCGGCGCGCTGCAGCAGTTTGGCGCGCTCACCGGCGAGGACGTGCTGAGCTGGCAGGGCTATCTGCGTGCGCATCGGCAGCGCCGCGCGTTCTTTGCCGCACACGGCGCAACCTCCACCGACCATGGCCACCCCAGCGCGGCCACCGCCGATCTGTCGCCGGCCGAGGCGCAGCGCCTGTTCGACACCGTGGTGCGCGGTGCGGCCACGCCGGCGCAGGCCGAGCTGTTCCGCGCGCAGGTGCTGACCGAGATGGCGGCGATGAGCCTGGACGATGGCCTGGTGATGCAGCTGCATCCGGGCTGCTTCCGCAATCACAACCGGCAGCTGTTCCAGACCTTCGGGCGCGACAAGGGCGCCGATATTCCGATGCGCACCGACTACGTGCATGCGCTCAAGCCCTTGCTGGACCGGTTCGGGAACGACCCGCGCCTGCACCTGATCGTGTTTACCCTGGACGAGACCAGCTACAGCCGCGAGCTGGCGCCCCTGGCCGGGCATTACCCGTCGCTGTTGCTGGGCCCAGCCTGGTGGTTCCATGACGCGCCGGAGGGCATGTGGCGCTTCCGCGAGCAGACCCTGGCCAGCGCCGGCTTCTGCAACACCGTGGGTTTCAACGACGACACCCGCGCCTTCCTGTCTATTCCGGCACGCCACGATGTGGCGCGGCGCGTGGACAGCGCGTTTCTCGCCAGGCTGGTTGCCGAGCATCGCCTGGATGAGGATGAAGCGGTCGAGGTGGCGATCGATCTGGCCTACCGCTTGCCCAAGCGGGCCTACCACCTGTGAAGGTGGGCGAGGCAGCAGGCAGCGATGCCCACCCGTGTGCACGAAGGGCGAACATGCCGTGCGTGCATAGACGGCAGAAGAGTGTCGCGCCATGACGCGTGCCGGCAGGCAGGCACCGGTGATGCGCGATTTGAGGCGCTGCGCAGGTGTTGCACGTGTGGCGATGCTCTGCATCTTCATCGTCATGCCCGCGCTGGCAGCACCACCGGCGCCTACCGAACTGCCACGTGAGCGGGTCTCGCTCAACGCGCAATGGCGCTTCCACCGCGGCGACCCTCCCGGCAATCGCCAACTCCTGGATTACGACATCCGCCCGCAGGTGCTACGCAGCGAAGACGGCAAGGTGGCCGATGCCCGGCCCGAGCAGGCGCAGCACCTCGATGCCGCCGCAACACGCGTGCTCAAGCCGTGGATCCTGCCCACGGCTAATGCGTTGATTGCAGACCCGGCAAACCGCCACGTCCGCCCACCCGGGCATCCGGGCAGCAGCGTGGCCTTCGTGCAGCCGCAGTTCGACGACAGTGGCTGGGAGCGCGTGGATCTGCCGCACGATTGGGCCATCGCCGGGCCGTTCCTGGCCGATGGCCCGTACGGCGGCATGGGGCGCCTGCCGAGCTGGGGCGTGGGCTGGTACCGCAAGACGCTGGACATTCCGGCCAGCGATCGCGGACGTTCGCTGTTTCTGGATCTCGATGGGGCGATGGCCTATGCCACGGTCTGGCTCAACGGCAAGCTGGTCGGCGGCTGGCCGTATGGCTACAGCTCCTGGCGCGTGGACCTGAGCCCGCACGTGGTGTTTGGTGCGCGCAACCAACTGGCGATCCGCCTGGACAACCCGCCCGACTCGGCGCGTTGGTATCCCGGTGGCGGGCTGTATCGCAATGTATGGCTGACCAGGACCGCGCCGCTGCATGTCGCGCACTGGGGCACGCAGCTGACCACGCCGCAGGTGTCGGCCGACACCGCGCAGGTGCAGCTGGCAGTCACGCTGGACAATGCCGCCCGCAGTGCGGTGCAGGCGCAGGTGAGCACCGTGATCTATGTGCTCGACGCTGCACGCGGTACGCGCAGTGGCGAGCCGGTCGCGCGCATTGCCGCCATGCGGGTTGCGGTTCCCGCGGGCGGGAGCGCACGCGTGCAGGGCAGCACGCAGATCGACCATCCACGTCTCTGGGGCCCGCCGCCCACCCAGCGCCCACATCGCTATGTCGCAGTGACCGAGGTCCGCCACAATGGCCAGCTGGTGGATCGCTACGAAACGCCGTTCGGCATCCGCAGCATCGTGTTCGATGCCGAGCAGGGCCTGCTGGTCAACGGCGAACAGGTGCCGATTCGCGGCGTGAACAATCATCACGACCTCGGCGCGCTGGGAGCGGCGTTCAATGTGCGCGCCGCCGAGCGGCAACTGCAGCTGCTGCAGCAGATGGGCGCCAACGCCATCCGCATGAGCCATAACCCGCCCGCGCCGGAGCTGCTGGAGCTGACCGACCGCATGGGCCTGCTGGCGGTGGACGAGGTGTTCGACAGTTGGCAGATGAAGAAGACCCCGCTGGATTTCCACCTGGTGTTCCCGCAGTGGCACGAGCCGGATCTGCGCGCGATGCTGCGGCGCGACCGCAATCATCCCTCGGTGATGCTGTGGAGCGTTGGCAACGAGGTCGGCGAGCAATACACCGGCGAGCAGGGCGCGGCGATCGCACGCACACTGCACGCCATCGTGCATGAGGAAGACCCCTCGCGCCCGGCCACGGTGGCGATGAACTACGCCTCGCCCGAGATGCCACTGCCCGCTGCACTGGATGTCATCAGCCTCAACTACCAGGGCGAGGGCATCCGCGACACACCGGAATTCGCCGGCACCGAGCGCATCCGCAAGCAACCGCAATACCCGGCGTTCCATGCGACGTTTCCGCACAAGGCCATCCTCAGCAGCGAGACCGCCTCGGCCTTGAGCAGCCGCGGCGTGTATCTGTTTCCGGTGACGCCGGACGCCAGCGCGCCGGTGCGCGATGGGCGCGGCGGCGATTCAGTCGTGCACCAGGTCAGCGCCTACGAACTGCACGCGGTGGACTTCGGCTCCAGCGCCGACAAGGTGTTCGCGGCCCAGGACCAGCATCGGTATGTTGCCGGCGAATTCGTCTGGACCGGTTTCGATTATCTGGGCGAGCCCACGCCGTACTACAGCTCGCGCAGTTCCTACTCCGGCATCTTCGATCTGGCCGGTTTTCCCAAGGACCGCTACTGGCTGTATCAGTCACGCTGGCGCCCCGACCTGCCGATGGCGCATCTGCTGCCGCACTGGACCTGGCCCGGCCGCGAGGGCCAGGTCACGCCGGTGCATGTGTTCACCTCCGGCGACGAGGCCGAGCTGTTCGTCAACGGCGTCTCGCAGGGGCGCAAGCGCAAGGGCCCGCTGCAGTACCGGCTGCGCTGGGACGGTGTGGTCTACCAGCCCGGCGAGCTGCGCGTGCAGGCGTACAGGCAGGGCAAACCCTGGGCCAGCGACCGCGTGCAGACCGCCGGCAGCGCCGCGCGCATGCAGGTGATGCCCGACCGCAGCCGCATCCGTGGCGACGGGCAGGATCTGAGCTTTGTCACCGTGCGCCTGTTCGATCGCGCCGACCGTCCTGCGCCGACCGCTGGCGACCGCCTGCGTTTCCGCATCGAGGGCCCGGGCGAACTCGTCGCCACCGACAATGGCGACCCCACCAACCTGGAGTCGTTCGCCGCGCCGCAGCGCAACGCCTTCAACGGCCTGTGTCTGGCGATCGTGCGCGGCAAGGCCGGCGTGCGGGGCACGATCACCGTCCATGTCGAGTCCGACAGCTTGCAGGCGGCCAGTGCGCAGGTGGTGGTGGAGTGATGGGGCTGCTGCTCGGCAAGTGTGTGGCACGTGCAGGTGAGCTGTCGCGTGCGGATGGCGATGCGGTGCCTGCACGCAACAGATGCGATGGATGCAAACGTGCTCCCGCGTTCGCTAGCGTGGTTGCTGGATTCAAACGCACCTGGCAACGCATAAGCTGCGATCCCGCATTGGCGCGCATTGCCAGTCACGGTCAGCCGCGAAGAGAACAGAAAACGCATCCGATCAGGAAGCCTGTCATGCAAGAAAACAGTACGCGCGCATCAACCTGCCTGAGCATTGCGTTCGCCGTCATCAGCGCCGTCACTGCACTGCCAGCCTCCGCTGCCTGCGACACCCGCAGCACGTCGCTCCGGCGCGCCTACGCCGACGGCTTCCTGATCGGCACCGCCGTCAATGCCGACATCGTCTCCGGCAAGGATGCCGCTTCTTCCGCGCTGGTCGCCTGCCACTTCAATGCCGTCACCGCCGAAAATGTGATGAAGGCCGAGGTGGTTGCGCCACGTCCGGGCGTGTTCGACTTCAGCGCCGCCGATGCCTTCGTCGCCTACGGCCGCAGCCACGACCTGTTCGTGATCGGCCATACGCTGGTCTGGCACAACCAGACGCCGGACTGGTTCTTCGTCGATGCACAGGGCAAGCCCAACACCGCCGACGCGCAGCTGGAGCGCATGCGCGCGCACATCGCGCAGGTGGCAGGGCGGTATGCCGGCAAGGTACAGGCCTGGGACGTGGTCAACGAGATCATCGACGAAGACGGCAGTTACCGCGATACCAACTGGGTGCAGCGGGTCGGCGACGGTGACACCGTGGTGCGTAACGCCTTCGCCTTTGCCCAGCGGTATGCACCGGATGCGCAGCTCTACTACAACGATTTCAACGCCTGGCGGCCGAGCAAGCGCGACGGGATCGTGCGCATGGTCAGGATGCTGCAGCAGGCCGGCATCCGTATCGACGGCGTGGGCATGCAGGGACACTGGGGGCTCAACTACCCCAGCCTGCGCGACATCGAAGACGCCATCGATGCCTACGCCGCGCTCGGCATCAAGGTCATGATCACCGAGCTGGACATCGACGTGTTGCCGCTCACCAGGGAAGGCCAGGTCATCGGCACCGGCCTTGCACACAAGCAGTTCCAGCTGCCGGAATTCAAGCGCTTTCTCGACCCGTATCGCGATGGCCTGCCAGCGCAGGTGCAGGCGCAACTGCGTGATCGCTACGCCGAATTGTTCGCGCTGTTCTGGCGCAAGCGCGACAAGCTCGCCCGCGTCAGTGTCTGGGGCGTCACCGACGGCATGTCATGGAAGAACGACTACCCCGTGCCGGGGCGTACCAATTATCCGCTGCTGTTCGATCGCAATCACCAGCCCAAGCCGGCAGTGGATGCGATATTGGCGGTGCCGGCGCACGCTGGCGAGCGCTAGCATGGTGGCCAGCGTGCGCAGCAGACCTGCACACGCATGGTGGCATCATGGCCCGACTTCGTTACTGGACTGACCGATGCGCTTACCGCCCTATCTGCTGTTGGCCGTTCCGCTGCTGGCCATTGTCGCTGCCTGGACGAAAAAGGAAGCTCCGCCGCCGCGCTTCACGGCGATCGGGCACCTGGAAACCTTCGACCAGCGCTTCGGTAAGGTGGTTGCGGCCGACGCGCGCATCGAGAAGCTCACCGAAGGCTTCACCTGGTCCGAGGGCCCGGCCTGGGTGCGCAATGGCGGCTATCTGTTGTTCACCGATGTGCCGGAAAATAAGCTTTATCGTTGGTCCGAAGACGGAGGCTTGTCGGTGTTTCTGTCGCCCTCCGGCTATAGCGGCCCGGAGCAGGCGACCTTACGCGAGGCCGGCGCCAACGGTCTGTATGCCGAACCTGGCGGCACCGTGCTGCTGGCCGATTCCGGCACGCGCATCGTCGCCAGGCTCGACCCGGTCACGCGCAAGAAGACACCGCTGGCAACGCAGTTCGAAGGCCACCGCTTCAACAGCCCCAACGATCTGGTCCGCCGCAGCGATGGCGTGGTGTTCTTCACCGACCCGCCGTATGGCCTGAAGGGCATGAACGACTCGCCGGTCAAGGAACTGCGCTTCAACGGCATCTACCGCCTGGACACCGACGGCAGCGTGCACCTGCTGGACGACAGCCTCAGCCTTCCCAACGGCATCGCCCTGTCGCCCGACGAGCGCACCTTGTATGTGGCCAACTCCGATCCGCAGCGCCCGATCTGGATGGCCTACACGCTCGACGCCAACGGTGCGGTGACCGGCAAGCGCGTGTTCGCCGACGCCTCCGATCTGGTGGCCAAGGACGCGCCCGGCCTGCCCGACGGCATGGCGGTCTCCGCCGACGGCCACCTGTTCGCCACCGGCCCCGGCGGCGTCATCGTGTTCGCCCCCGACGGCCGCAGGCTGGGCCGCATCGAAACCGGCGAGGCCATCTCCAATTGCGCCTTCGGCGACGACGGCCACACCCTCTACATGACCTCGCACGCGATGCTGACGCGGGTGCGCGTCAAGGCGCGGGGCCTGGAGTTTGCAAGGTAGCACCCGGTAGCCCGCCACACCCAGTCGCCGCTCTTGTAGGAGCGGCCCTGGCCGCGATGAAGCGTTACCGAAAGACCCGCACGACAAGTCGCTTTCCCTTCGAGCCAAGACTGCGATCCGGCTTGGATGCACCCCACCTCGCTTAGCGTGTGGCTTCCGCCCCGCCCAACACCAACACATCATCCAGCTCCGGCCCGCCGCCACGGTTGCCGCTGCCCGCAACGATGTACAGATCGTCGCCGATGGCGGCAACCTGGGTGCCATGCCGCCCTTGCGGCAATGCTGCCAGCGTCGTCCAGGTGGATGCGGCTGGGTCGTAGGCTTCCACCTCGTCGTGCGCCTTGACCTGCCGCATGCTCTCGCCACCGATGACCAGCAGGCGGCCATTGCGTGCGATGGCCGCAGTGCCTGCGCGCTGCGTCGGCAGCGCAGCCGGTGCTACCGACCAGGTGCCGCGCTGGATGTCATACACATCGACGTCGGGGATCGTTTGCGCCAGGGTATTGCCGCTTTCGTGCGCCGACCTGCGGCCACCGGCGGCATACAGTTTTCCGTCGAGCACCACTGCATGGAAATGATCGCGGGCACGCGGTGCGTCGGCCAGCTGCGTCCATTGCTGCGTTCTGGTGTCGAACGCATCCAGCCATGGCACATAACCGCTCATATGGCCGCGCGTGTTGCCGCCCACCAGGTACAGCACGCCGTCGTGTTCTACGGCGCCTGCCGCGCCGCGGCGGCGATGCTTGGGAATCTCCGGACCCACCTGCCAGTGGTCGGTGCGCGGATCGTAGATCAGCAGATTGCTCAGCGACGCTTCCTCGGGATAGTCGCCGGTGAACCCGCCCACGACGTACAGCTTGCCCGACGACACCACCGCCTGCGCGTGGCTCACCATCAGCGGCGGCGCACTGCCCTGCGACCAGCGGCGCGTGCGGGTGTCGAAGATCTCCAGCGGGCGCTGATCGCGTCCGCCGACCAGATACAGGCGATCGCCAATGGCCACCATGCTGTTCTCATGGCGCGCATGCGGTTGATCGCGTGTGCTCAGCACCTGCCATTGGGGCGACTGTGTCGATTGCGCCGATGTGGTTGCCGGCGCCGCTGCGTCGGCAGCCTGCGCAAGCACGGGGAGCATGCCGATTGCGGCAGTGAGCAGGCCCGCGTGGAACGAGGTCTTCAACAGGCGCATGCAGCACTCTTGCGATAGCCGTGGCAGGCCAGTGTAGCGACACATGCACGGCGATCCAGCTTCCCAAGCAGGCTGATCTGCGGCTGCGCCTGGCGCGGCGGATGTCGCTTGCCGGTGCATGCTGAGCGAGAGCTCGCCTTGGCGACCGCGCAAGCGCGCGCCGCGTATCGCCGAGTCACCTCCACCGGCGTGTGGTGTGCGCAGGCCCGCTGCCAGCCTCTTCACATGCAGCAGCACGGCGCATGCGAACACTACGGCAACTCGATGCGACAGGAGCAACCCGTGCCACGCACACCAGCAAAGCAGGCGATTTCGACACTGCCACCCAGGAACGTTGCCAACGCAGCGGCACGCGGACTGCGCTTGCGCGAACAGCACGGGCGTGGCGGCACCGCGATCGGCGTTGCGCGCGCGCGCGACCTGTCGGCACAGACGTCGCTGTCCACGCAGACCATCCGGCGCATGCATGCGTACTTCGCGCGTCACAGCGTGGACAAGAATGCCAAGGGCTGGGCCGATCGCAGTGCGCCGTCTGCAGGCTACATCGCCTGGCTGCTCTGGGGCGGCGACGCCGGCCAGCGCTGGGCGGCGCGGCTGTACCAGCGTCTGCACGATGCAGCCAGCGCGAAGACCAAAGCAGGAAAGGGCACAGGCACCAGCAACACGGCCGCCGCTGGCGCCAGTGGTACGAAGACACGCACCGCCGGGCAGACCGCAGCAAAACGCACCGCAAGGAAGACCGCCGCAAAGAAGGCCGCAAGGAACACAACCGCAACGGCCTCCACGAAGAAACCTTCGGCGAGAAAAGACGCAGCCGGCAAAGCAGCGGCCGGTAGCGCGGGGACATCAACGTCCAGGTCGTCGACCGGTGCCCGCAAGGCCACCGGCACGACGGCAGCCAAGAAGGCGGCTGTAAAGAAGACCGCAGCAAGGAAGACCGCAGTCAAGAAAGCGACGGCGAAGAAAAGACCTGCAAAGAAGACTGCGACAAAAAGGACCGCCGCTCGCCGACCTGCGGCCAGCAAGAGCGCCTCCACGCGCAGCACTGCAAAGAAAGGCGAGGGCAAGGCTTCAGCGCCATGGAACAAGCCGGATCCGAAGCGTGCTTCGCGCTCAGGTTCGCTTTCTCCAGCGCAGAAGACGCAGGCCAGACAGCGCGCCAAGGCAGCGGGCCGGCCCTATCCCAACCTGGTCGACAACATGGCCGTGGTACGTAAGGGCAGCGCTGCCAAGCGGGCAGGCGGAGCGGGCGCTGCGAAGAAAACCGGTACGCATTAGCCGCAACCGGGTGTGGGGATGGCCGCCCTGGCTGGCCCGGGGCGCCGGTGAAAGCTGCGCGCGCAGTGTCTATAGTGGACCAGCTCGCCCATGCAGATGCGATCCGGAGCTCCGGAAGAGCACACGCACACTCGCCTCATCCTGGACAAGGACGCTCGTGAAGATTTTTCTACCCGTGTTATCGGCCCTGCTGTACGGCGTTGCGCTATGCCTGCCTGCATTGCATGGCGGCAATGATCACCTGGGTGGCTTCGTCATCCTGCTGCTTGGCTGGATGCAGGTGGTCGATGGCCAATGCGTGGCCTGGATGAGCAATCCGTTGTTCTTCCTGGCGTGGCTGTGTTACCTCTTCAAGGTGGACAAGGTGGCGGCGGCGCTGTTGGTAGCGGCGTGCCTGATCGGGCTGGATACCTTTCGCGCAACCCGGTTCGACAAGAACGAGGCGGGCCACCAGGTCATGATCGACCACGTGGGTATCGCGTTCTATGTGTGGGAGCTGAGCTTTGTTGCGCTGCTCGTCGTGGTGCTGATGCGCCTGTTCGGCACCGCTGGTGCCGTGCAGGGGCGGCAGGCGAAGTGATCCGCAAGCAGGCCGAAGACGCCTGGGCAATGCGGATATTCGTCCGGCCGGCACGCCGCCGCCGGCATCAGTGCAGCACCATCGACAGCAGCCACGTGCAAAGACAGACATACGCCAGCAATCCCAGGCTGGCGGCCAGGGTGGTCCGCATGATTGCCGACTCCTGCCCCACCAGTTTGACCGCAGCGGCGGCAATGGCGATCGACTGCGGCGAGACCAGCTTGGCCATCACGCCGCCGGCGGTGTTGGCCGCCACCAGCAATGCGGCCGGCACGCCGATCTGTGCCGCCGTCACCGCCTGCAGATGCGCAAACAGCGTATTGCTGTTGACCACCGAGCCGGTGATGAACACCCCCATCCAGCCGATGACCGGCGACAGCAGCGGAAACACGCCACCGGCCTGCGCCAGTGCCAGACCGATGCTCGACGATGCGCCGGAATAGTTGGTGACATAGGCCACCGCCATCACCAGCGACACGGTGGCCAGCGGTCTCCACATTTCCCTCGCCGATTGGGCCAATTCGCCGGTCGCCGAGCGCAGGGTCAGGCGCGGCGACAGCAGTACCGTGAGCACCGCGGCGATCAGGATCGCCGTGCCGGAAGCGTTGAGCCAACCGACATTCCACACCGCAGGCAGCGTGCGCACGCTGGCCACCAGTGGCGGCACTTCCTGCACGCGTTGATCGAGCAGGCCGACGGGCAGATGCAAGACCGTGGCGGCAAGCGCGCCGTCTGCGGCAAACAGTGCCTTGAACGCAGGCAGGCTCCATACCAGGATCGCGCCGGTCAGGATGTAGAACGGCGACCACGCACGCAGCACCTGGGCAAGCGTCCAGCGCTGGGTGGAGCACGGCGGCGCCTGTGCTTCGCGGTAGATGCGCCTGGGCCGCCAGAACCGCATGAACAGGGCCAGCCCCCCCATGCCGGCCAGCGGGCCGACAATGTCCACCAGTTCCGGACCCAGCAGGGACAAGGTCACCGTTTGCACGCCGCTGAACACCACGCCGACAAACAGCAGCACCGGCCAGGTCTCGCGCACGCCACGCCAGCCATCGAGCATCGCCACCAGCCCCGCCGGCACCAGCAGTGCGCAGACCTGCACCAGCGCGATCAGCATCAGCGACATCTCGTCCAGGCGCACGCCGCCCTGCTGCGCGCCCACCAGCACCGGGATGCCGATCGCCCCGTAGGCACCCGCCGCGCCATTGGCGAGCAGGCACAGCATTGCCGCCTTGAGCGGACGGAAGCCCAGCTCCACCAGCAACGCCGCGCAGATGGCGATCGGCACGCCAAACCCGGCCGCA
Organism: Xanthomonas sp. BRIP62411; assembly: GCF_003993525.1. NCBI lineage: Bacteria > Pseudomonadati > Pseudomonadota > Gammaproteobacteria > Lysobacterales > Lysobacteraceae > Xanthomonas > Xanthomonas sp. BRIP62411. Next base: position 50,634 of record NZ_QEZI01000006.1, read on the forward strand.
CCTTCCAGAAATCCGCCGAAGCAGAACGCGATCAGCAACACCTGGATGCGCTGGTCCTCGGACACCGTGGCAATACTGCCGCGGATCACCTCGAACTTGCCGCTACGGATTGCCAGCTTGTACAGCCACACCGCCATCAGCACGATAAAGCCGATCGGGAAGATGCCGTTGGCAATGCCCAACAGCGCGGCGCCCACGATGCTGGCCATCGGCATGCCGAACACCAGCGACGACACCGCCACCGAGACCAGCACCGCCAGCGACGCGGCGGTCAGCCCCTTGAGCCGCAGCAGCGTCAGCGCCAGCAAAAAGAACAGCACCGGCAACGCGGCCAGCAAGGCCGAGAGGTTGGCGTTACCGAGCGGGTCGTAGAGTTGTTGCCACATGGTTGGACCTGCGCGGGTGGTGAACGGGAAAGGGGACGCTTACGGTGTCGGAACAAGATTGGCGCACGGCGAGCCCGCACTGAAATCAGCGAGGTTGCGCAGGGTGATTTCGGAGATCTCCTGCAGCGCCTCGGCGGTGAAGAATCCCTGGTGCCCGGTGACCAAGACATTGGGGAAGGTCATCAGGCGCTGGAACGCCTCGTCGTCGATGATCTCGCCCGAGCGGTCCTGAAAGAACAAGGCGCTTTCCTGCTCGTAGACATCGATGGCCAGATGGCCGAGCTGGCGGGACTTGAGCGCGCGGATCACCGCATCGGTATCCACCAGCCCACCGCGCGAGGTGTTGACCAGCATCGCCCCCGGCTTCATCGACGCCAGCGCCGCATCGTCGATCAGGTGCTGCGTGGCCGGTGTCAGCGGGCAATGCAGCGAGACGATGTCTGCACGTGCAAGCAGCGTCTCCAGTTCCACCCGCTGCCCGATCGCAGCGAAGCCGGGTGTGGGATAGGGGTCAAAGCCCAGCACGTCGCAGCCCATCCCGTTGAAAATACGTGCAGTCGCCAGCCCGATCTTGCCCAGCCCGACCAGGCCCACCGTCTTGCCGTGCAAGGTGCGGCCGAGCAGGCCGTTGAGCATGAAGTTGCCCTCGCGCACGCGGTTGTAGGCGCGGTGCGTCTGCCGGTTGAGCGTCATGACCAGCGCCAGGGTGTGCTCGGCCACCGCTTCGGGTGAGTAGGCCGGCACGCGTGCCACGAACAGGCCAAGTGCGGTGGCCGCGGCAAGGTCCACATTGTTGAAGCCGGCGCAGCGCAGCAGCACCGCGCGCGCACCGCCGGCGTGTAGCGCCTGCAGCACAGCCGCATCGAGCTGGTCGTTGACGAACACGCACACCACCTGGCACCCCTGCGCCAGTGCGGCCGTCTGCAGATCCAGCGTTGCCTCGAAGTAAACGAACTCGGCTGCACATTCCGCGCCCAGGCGCAGTTTTGCTTCGTCGAGAAAGCGCTTGTCGTAAGGGCGCGTGCTGAAGACAGCCATTTTCATGCGGAAAACTCCATAGGTGCGGAAATACGGTAGCTCACCCAACCGGGCCTCTTCCACCGCGTTTTTGCCAATCGCCGCGACCCCGACCAGCTCCAGTGGCGATGCGGACATCGAACCTGTGCCGGGGTTCGTTACTGCACAGCGCGCACCCACACTACGCGAGTGCGCCCGTGTGCGACGGTCTGGCGCTGGTGCGCGCGCGTGGTGGTGACCGGCAAGGCGCACATCGTGCAGGTCACGGAGGCGGACGCGTCCGCTTGCTTTCGCCACGGCAACGGTCGGAGCAGTACTTCACCTGGTCCCACACGCGCTCCCACTTCTTGCGCCAACGAAACGGCCGCCCGCAGTGCATGCAGGGTTTCTCAGGCAACTCGTGTTTCTTGCGCATGGCCATGCGGCGCTTGAGCCTAACCGGAGGTGGGTGGAGCGTGGATGAGGCCAAGCATGTCATGTCGCGCGGTGCCCTGCAGATGCCGGTGCAGGCAACACGCTCCGTGCCGCTGGCGACCCACGGGCAACGCGGCCTTGCTTCGCTGCCCCGTATCGGAACAGACACGTTGCTCTCGCGTGCAGACGGCACAGGCAGCCTTCTGTCTCCAACGCAAACAGGATAGGGCAGGCTCCTCTCTCCAATCCGGACGAGGGCAACAAGCACACCTGCCCCCGTGCAAGGGAGCAGGTGCCGCAAGCGCCACACCAGGGCGCTTGGCCCATACGGGTCACCTTCGGCGTGATTTCACCGCAGCCAGCGCAGGTGCCACGCGGCTGATCAACAGCACGCCGCGTCCCACCGTGACCTGCAGCGCATCGCCAACCGCGAAACCGCAGTGTTCCAGCCAACGTCCGGACAGCCGCAGCTTGGGCACCGCGCAGCCGACGACATCCTCGGCCCGCCGCACATCGTAGTGCTGGCAGCTCATGGTGACCCGCTCGGGAATACGGAAGCCGGGCTTGCGCAACGGTGGGGTGGGCGCTGGCGATGGATCTGCCGCCGACTCCATGTCGGTCACGGCGGACACCGAGCTCTGCCTTGATCCGGTACGTGCGACAGCAGAGCGCTTGGCCGGCGATGCAGGGCGTGCATGGGCGGTTACGTGGGGATGGGTCATATCGAACTCCTTGTGCGATAGGAAGTCCGCCACCTCGCTGCTAAACAAGGGTGGCGAACGATGCGCGGTTAGCAGACCGGTCACAAGGAACCGGCAGACCTTGCGGTCTCCGCGCACCGCCCGCCGTAAAGCGAGCACGCCTGCCCACGCGACACGTCGGGCAAAAGAAAAGCGCCGACATCGTGCAATGGGCGCTGGTGCGCCTTGTGATTACAGGCTGCTAAACCCGGCTGCGGAATGTGCCGCAGCACAGGGATCTTGCTACTCGCCAACACAGCGAGTCAAGACAGGACGGCACGGCGCTCAACCGATCTGTCGGATATGGCGTATCGTTGCGTCCAACGGCGACTTCGTTCTCCCACTACGAGAAAGCGATGACTTCCAGTGCCCAGACGCCAGACCGTACGATTCCGCTGCTACCGGCTCGCTCCATCGAGCGCACCGTCGCCTTCTACCGGCGGCTGGGCTTTGTCGGCGATGCGCATCCGCACGATGCAGGCTACGCGATCCTGACCCGTGGCGAGGTGGAACTGCATTTCTTCGCGCACCCGGACCTGGATCCTGCTGCCTGCTATGCGGGGTGCTACATCCGGGTTGGCGATGTCGAGGCGGTCTACGCCGCCATGCGTGCGGCGGAGCTTCCGCTGCACGGCATCCCCCGGCTCGATCCTGTCGGCGACAAGCCCTGGGGAATGCGGGAATTTGCGCTTGTCGACGAGAACGGCAACCTGCTCAGGATTGGGCAGGTGATCGGTAAGTAGGCACCCAATCGCCCGCTGCATCTGCGTGCCTGCCTATCCGCAACAGGCCGCGGATCGGGTAGCTCGATGGGCGGTGTTCTGCGCATTGCTGCCCGCCAATCGCCCCCTGCAGACATCGGACCTTTGCATGCGATGTCATCGGGCGATGCAGTGCGACGCATCACCCCAAGTCAATGGCCCGCTGTATCTCTGCTGGGGTTGCTTTGCCCAGCGCAGCGTAGGCAGCGTGCAGCGCCTGCACGAAACGCGCATCGCCGGAAAGCGACGCGAATACCGCATCCACGGTGAGGAATGCCGCGATGTCATGGGCGGCATCGCCGGTGGTCGAGCGGCCGATGTCGCTTAGCTCTTCGCCCAGCGGATCGACCAGGGCCGCTCCATGACCAGCCTGCCTGCACACGAACTGCAGCCAGGCCGCCACCGGAATGCAGAGCCGGTCGATCCGCCTCCCGGCAGCCAGTGCATCGCCGATGACGGCGAGCAGGCGTACCGGAATCTTCTGCGAGCCGTCCCAGGCGATCTGGGCGAGCAGGTGGCGGATGGCGGGGTTGCCGAAGCGGGCCAGGATGGCGTCGATGTACTGCTGCGCGTCGAAGCCCGGCATGGGCTGCAGGGTGGGGGCGATGTCTTCGCGCATCAGGGCTTCGACGAAGGCGGCCAGTGGCCGGTGGCGCATGGCGTCGGCGACGGTTTCCAATTCGAGCAGGCTGCCGAGATAGGCGAGTGCGGAGTGCGGGCCGTTGAGCAGGCGCAGTTTGGCGCGTGCGTAGCCGGCGATATCGTCGCTGAGGATCACGCCTGCGCGTTCGAACGCGGGGCGGCCGTTGCAGAAGCGGTCTTCGATCACCCACTGGCTGTAGCGCTCGCGCTGGATCGGCCAGGCGTCGCGCAGGCCGGTTTGCGCTTGTACTTGCGCGCGCAGCGCGTCGTCGCTGGCGGGGGTGATGCTGTCGACCATCGAGCGTGGGAAGGTGGCCTGCTGGTCGATCCACGCCGCAAGCGCTGGATCGTGTTGCTGGGCGAGCCGCAGCACCGCGCGGCGCAGCAGGCTGCCGTTGTCGGGCAGGTTGTCGCAGCTGAGCACGGTGAACGGCGCAATACCCTGCTGCCTGCGCTGGTGCAGGCCGGCGACGAGATAGCCGATGGCGCTGCGCGGTGTGCCGGGGTGGGCGATGTCGTGCGCGATGTCCGGATGAGTGAGGTCGAGCGTGTCGCCAGCCAGGCAGTAGCCTTTTTCCGTGATGGTGAGGGTGACCAGCCGCACGGCGGGATCGGCCAGGCGCGCGAGCACGGCGGCCTGTTCGTCGGCGGCGCACAGCACCTCGCGGATGGCGCCGATGATGCGCAGTTGCGGGTGCTCGTCGAGCAGGGCGAGGGTGTACAGGCCGTCCTGTGGGCGCAGCGCGTCGCGCACGCCTGGGCTGTGCAGGGAGACGGCGCAGATGGCCCAGTTGGGATCGTCTGCGAGCAGGTCATCGATGTAGACGGCCTGGTGGGCGCGGTGGAAGGCGCCTGCGCCTAGATGGACGATGCCGATGGTGGTTGCAGCTGTGCCATAAGCGGGCGTTGAAACCACTGGCGCCAGTGTGGCGAGGGTACCGAGCGAAAGACGTGGGGCTTGCATCGTGGTGTCTGCGCATTAGGGATGTGTGGTGGAGTCGCCTGCGCCGTACCCTCACCCCAACCCCTCTGCCGAGGGGAGAGGGGATTGGGCAATCGCGGCCGGAGGGTTTCTTTGCCCACGTCCGCAGAGCGAGGGGCTTTGCAAGGCGCTACTTGTCGGTGACGGTGAAGCGTTGCCTGCTGCGGATGTCTGCGCTGGAGGCGCCGATCTGCACCTCGTAGGCGCCTGGGTCCACTGCGTAGGCCTTGCGCTGCTCGTCGTAGATGCGCAGGGCGTCTTGTGCCTTGATGGTGAAGCGCAGCTGGCGTTGTTCGCCCGGCTGCAGGGTGATGCGTTGAAAGCCGCGTAGCTCCTTGCCGGCGCGTTCGCGTTGCGGCGTGAGCGGATGCAGATACAGCTGCACCACTTCATCGCCGGCGCGTTGGCCGGTGTTCTTCAGCGTGACCGTGGCCGTGAGCATGCCGTCGGCCGCCAAGGTGGTGCGATCGAGGCGCAGATCGGAATAGGCGAACTGTGTGTACGACAGGCCATGGCCGAACGGGTACAGCGGCTTGCCGGCAAAGTAGCGATAGGTGCGCCCGCGCATGGCGTAGTCGTCAAAGGCGGGCAGGCGCTCGTCTTCGCGGTAGAAGGTGATCGGCAAACGGCCGCCGGGGCTGGCCTGGCCGAACAGCACATCGCCCACCGCGCTGCCGCCGCGTTGGCCGGGGTACCAGGCCAGCAGGATGGCGGGCACATGCTGCTGCGCCCAGTCGATGGCCAGTGCCGAGCCGGTGGTCAGCACCGCGACCACCGGCGTGCCGGTGGCCTGCAGCGCCTGCAGCAACTCGCGCTGCGGTTTGGGCAGGCGGGTGTCGGTGCGGTCGCCGCCCGCAAAGCCGGGATAGTTGACGTCCATCTCCTCGCCTTCGACATCGCCGGTGAGCCCGCCGACGAACACCACCACCTCGGCATTGCGTGCGGCGTCCACCGCCTCCTGCAGCGGCGGTTTGGCGCCGGGCATGCGCCAGGCCAGGCGCACGCCGGCATCGCGGGTGGCCTCGAAGTACTCCACGCGCAGGTCGTAGGCCTTGCCGCCTTCCAGCGCAACGCTGGCATTGCCGCCGCGCATGCGCGGGGCCTGGCTCCATTGATCGATGAGCAATTTGCCATCCAGATACAGGCGCACGCCATCGTCGGCGGCGATCTGCAGCTCGTAGCTGCCCGACACCGGCGGCAGCAGCTGGCCATGCCAGCGCACGCTGAAGTCGTCCTTGGCCAGCGCACGCTCGGCCTGCAGTTCACCGCGGCCCACTGCATCATCGGTGGGTGCGTTGCGGTCCCAGCGGAAGGCGATGCGCGGGTCGATGCGGGTCAGCACCGGCTGGCCGGCCAACGCACGTCCACGGAAGTACTCGCCGGTGAGGCCGTTCTGCTTGGCATCCGGCGACGGTCGCAGATAGCGCGTGTCGATCGGTGCGGCGGCGTTGGGGTCTTCGCGCCCCTCCACCAGGTCGCTGCCGCGTGCGTAGACCACCTGCGCCTGCGGCGCGGCCTCGCGGATGCCCTGCAGGATGGTGACCGGCGCAGCCGGGGTGCCGTAGTAATTGCCCAGCAGCGACATCGGGTCGTCGGCGGTGGGCCCGATCACGGCGATGCGCTTGAGCGTGGGTTTGAGCGGCAGCAGGCCATCGTTCTTCAGCAGTACCAGCGATTCGCGCGCGGTGCGGCGCGCCAGTGCATCGTGCTGCGGCGATTGATTGGCCGAGGGCGGAATCTGCGCCCACGGCACCTTGGCCGGCGGGTCGAACATGCCCAGGCGCATGCGCGTGGTCATCAGCCGCTTGAGCGCGGTGTCGATGCTGGCTTCGTCGATCAGGCCCGCCCGCACCGCCGCCGGCAACGCGGCGTAGGTGTCGCCGCAATCCAGGTCGGTGCCGTGCTTGACGCCGAGCGCGGCGGCGGCCTCGGGCGTGGGCACGATCTTGTGGTTCTGCCAGATATCGCGGATGGCGGCGCAGTCGCTGACGATATAGCCCTCGAAGCCCCAGTCGCGGCGCAGGATGCCTTCCAGCCGCGTGCTGGCCGAGGCGGATTCGCCGTTGACGCGGTTGTAGGCGCCCATCACCGCGGCGACCTTGCCTTCCTGCACCAGGGCCTGGAAGGCGGGCAGGTAGGTCTCATACAGATCGCGTTCGCTGGGATGCACGTCGAAGTGATGACGGTCCGCCTCCGGGCCGCTGTGCACCGCGAAGTGCTTGGCGGTGGCATCGAGCTTGCGGTACGGGCCCTGCTGGGCCTGCAGGCCCTGCTGGGCCTGCAGGCCCTGCACGAAGGTCACGCCCATGCGCGCGGTCAGGAACGGGTCTTCGCCGTAGGTTTCCTGCCCGCGACCCCAGCGCGGGTCGCGGAAGATGTTGATGTTGGGCGACCAGAAGGTGAGCCCCTGGTAACGCTTGTGCTCGCCGCGTGCCAGGAACGCGTGATGCTTGGCGCGTGCCTCGTCGCCGATGGCGATGGCCACCTCGGCCATCAACGGCGTATCGAAGGTGGCCGCCAGGCCGATCGCCTGCGGAAACACGGTGGCGCCGCCGGCACGCGCCACGCCGTGCAGCGCCTCGTTCCACCAATCGTATTCGGGCACCTGCAGGCGCGGGATCGCCGGGGTGGCGTTCTGCATCTGCGCGGCCTTTTCCTCCAGCGTCATGCGCGCCACCAGGTCGGCCGCGCGTACATCGAACGGGCGCTGGGTGTCCAGGTATGGCGGCGGCGTTGCGGCCTGCGCGCCGGTGGCGGCAAGCGCCATCGCCAGCAGTAAGCCGCGCGCAGGTGGGCGACTCGGGGTGGTGGCGCGGTGGGCGGGGTGCGAATGCATGGTCAGTCCTCCTGGGTGCGGTGCGGTTCCAGCTGGGCAAACGGCCCGATCATGCTGCCGACGAAGCCGCCGGCCTGTGCGGTGCTGAGCATGCCTGCATCGTCGTTGCGGCGTAGCGATTTCCAGCCGCGCCCATCGGCATCGAAGGCGAAGCTGTACGCCCCACCGTCGCCGCTGATCTGCAGGCGCAACTGTGCGGTTGCGTGGATGCGTGTGCGTGCGAGCGTGGTGGTTTTTGCGCCATCGCGCTTGTCGAGGAAGACGTCCAGCGCATCGCCGTTGCGTCGCACGCCCAGCGCATACCACGCGTTGGAATTCTGAAAGGCAGCAAGCCCTGCGCTGATGCCGGCCTGCGTGGGTACCGCCAAGGCCGTGCTTGCGGTAAAGCGCGTGTGCTGCTGGCGACGCGCGAGGAAGGCAGGTGTGGCGGTGCTGTCCAGGCCGTGTGCATTGGCATGCAGCGTCACCCAACCGGCGCGCGTGCGCAGGTTGGCCACTTCATGTCTGGGCACACGTAAGTAAAGCCATTCGCGCTGTAATGAGGTGCCGGCGAAGTCGTCGCGCCAGGTGAAGTTGCCCGACAACGGGGCTTGATCGGCCGGTGTCTTGCCGCCGCGCGGGCTCTGTGCGTGATACGAAATCGGCTCGCCGGCCGGCAGGATCGACGGCCAACCATCGCGCCAGTGCACCGGCAGCAGAAAGGTTTCGCGCCCGGTGTTGTAGCGCTCGCCCGCATACGGGCGGCTGGCCAGAAACACCGCCCACCATTGCCCGTCCGGTGTGTCCACCAGATCCACATGCCCGGCATTGCTGATCGGATGCGCGCGCTCGGCCGGAAGGTCGCGCTGGGTCAGGATCGGGTTGTGCGGCGAGGCCTCGAACGGCCCCCACACGTTGCGGCTGCGCAGCACCACCTGCGAATGCTGCGGCCCGGTGCCGCCTTCGGCACACGAGAGGTAATACCAACCGTCGCGTTGATACAGATGCGGGCCTTCGATCCAGATCGGCTTGCTGGCCAGGTCCACGCCACCGTTGAGCAACACCTTGCGTGGGCCGACCGGTTGATTGCTGGCGATGTCGAAACGCTGCATCCAGATCGCGCGATGGCCGTCGTACAACGGCGTGCCTTGCGGCGGGCCGTTGTTGAGTAGATACGCGCTGCCGTCGGTGTCGAAGAACAGCGACGGGTCGATGCCATCGATGCCCGGCAACCACGTCAGTGGCGACCATGGACCTGCGGGATTGCTGGCACTGGCGATGAAATTGCCGCCGCTATCGACCGATGTACCTACGACATAGAAACGTCCGGCATGATGACGGATGCTGGCAGCGAACATGCCGCGCGACACGCCCAGCCCGTCGTAGTCGAGCTGCTCGCGGCGTTCGACCACATTGCCGATCTGCGTCCAGTGCACAAGATCGGTACTTTCGAACACCGGAATCGCCGGGAAATACGCAAACGTGGAATTGACCAGGTAATAGCGCTCGCCTACGCGCGTCACGCTGGGGTCCGGATAGAACCCGGCCAGCACCGGATTGCGGTAATGACCGGCCGGCAGCGGTTTGGTGAACACCGTATCGTCGCCACGATAGTCGAACCAATCGAAAGCGACATCGGCCTGCGCTTGCGCCTGCACGGTCGTGGGTGCGAGCACTGCGATGACAGCGCTCAACACCACGTGGCGAGCCAGCATCAGAGCAACGCAGGCGGCGCGCAGACGCCGCAGGCTCGACGCCGGCTCCGCATGCCGGACAGGCCCGCTTGGCTGCCGCAAGGGCGTTGTATGGGGGGCGCCTGGACGCACCGCGCTAGACCGCATCACCAGTCCCACATCGCGCCGTCTTCCAGCCGCGCCACCGGCAACTGCTTGGGCACGTACGGGTACTTCGCCGCCAGGGCTTCGTCGATGTCCACACCATGCCCGGGTGTTTCGCCGCAATGCAGGCGTCCGTCGCGGAACACGTAATCGTGCGGGAACACCGCATTGGCCTCGTCGGAATGGAACATGTATTCCTGGATGCCGAAGTTGGGCACCCAGGTGTCGAAGTGCAGGGCCGCGCCCATGCACACCGGCGACAGATCGGTGGCGCCGTGGAAGCCGGTGCGCACCTGATACAGCGCGGCGAAATCGGCCAGCCGGCGCACGTGGGTGATGCCGCCGGCGTGGACGATGGTGGTGCGGATGTAGTCGATCAACTGCTGCTCGATCAGGTGCTTGCAATCCCAGAGCGAGTTGAACACCTCGCCCACCGCCAGGGGCGTCACCGTGTGCTGGCGGATCACTTCGAACGCGCGCTGGTTTTCCGCCGGCGTGGCATCTTCCAGCCAGAACAACCGGTACGGCTCCAGGTCGCGGCCCAGGCGCGCGGCTTCGATCGGTGTGAGCCGGTGATGCGCATCGTGCAGCAACTCGATCTCATCGCCGTGGTCGGCGCGCAGCTGCTCGAACAACTTCGGCACCACACCCAGATAGCGCGGCGTGGACCACACCGTTTCGGTGGGCAGTTCGCTTTCGGCCGGTTCGTACGGCTTGCCGCCGCTGGAAATGCCATAGGTCTTCTTGATGCCGGGCACGCCGCACTGCGCGCGGATCGCGATGAAACCCCGCTCGCGAAAGCGGCCCACCTCATCGCTGGTTTCGGCGATGTCGCGGCCATTGGCATGGCCGTACACCAGCGCGCCCTCGCGCGAGCGCCCGCCCAGCAGCTGATACAACGGCAGGCCGGCCATCTTGCCCAGGATGTCCCACAGCGCCACGTCCACCGCGGCGATGGCGCTCATCGTCACCGGGCCGCGCCGCCAGTACGCGCCGCGATAGAAGAACTGCCAGATGTCCTCGATGCGGCCGGCATCGCGGCCGATCAGGTTCGGCACCAGGTGTTCCTGCAGGTACGCTGCCACCGCCAGCTCACGGCCGTTGAGCGTGGCATCGCCCAGCCCGGTGATGCCCGAGCGGGTGCGGATCTTCAAGGTGACGAAGTTGCGCCCGGGGCAGGTGACGATGACGCGCGCCTCGACGATCTCGCGATCGCGGGCCGAGCCTTGCAGCGGAGCAGGGGAGTCGGGAGTCTGTGACATCGTGGTCTCGCTCAGGGAGAAGTGGCGGCAGTGATGGGAAGTTCGAACGGGCCGGCCGGCAGGCCGCTGCGGTCGTACAGCGTGCAGACCGGGCTGTCGGCCCAGCAGTAACGCACGCGCGTGGGGTCCAGGCCGGGAGGAATGCGCAGAGCGATGGCGTGGTCGTGCACGGTGGCGACGGCATAACGACAGGTGCCGGGGGCGGCGGCACAGACCTCGAAACCGATCGGTGCATCGTTGCCATAACTCAGCAACGTGGTGTCCACGGCATCGAAGGCGATGCGCACGCCGTCGCCTGCGCGTTGCGCGCTGCGCGGTACCGGGCCGGAGGGCGCAAGCGCCTGCCCATACGCCACCTGCCGCGCCGCACGCGCCAGGCGACGGCCCAGTTCCTGCTTGTTGGCCGGATGGATGTCGTAGCGGTCGCCGATGTCGATCGTCACCGCCAGGCCCGCGTGCGCATCGTCGGCGACGAAGCGGCGCTGCGCCTCGCGCAGCTGCGCCCAGCCGCTTTCCACCGGCTGGGTGGGCGGCGCGCCATAGTTGGCCAGCTGCACGATCAGCAGCGGCAATTGCGCACCGAAGCGCTGCCGCCAGTCGCGCTGCCATGCGGTGAGCAAGGCCGGGTAATGCGCGGCATCGCCGGCATTGGATTCGCCCTGGTACCACAGCACGCCACGCAGGCCGAGCTGGCCGAGCGGGGCGATCATGCCGTTGTACAAGGTGGTCAGCCCGGCCGCCGACGACCATGGCGCGCGCGGTGGCGAGCCCAGCTGCGGCGGCACGATGCGGTACTGCCAGGGCGCATCCAGCGGCAGCGTGCTGCCATCGGCGAACTGCAGCGCACGCGATTGCGCATCGCCCAGCAACCCGCCACGCCGATAGGTGTTGAGCACATTGAGCACGATGCTGTTGCGCCCGGCGTGCAGGTGCCCGCGCGGCAAGCGGTAGCGGCGCGGCTGATCGGCGCCGTAGCTGCTGCCCACGCCGCGCCCGTTGACCCAGGTCTGGTCCAGCTCGTCCACCGGCCCGAGCAGCAGGCTGGCGTCCTGCGCGGCCTGCGCCTGCGTCAGCTCCACGCTGGTGCGGTACCAGACCATGCCGTTGAAGCCGACCAGCTGCGGCACGCCCCAGTCGTCCCACGCGCCCAATGCCGCCGGTGCGGTTTGCCAGGCGCCGGGCGCGTCCGGTTGCCAGGGCTCGCCCTGGCCGTGCGCCTGCCACCAGGCTTCCCAGAGCGCGGCCCAACGCGGCGCCGCATCCACCGGGTCGACGGCGTATCGCGCCAGCACATCCAAAGCCGGGCCATCGTCGCCGGCGGCGCGCAAGGCTGTCTCGCCGATCCAGGCCTGCAGTTGCGAGCCGCCCCAGGAGGCGTTGATCAGGCCCATCGGCACATCGACGGTCTTCTGCAACTCACGTGCGAAGTAATAGCAGGCGGCAGAAAACTCCTTCACCGTCTCCGGCGTGGTGAGCTGCCACGCGGCAGCGCCACCGAAGCCGCGCTGCGGTGTCGGGTTGGACTGCGCCGGCACCTTGAACATGCGGATGCGCGGGTTGTCGGCATCAGCGATCTCGCTGCGTGAATCCAGCGTGCGATGCACCGGCAATTCCATATTCGATTGGCCCGAGCACAGCCACACATCGCCGATCAGCACGTCGTTGACCTGCTGCGTCACGCCCGTGCCGGTGCGTGCGCTCAAGGTGTACGGGCCGCCGGCGGCGTGCGCAGGCAGGCGCGCTTCCCAATGGCCCTGCCGGTCTGCGCGCGCCTGCACCTGCTGCGCATCCAGTTGCACGCGCACGCGCGCGCCCGGGGCCGCATCGCCCCACACCCGGATCGGCGCATCGCGCTGCAGCACCACATGCTCCTGAAACAGCGCATGCAGCAGCGGCGCATCGGCCGCCTGCGCCAGGGGCGGCAGCAGCGCTGCCATGACGGCCAGCAGCGTACGCGCGCTCATTTCGGATTCCCCGGCGCATACGGAAATTTCAATGCTTGGTAATACGCCAGCGGATGCGCCGGCGGCGCCGTGCCGGCAGGCAACGGCCGCCCGGACACGCTCTGGAAGTAGGCGATGCTGGCATCGCGCCACCACTGCGCTTCGTCCTGCTGGATCGCCAGGAAACTTGCCACCTGCTGGTAACGCGGTGCATCGATCCTGCCGGCCAGGCCCTGCCAGGTCGCGCGCATCGCACGCACCTCGTCAACGCCGTGGTCGTAGTGCCACACCAGCTCGTCCCACAGCGGCCGCCCGGAGGCCATGCGGTGCTCCCAGGGCACATGGTGGAACCACAGCAGGTAACGCTCCGGCACGCGCTGCACATCGCCGAACACGCGCGCCACCGGCTTGGCGTATTGCGCCACCGCATTGCTGCCGCCGGCACTGCGGTCAAAGCCAATCCCGTGACGGTCGGCGCGGTGGTAGTAGACCGGGTCCCAGTCCGGGCGCTCGCTGCCGGCATCCCACGGCGCCGGGCCGTAGTGATGGCCACGCCCCATCAGGTGATGCAGGCCGAGCGGGGTCATGTAGTCCACCACCGCCTCGCGCGAGCGCAGCAGCATGTCGACCACAGGCATCACCACAGCAGTGTCATTGGAGAAGGTCATGCGCACCCAGTCCTGCGCGATCGCCTGCGGCGACACCTGCGGGTTCCACGCCAGCCGCCCGTAGGCGTACCAGTTGGCCTGGTCGAAGACCGAGCCACTCCAGTTGCGGTCCGCCCCGATGTTGGCCACCCCGGCGATACCGGTCAGCCGCGTGCGTTTCGCATCGTTGAAGAGCGTGCCGTCCACGGTTCTGGCAACCGTCGAGCCCTTGCCGCGCGCGTAGGTGTCGGCCTGCAGGGTTTCGGCAAACAGCGTGCCCAGGTAGGCCAGGTGGGTGGAAAAGCCCAGATACTCCTTGGTGATCTGGAATTCCGGCATCAACGGCGTCTTGCGCATCGCGCCGAACAGCGGATGGAATGGCTCGCGCGGCTGGAAGTCGATGGCACCATTTTTGACCTGCACGATCACGTTGTCGCGGAACCGGCCATCCAGCGGCAGGAACTCGCTGTAGGCCTGCTTGGCGCGATCGTCCGGTTGCTCGTGCGAATAAACGAAAGCGCGCCACATCACCACCCCGCCATGCGGTGCCAGCGCATCGGCCAGCAGATTGGCGCCATCGGCATGGCTGCGCCCGTAGTCCTGCGGGCCGGGCTGGCCTTCGGAATTGGCCTTGACCAGAAAACCGCCAAAATCCGGAATGCGCGCGTAGATGGCGTCGGCGGTGTCGCGCCACCACCGCTGTACCTGCGGATCCAGCGGGTCGGCGGTCGTCAGGCCACCGATTTCGATCGGCGCACTGAAACGCGCGCTGAGAAACACGCGAATGCCGTAAGGGCGAAACACGCTGGCCAGTGCCGCCGCCTTGTCCAGATACTGCGGCGTCAGGCTCCAGGCCTTGGCATTGACGTTGTTGAGCACGCTGCCGTTGATGCCCAGCGATGCATTGGCGCGCGCATAGTCGGTGTAGCGCGGATCCAGATACCCGGGCAGGGTCTGCCAGTTCCACAGGGACGCACCGGCATAGCCACGCTCGACCACCCCGTCCAGGTTGTCCCAGTGATTGAGCAGGCGCAGCTGCAGCCGCGGCGACTCGTGCAGGTCCAGCGCGGCCAGCGATTGACCGGTCTGCAGCAGGCGCAGCAGGTGGAATGCCCCGTACAGCGCACCCACATCACTGCCGCCGACGATGGCGGTGGCGCGATGCCCGTCCATGCTGACACTGCGGATCAGATAGCCGTCGCGGCCCAGGCCGGTGGTCTGCAGGTGCAATGCCGCGATCTGCGGCGCAGCGGCCGCACCCAGCACGATCGCACCATCGCGCGTGACCGTGGCAGACGACGGCGGCGCAGCACCAAGCAGGCCCGACAGTCCACGCTGCAATTCGTCGCGTGCGGCCTGCAACGTGGGCGAGCTGCCGGCGACGATCAACTCGCTTGCGCTGCCGCGCACCTGCGCCGCGTTGGCCAGCGGGTGGTAGCGCAACCATAAGTCGTAGCCGTCCTCGGCCCGCGCCCCGGCACTGACCAGCACCAATCCACACAGCAACGTCAGCGCCAGCCACCACGGCTGCGCCAACGCACCGCAATACGCGACGCAGCGCCGCATTGCACGCGCGCTCATGCGGCATGCTCCATCGACATCCACGTACACGGCGGCGTATCGCCGCTCTGCCTGCTTCCCGGTACCATGCGTCGCATCGTCGTGCACGCAGTGAGCGCTTGCGTTACCGCAGCGGTTTGTGTGCATCGTGCAGGTTCGCCACCCACTTGAAGAGGCCACGCTTGGAGAAGGTCAGGAAATCGGTCCGCCGCACCAGCCGCGCGACCACCATCGACGAGGTGGCGGCGCTGGCGAAGGTCTCGCCGATGACGGTCTCGCGCGTGGTCAACAACAACGGCAGCGTGCGCGATGCCACCCGCGCACGCGTGCTGCGCGCAGTCGACAAGCTGGGCTACACGCCCAACCTGGCGGCCAGTGCCCTGGCCGCCGCGCAGAGCACGCGCATTGCGTTGATCTACAGCGACCCCAGCGGCGCCTACCTGCGTGAGCTGCTGCTGGGCGTGTTGCGGGTTGCCTCGCGCACGCCGATCCAGCTGGTGATCGATTGCTGGGACGACCTGGATGCAGACGCCGAACGCCGTGCCGCGCGCAAGCTCGCCAAGGGCGTGGCCGGGGTGATCCT
This sequence comes from Xanthomonas sp. BRIP62411, assembly GCF_003993525.1. Taxonomy (NCBI): domain Bacteria; kingdom Pseudomonadati; phylum Pseudomonadota; class Gammaproteobacteria; order Lysobacterales; family Lysobacteraceae; genus Xanthomonas; species Xanthomonas sp. BRIP62411. The sequence continues at coordinate 66,224 of NZ_QEZI01000006.1, forward strand.
GCCGCCGCCGCTGTGCGAATCCAAGGCCGCGGTCTTGGAACTGGTCCGCGCCAAGGTGCCGGTGGTGGCGATCGCCTCCAACCATTTCAGCCCGGACGTGGCCTGCGTGCGCATCGACGAATTCGCCGCCGCCAAGGAAATCACCGAGCATCTGATCGCCCAGGGCCACACGCGTATCGGCTACATCGCCGGGCACCCCAACCTGTCGGCCAGCACGCGTCGCTTCGAAGGCTTTCAGGCGGCGCTGGCCGATGCCGGCCTGCGGCTGGATCGGCATCTGGTGCAGCCGGGCGACTACACCTACAAATCCGGCCTGGTCGCTGCGGAAAAACTGCTGGCGCGCAAACGCCGCCCCAGCGCCATCTTCGCCAGCAACGACGATATGGCCGCCGCTGCAATCTCGGTCGCGCATCGGCGCGGGCTGGATGTGCCACGCGATCTGTCGGTGGTCGGCTTCGACGACACCTCCGCCGCCACCGCGGTCTGGCCCGAACTCACCACCGTGCAGCAGCCCATCGCCGCCATGGCCGACGCCGCGCTGGACATCCTGTTGAAGACGATACGCGCCAAGGAGCGCACGGCGAAGATGGTCGATCATGTGGTCGCGCACCTGCTGGTCAAGCGGGATTCGGTGGCCGCACCGGCGGCGCCGGATGCAGCGGAACAGCCCTGACGCTGCACGCGGTTCTGCGCGCAGGCCGCCGGTGATCGCCTGCGCGTGCAGGCGGTCACCGGCACGGCATCAACGCGTCAGATACTGGTTGATCAGGTTCTCGTAGGCTTCCTGGCGGCCGCTGAGTTGCTTGGGCGCGTTACCGGCCGCGTACTGGGCCAGATCCACCAGCGTGCTGCTGCCGTTGGCAAACTCCGCACCCGCGCCGCTGTCGAAGCTGGCGTAACGCTCGGTGCGCCACTGCTCCAGCGGCGAGGCGGTCAGCAGCGCATTGGCCACTTCCAGCCCGCGTGCGAACGCGTCCATGCCGCCGATATGCGCCAGGAACAGGTCCTGCGGATCGGACGACTCGCGGCGCACCTTGGCATCGAAATTCAGCCCGCCCGGTGCCAGCCCGCCCTGGCGCAGCACCACCAGCATCGCCCCGACGGTGTCGTACAGGTCGGTCGGGAACTGGTCGGTATCCCAGCCGTTCTGCGGGTTGCCGCGGTTGGCATCGATGCTGCCGAGCAGGCCGGCATCGGCTGCCACCTGCAGGTCGTGCTCGAAGCTGTGGCCCGACAGCGTGGCGTGGTTGGCTTCGATATTGAGCTTGAAGTCCTGGTCCAGGCCGTGCTGGCGCAGGAAGCCGATCACCGTGGCGCTGTCGAAGTCATACTGGTGCTTCATCGGCTCCATCGGCTTGGGCTCGATCAGGAAGTTGCCTTGGAAGCCGATCGCACGGCCGTAGTCGCGTGCCAGGGTCAAAAAGCGCGCCATGTTGTCCTGCTCGCGCTTCATCTGGGTGTTGTGCAGGCAGGCGTAGCCCTCGCGGCCGCCCCAGAACACGTAGTTCTCGCCACCCAGCTCGACGGTGGCATCGATCGCGGCCTTGACCTGCACCGCCGCACGCGCCACCACGTTGAAGTCCGGGTTGGTCGATGCACCGTTCATGTATCGCGGATGCGAAAACAGGTTGGCGGTGCCCCACAACAGCTTGACGCCGGTGTCGGCCTGGCGCTGCTTGGCGATGCCGACCATGTGTTTGAGGTTCTTTTCGTACTCGCCGATGTCGTCGGCATCCGGCGACAGGTCGATGTCGTGGAAGCAGTAATACGGCACGCCGAGCTTGGTGAAGAATTCGAACGCGGCATCGGCCTTGGCTTCTGCACGGTCCAACGCGGTGTTGCCGATATCCCACGGATACGCGCGCGTGCCCGGGCCGAACGGATCGGCGCCATTGCCGCAGAAGCTGTGCCAGTAGGCCACGGCAAAGCGCAGATGCTCGGCCATGGTCTTGTCGCCGACCTGCTTGTTGGCGTCGTAGACCTTGAAGGCCAGCGGGTTGTCCGAGTCGCGGCCTTCGAAGCCGATCTTGCCGATACCGGGGAAATATTCTTTGGCGCCGATGTGGACGGTGTTGCTCATGGGGTGGAACTCCTGCAAAGAGGCGAGGGAAAAAGGAAGGGCGTTGCAAACCAGGGGCCAGTCACGCAGCGCGGCAATCGTGCATGCGCACCGCCACCGCGCCAGCAGCGCGCACGCTCGATCAGCGCCGGGGACACATACGGGGGCAGGGCCTGACCCACGTCGCACAAAATGTTAGCGCTACCACAGCTGCGACCGAAAAAAGCCGCGCGGTGGAGCGAAGCTGGAGATGCCATGCCGATCCCGAGTGAAGCGGTCTGCCCGACTTTACCCAGCCCGGCGCCGAAAGGCTTGCTGCGCTGCGAGATGTGCGCCGCCCCGACGACCCGCGGCACCCGCAGCCGCGTTGGGGCCCGCTGACGCCGCAGCACCGCCAGACGCGCGCCGAACACTCGCCCACGAGCGCCTGACCGCCCGTTCAGCCGCGCACGCCCGGCGCCGGCCCGCCGCGCGCCGGGCAGCTACAATGGCCGGCTTATGACCGCTGTCCTGCCGCTGCCGCAACCCCTGGCCGACCCCGCGCCGCGCGACCCGCGCCAGCGGCTGCAGCGTGAGCAGCTGCGCCTGGGCAAACGCCTGCAGCACCAGGTGGGCCAGGCGATTGCCGACTTCGGCATGATCGCGCCCGGCGACAAGATCATGGTGTGCCTGTCCGGCGGCAAGGACAGCTACACCTTGCTGGACATGCTGCTGCAGCTGCAGCGCAAGGCGCCGGTGCCGTTCACGCTGGTGGCGGTCAATCTGGACCAGAAGCAGCCCGACTTTCCCGCCCACGTCCTGCCCACCTACCTGCGCGGCCTGGACGTGCCGTTCGCCATCGTCGAGCAGGACACCTATTCGGTGGTCAGCCGGGTGATCCCGGCCGGCAAGACCATGTGTTCGCTGTGCTCGCGGCTGCGGCGCGGCGCGCTGTATGCCTATGCGCAGGCGCACGGCGTGACCAAGATCGCGCTCGGCCATCATCGCGACGACATCGTCGCCACGTTCTTCATGAACCTGTTCCACCACGCCCGGCTCGCGGCGATGGCGCCCAAGCTGCGCAGCGACGACGGCCAGCACGTGGTGATCCGCCCGCTGGCCTATGTGCGCGAAGCCGACATCGCCGCCTATGCGCAGGCACGCCAGTTCCCCATCATCCCGTGCAACCTGTGCGGCAGCCAGGAAAACCTGCAGCGCCAGCAGGTCGGCCGCATGCTGCAGCAATGGGACCGCGAGCAGCCCGGGCGGGTCGAGCAGATCGCCCGCGCGCTGGCCGATGTACGGCCCGAGCAATTGGCCGACCGCACCCTGTTCGATTTCCTGGCGCTGGGCCGCAATGGCGATGCAGCGCCGCCCGATCCTGATCCCGATTCCAGCGCCTGGCTCGCTGCCGGCGACAGCGCACACGACAGCGACTGACGCGGCCACCACGGCGGCGGCAGTCTTCCCACCCTCCACGTTTCTTCCTCCTTTTCGGTCTGACGCATGTTCTTTCGTAATCTCACCCTGTTCCGTTTCCCGACCACGCTGGATTTCTCCGAGATCGACACGCTGCTGCCGCAGGTGCAGCTCAAGCCGGTCGGCCCGCTGGAAATGAGCTCGCGCGGTTTCATTTCCCCGTTCGGCCGCGACGAGCAGGAAGTGCTCTCGCATCGCCTGGAAGACTTCCTCTGGCTCACCGTCGGTGGCGAGGACAAGATCCTGCCCGGCGCGGTGGTCAACGACCTGCTCGAGCGCAAGGTTGCCGAGATCGAGGAAAAGGAAGGCCGTCGCCCCGGCGGCAAGGCGCGCAAGCGTCTGAAGGACGACCTGATCCATGAGCTGTTGCCGCGCGCCTTCGTCAAAAGCTCGCGGACCGATGCCATCCTGGACCTGCAGCACGGCTACATCGCGGTCAACAGCTCCAGCCGCAAGAGCGGCGAGAACGTGATGAGCGAGATCCGCGGCGCGCTCGGCAGCTTCCCGGCACTGCCGTTGAACGCCGAAGTCGCACCGCGCGCCATCCTCACCGGCTGGATCGCCGGCGAACCCCTGCCCGAAGGCCTGAGCCTGGGCGAAGAATGCGAGATGAAGGACCCGATCGAAGGCGGCGCGGTGGTCAAGTGCCAGCACCAGGAACTGCGCGGCGACGAGATCGACAAGCACCTGGAAGCCGGCAAGCAGGTGACCAAGCTGGCGCTGGTGCTGGACGACAATCTGTCGTTCGTGCTCGGCGACGATCTGGTGATCCGCAAGCTCAAGTTCCTCGATGGCGCACTGGACCAGCTCGAACACAGCGAAGACGACGGCGCGCGCGCCGAACTCGACGCGCGCTTCGCACTGATGAGCGCCGAAATCCGGCGCCTGTTCCTGCTGCTGGAAACCGCGCTGAAGCTGAGCAAGGCGGAGTAACCAGGTTTCGAACGGCGGCGGCGTCAAGGGGCGATGCGCCGCTTGAATCATCCGAGGTCTAAAACAACAGCTCGCAGCGTCGCGGGCGCGGTGTCCTCACCTTGCGGGACACGCCGTGAACCCGTCCCTGGGGGCTCGGTGGCGGCATCCATGCCGCCACACGGTCCCGCAACCGGTAAGGACACCGCACCAGACAGTTGGTCGGTGCTCTTGTGAGAGCTGTCTGTCGTGCGGCGCCCATCAGACATGGAGCCGATACGTCATGAGCGAACGACGCATCCAACACCGCTCTTACCGTGCGCACCAACTATCTCGACAGGTCCTTGCCTGCTCACCGTCGCGTAAGAGCCGACAGGGACATACTTGCGGCGTGTCCTGCGATGGTGGGCAGGCAAGGGCCCTGCACCAACGCGCAGCGTCGCGGGCGCGGTGTCCTCACCGCTTGCGGGACACGCCGTGAACCCATCCCTGGGGGCTCGGTGGCGGCATCCATGCCGCCACACGGTCCCGCAACCGGCGAGGACACCGCACCAGACAGTTGGTCGGCTGCTTTCTTGAAAGCGTGGCGCTCGGCTTGCGGTGGGCAGACGCGACGTTTGCAGATTGCGCGTCAAAACGCTTGTCTGCTGCTCGGTCTGCGGTGAGACGAGTGGTGGGAAGCCGGTCGAGGCACAGTGGCTCGACCATCGCACCTCATCTTCTGCTTTCAACGATGCACACCGACCATCTCGACAGGTCCTTGCCCGCTCACCGTCGCGGGACCTTACGCGGCATGGATGCCGCGTAAGAGCCTCCATGGATGGATTCACGGCGTGTCCCGCGATGGTGGGCGGGCAAGGGCCCCGCAGCAACGCGCAGCGTCGAGGGCGCGGCGCCCTCACCGCTCGCGGGACACGCCGTCACATCGCATGTATCAATCGCGCCATCTCACCACCTGACACATCGCAGCGCTATCCTGTGTCCATGTTCAAGCCCGTCCGCCGTCTGATCGCGCCCGCCCCGCAGGTTGTCGAACGCGACTGCGTGCGCGTGCAACTGGACGGGCGCGAAATCGCGGTCCTGCGCGTGCGCGACCCGCGTGCGCGGCGCATCAAGCTCAGCGTCGACGAACGCGGTGCGCGGTTGACCCTGCCGCTGCGCGCAAGCCTGGTGTCGGGCGAGCGCTTTCTGCTGGCGCACCTGGACTGGTTGGGCACGCAGCTGTCGCGTTATCAGCAGGTCGATGCGTTTCCGGCGCTGGCGCGTGGCGTGCCGGGGTTGCTGCCGTTACGCGGCGCCTTGTTGCCGCTGAGCTGGCACGACGGGCGCTACGCACGTATCGAGGTCACCGACGACGGCGCGCAGTTCCATGTGCCTACGCGTCTAGGCGATGCAGGCCTGCGCCGCACGTTGAAGGAATTCTACGAAGCACAGGCGCGCGCCGATGTCGGACGCTGGTTGCCGAGCTATCTGCCCGGCCTGCCGCGCGCGCCGGCGCGGGTGCGGCTGAAGGTGATGTCCTCGCAGTGGGGTTCGCTGGCACCGGATGGCTCGATGGCGCTGGATCTGGCGCTGGTGCTTGGCCGCCCGTCCGCTTTCGAATACGTGCTGGTGCACGAGCTCTGCCACCTGCTGCAGGCCAATCACTCGCCTGCGTTCTGGGCCGAGGTGGAGCAGCGCTTTCCCGCCTGGCGCGACGAGCGCAGCTATTTCCACGAACACGGGCGCCAGCTCAAGGCGCAGCTGCGGCGGTTGTTGCAGGTGGAGTAGGGCAGGTCGTCGCGATGCAGTTTCCGCCGCTGACGCTACCTGCCGGTGTTGCCGGCACTGAGGTCTGCTGTCGCATGCCGAGCAATAAGCACGAGCGTCAGCGCCGTGGCATCGCGCAGGACGCATGCACGCATTCCGCGCATCACGCGTGCGGCGGCGGCAGCGACGCCAGGAATCCGTTGATCACCGCCGCCACCGCGTCCGGTGCTTCCATATGCACATGGTGGGTGCCGGGCAACAACTGCAGGCGCGCATCGCGCATCAGCGCCACGCGGTGGTCGCGCAAGGCAGCGGGGAAGTACACCTGCGCCGGCGTGGCGAAGATGGCCTGGACCGGGCAGGCGATGGAGGCCAGCAGCACGTCGATCTGCGCTTCGGTCATGCGGATGGCCGTGGGCAGGGTCAGGCGCGGGTCGCTGCACCAGCTGTAGCCGCCTTCGACCGCGCACACGCCGCGCTCCACCAGCAGCCGCGCGGCCGGTTCGGTGAGCTGGTTGGCCATCATGCGTGCGCGCACCGGCATCTCCATCGACGGAAACACGCGCAGCGGCCGCTGTGACAAGGTGCGTGCCGAGGCAATCGCATCGCGCAGGCGGGTGGCGGTGCCTTCCACCGGCTCGGCCAGTGCGCCCAGCGCCTCGATCGCGATCAGCGCCTCCACGCGTTCCGGCGCCGCGGCGGCCAGCAGGCTGGCAACACCGCCGCCCAGCGAGTGGCCGAGCACGCTGAAGCGCTCCCAGCCAAGCGCATCGGCCACTTGCAGCAGAATGCCGATCGCGCTGCTGAGCGTGTACTCGGCACCAACCGGCAACCACGCGCTATGGCCGTGGCCGGGCAGATCGAGCAGGACCAGATCCAGGTCCTGCGCGTGCAGGTGCGCGCTCAGCGGCAGGAAGCTGGCGGCGTTGTCCAGCCACCCATGCAGGGCCAGCACCCGGCGCGGGCCACGGTCCGGGTTGCGCAGTCCGGTGACCCGGCCGATCGCCAGGTCGCACGCAAACGGCTCCAACCTCACGCGCGCCGCGCCACTGCGGCCAGTGCCTGCGCATGTGCCGGGCTGGCATTGAGGCAGGGGATGTAACTCAGGGTGGCGCCGCGTTCGGCCAGCGTTTCGGCAAAGCCCAGCGCCACTTCCTCCAGGGTCTCCAGGCAATCGGTGGCAAAACCCGGGCAGACCAGGTCGAAGCTGCGCACGCCGCCTTCGGCCAGTTTCCACAAGGTCGGTTCGGCGTAGGGCTGCAGCCAACGCTCCGAGCCGAAGCGCGACTGGTAGCCCATCTGCCATTCGTCCGCGCCCAGGCCCAGCGCGGCGACGATGGCCTGCGCGCTGCGCTCGCATTGCTGCGGATACGGATCGCCGGCATTGGCCACGCGCTGCGGCAGGCCGTGGAAGGAGAACATCAGCTTCTCGCTGCGCCCGTGCGCCTGCCAGTGCGCACGGATCGAATCGGCGATCGCCGCGACCCAGCCGGCATCTTCGCAATACTCCTGGATCACCTCCACCGCGATCTCCGGCGCGCCCCGGCGCCAGGCGTCGATCACATCCTGGATCGATGCGGTCGTCGTGGTCGAATACTGCGGGTACAGCGGCAGCACCACGATGCGCCGGATGCCGCGCGCACGCAGGCCGTCCAGCGTCTTGCGCAGCGCCGGGGCGCCATAGCGCATGGCCCATTCCACGTGCCAGTCCGGCATGACCTCCTTCAGGCCTTCGGCCAGCCGGCGCGTGTACACCGCCAGTGGCGAGCCATCCGGCAGCCAGACCTTGGCGTACTTCTCGGCCGACTTGGGCCCGCGGATGGGCAGGATCACCCCGTACAGCAGCGGCTTCCAGAACAGCGGCGGGATCGCGACCACGCGGCGGTCGCTGAGGAACTCGGCCAGGTAGCGGCGCACGGCCGGGGCGGTGGGCGACTCGGGGGTGCCGAGATTGACGACCAGCAGGGCGGTATCGGGGGTGGTGTTCATGCGCGCCATTCTGGCAGAGCGCGGCAGTGCTGCCGAGGACAGCGCATCGATCGCCCCCATTGACCGCCTCTGGCACCCGCTTGCGCTCACCACCGATTCATTGCGCCACCACTAACGTCGCGCCATTGCTATCTTTGACGGATCGTCCCCTGGAGCTTGTCATGCCTCGTCTGTCGCGCCTGGCCCTGTTGTTGTCGCTGACCTTCGCCGCCGGCCATGCCGTTGCCGGCCCGGAAGAGGACCAGCGCGCGCGTAACGCGGTGCGGGTGCTCAACGAGATCATGAAGATTCCCGAGCAGGCCATCCCGGACAAGCTGCTCGACGAGGCGCGCGCCATCGTGGTCATCCCCGATACGCTCAAGGCCGGGTTGGTGATCGGCGGCCGGCGCGGGCACGGCCTGATGTCGATGAAGAATGCCGACGGCAGCTGGTCGCAGCCGGTCTTCGTCAAGCTCACCGGCGGCAGCATCGGCTTCCAGGCCGGCGTGCAGTCCTCCGACGTGGTGCTGGTGTTCCGCAACGACCGCAGCCTGGACAACATCGTCAACGGCAAGTTCACCCTCGGTGCCGATGCCGGCGTGGCCGCCGGCCCGGTCGGCCGCAATGCCGCCGCCGCCACCGATGGCCAGCTCAAGGCCGAAATCTGGTCGTGGTCGCGCGCCCGTGGCCTGTTCGCCGGCGTGGCGCTGGACGGTGCGGTGCTGCAGATCGACGATGCCGCCGACCTCAACGCCTACGGCGGCGGCGCCACCCCGCGGATGATCTTCGAAGGCCGTACCAACGAGCGTGCCTCCACCGACGTGATCGCCTTCCGCGACCGCCTGGAAGAGGCGACCTACACCGCACGCGCCAATCGCGGTACCGATGGCAGCGCCGACGACAGCGCCAGCGCGCCGCGCCCGGCAACGCCGCCACCGGCACAGGCGGCCACCACACCGCCGCCTGCGGTCAACGAAGCCAGCACCGTGCCGATGCAGCCCAGCACCACGCCACCGCCGCAGCAGGGTTTCCAGCCGGTGTCCGATGGCGAAATCCGCACCGAATCGCTGGACGGCAACCGCTGACGCGCTGTCATCCCCCTGCGCGGTGCGCTGGGGTATCCTGCGCCTTCCTTCTTCTTCAGCAAGCGAGCAGATCATGGGCGGTTTCAGCATTTGGCACTGGCTGATCGTGCTGGTGATCGTGTTGCTGGTGTTCGGTACCAAGCGGCTCACCAGCGGTGCCAAGGATCTCGGCAGCGCGGTCAAGGAATTCAAGAAAGGCATGCACGACGAGGACAAGCCGGCCGGCAAGCTCGGCGACGACAGCCGCACGGCCGAGCAGGCACGTGAGGCGCAGGCCGAGCGCGATCGCGACGCGCGTTGATCCGGAGCGGCGTCGGTGTTTGACATAGGTGTTGGCGAACTGACGCTGATCGCGATCGTCGCCCTGGTGGTGCTCGGTCCCGAGCGCCTGCCCAAGGCGGCCCGGTTCGCCGGATTGTGGGTGCGCCGCGCGCGCATGCAATGGGACTCGGTCAAGCAGGAACTGGAACGCGAGCTGGAGGCCGAAGAGCTCAAGCGCAGCCTGCAGGACGTGCAGGCCTCGCTGCGCGAGGCCGAGGACCAGCTGCGCAACAAGCAGCAACATCTGGAGCAGGGTGCCCGCGCGCTGCACGACGAGGTCGGGCGCGATATCGATATCCGCAGCACCACGACACCGGTGGCGACGCCGCTGGAGCTGGCGCATGCGGACCTGTCGGCTGGGGCCAGTGCCGCGCCGGCAGCGGGCCCCGCCGATGCGCCTGAACATGCGGCGGCCGCAGCGGTCATCGCCCAGGCACGGCCCATGGCGCCGGCGCCCCACCAGACATTGGTGCCAGCCCCCCACGACCCGGTGGTGCCGGCGCCGCATGCAGCGCATCTGGGCAATGCCAGCGCGCAGACCCCGGTTGCCTCGCCAATGGAGCCGGGCATGCCAGATGCGCTGATCGAGCCGACCGAGCCGGGCAAGCTCCAGGAGAAGCGGCCGTGAGCCTGTTCGACGACGCACAGGCCGAAAGCAGTCTGATCGAGCATCTGGTCGAGCTGCGCGCACGCCTGGTGCGCGCCCTGATCGGCCTGGGCGTGGTGCTGCTGGCGCTGTTGCCGTTTTCCCGCGCAATCTACTCGTGGCTGGCCGCGCCGCTGATTTCGCAGCTGCCGCTGGGGCAGACGATGATCGCGATGAACCCGGCCGGCGCGTTCTTCGCCCCGCTCAAGCTAACCTTCTTCGTGGCGGTGTTCTTCAGCGTGCCGTGGCTGCTGTATCAGGCCTGGGCCTTCGTGGCGCCGGGCCTGTACCAGCGCGAGAAGAAACTCGCATTCCCGTTGCTGGCCTCGGCGGTGGCACTGTTCTACATCGGCTGCGCGTTCGCGTATTTCCTGGTGCTGCCGGCGGTGTTCCACTTCCTGACCACGTTCAAGCCGGACGTGATCGCCATTACCCCGGACGCCAATTCCTACCTGGATTTCGTGCTGGCGATCTTCTTCGCCTTCGGTGCCAGCTTCGAGCTGCCGGTGGCGCTGGTGATCCTGGTGCTGCTGGGCTGGGTCAGCCCCAAGCAGCTGAGCGAAGGCCGCGGCTATGCCATCGTCGGCATCTTCATCCTGGCCGCCGTGCTCACCCCGCCGGACGTGGTCTCGCAGCTGATGCTGGCCATCCCGATGTGCCTGCTCTACGAGCTGGGCATCATCGCCTCGCGCGCGGTGGGGCCGAAGAGCGCCTAGTTCGCGGACGGGGCCAGCATCGCCCCAGACGCCAATCACCCACGTAGGAGCGCACCCGGGCGCGACCGGGACTTCCCGGCGAACGCTTCGTCGCGCCCAGGTGCGCTCCTACGGGTTGGGATGGTCTGGCGGCGACCCCGTTCGCGCGCGACCGGGGCTCTCCCGACGAATGCTTTGTCGCGCCCAGGTGCGCTCCTACGGGGCGGGGGTCTGAGGCGGCAAGCACATCCGCAGGTCAGGGGCTCAGGCCGCAAACACATCCGGGCGTGAGGGCGTCGTCGGCTGGGCAGAAGCGCCTTGGTGCGTGAACATCTGCTTCCAGGCCGCGTAGACCGAGCCGGCGAACACCGGCATCAGCACCGCCATCAGCAGCAGCTGGGCCAGCCACATCGCCACGGTCTGGCCGGCGACCAGGCCGACGATCAGCGCCACGATCATCACCGCGAAATAGATCGCGAAGATGGCGATGAAGGCCAGCACGAAGAACACCAGCATCGCCGGCAGGTTGTGCAGGCTGGCGCGCAGGCTCTCGCGCAGCGCGTGGCCGCCGGTGCTGCGGTCGAACATCACCTGCGGCGGCATCACGAACAGCGCCAGGGTCATCGCCGCGAAGGTGGCGATGGTCAGCAGCAGCCACAGCAGGATGCGGCCGGCCGGCAGGCTGGCGGCCAGCTGCTCGATCTGCACCGGATCCGGCTGCGCGCCGGACTGGCTGATCTGGTTGATCTTGATCATCACCTCGGACAGCTGCTGCAGCCCGCTGGCGCCGATCATCACCAGCAGCAGCACGCCCAGCAGCAGGCCGGCGATCAGCTGCGGCAGCAGCGACACCAGCAGGTGCGGCGCGCGGCCGTCCTGCAGGCCGTGCAGCAGATGCGACGGCTTGGCGATGCGGCCTTCGTCGACCTCGCGGATCGCCCACAGCAGGCCGCCCATGAACAGCGGGCCGGCCAGCACCAGCAGGAACTGCAGGGCCGGGCCCAGCAACGGCACCAGCACCGACAGCGACACTACCAGGGTGGCGGCCACGCTCCAGATCACCCCCAGCGAGCCAAGCGCCAGCGGCGCCCGCTTCAGTAGCGAGAAACCGGTCAACAGCCATTCTGCGCCGGCAGACGCCGGCACCTTGCGGATTTCGCTCATTCCCATTCCGGATCGATACGCACCGGACCATCCGGCGTGGCGCGATTATCGCTGCTTTTGCGTGTGTGCGGCGGGATGAGTGCTCACTGTTTGCAGGCCGCGTGCGTGATGCACGAACCGGCGCAGCAGCTTGCGTGCGATCGGCGCGGCGGTGACCTCCCGGGCGACCGTACGGGCGCAGTGGCCGTGGCGGGCAATGCACTCGGCGCGCGCCTGCACGTAGCCGCGCATGTGGTGGGTGGCAAACTCGGGGTGGAACTGCACGCCCCAGGTGGCCTGGCCCCAGCGGAAGGCATGGCAACGGTCCTGCCGCGAATGCGCCAGCACGATGGCCCCGTCCGGGGCGCGCACCACGGTCTGCATGTGCGTGGCGTGCGCCGGGAAATGCGCCGGCAGGCCCGCAAACAAAGGGTCCTGCTCGGCTGGCGGGTGCAGTTCCAGCGCGATCGTGCCGGATTCGCGCCCGGCCGGGTTGTAGTCGACCTCGCCGCCCAGCGCGTGCGCCAGCAGCTGGTGCCCGTAGCAGATGCCCAGCAGCGGCATGCCCTGGTGGGCGGCATCGCGCAGCCAGGCGGCACTGCGTTCGCTCCAGTCGGCGCGGTCGGTAACGTAGGCGGCCGAGCCGCTGACGATGGTGCCGGCAAAGCCGGTGCGGTCGGGCAGGCGGCCGCCGTTGGCGACATCGATGGCGACGGTTTCGTGTTCGGCCAGCCCGGCCGCAACGCGGATCCAGTGCCGAAAGCGGCCGTATCGCTTCATCTCCGGCACGGGATGCCCGGTTTCGATGATCAGGAACGGCAAGGCGGACATGCGGACGAGCATCCAGCAGCGACTGATGTGCCCGATTGTAGGCAGCTCCCGCCGGTTTTTTTCAATTGGCGTGCCAATACATGCAGCTAAGGTTATGCCGGATGGCTATGTGCTGATGGCTGGGGATGGTGGTGGAACGATCGGCGCTCGGGGATGGGGGAATGGCGGCAGTGGACCAGGCAGCGTGGTGCCGCGCACTGGACCGCTAGCGTCAGGAAGGCATGTGCCTGTGCTGACGTCCCCGCATCCGCCCTTCGGGCCCCTTCTCCCGGTGGGAGAAGGGGGCAAGCGAGACCAGACAACCGGCCTTTTCCCGGAAGCAAGCCAGCCAGGCAATCCGCCTAGTCCCGCGGCGGCAGGACCGACAACACCTCTTCCACCGTGGTCAGCCCGGCGGCGACCTTTTCCAGGCCGGTGCGGCGCAGCGTGCGCAGGCCTTCGCCGCGGGCGGCGTGGCTGAAGCTGGCCAGGTCGGTGTCGGCGCGGATCAGGCTGCGCAAACGCGGTGTCACCGGCAGCAGCTCGTACAGGCCGACACGGCCCAGGTAGCCGGTGCGGCGGCATTCCAGGCAGCCGACCGGCGCGTGCACGTTCAGCACTTCCGGCAGCGTTTCGCCCGGCTCGCGGATCGCCGACCAGTCGTCGTCGCTGAGCGTGTGGGGGCGCTTGCAGTGCACGCACAGCGTGCGCACCAGGCGCTGCGCCAGCACGCCGTTGAGCGTGGAGGCGACCAGGTAATGCGGCACGCCCAGGTCCAGCAAACGGGTGATCGCCGAGGCGGCGTCGTTGGTGTGCAGCGTGGACAGCACCAGATGCCCGGTCAGCGAGGCCTGCACCGCCATCTGCGCGGTTTCCAGGTCGCGGATTTCGCCGATCATGATGATGTCCGGGTCCTGGCGCAGCAGCGTGCGCACACCGCTGGCGAAATCCAGGTCGATGTTCTGCTGGACCTGCATCTGGTTGAATTCCGGCGCGATCATTTCGATCGGGTCTTCCACGCTGCACACGTTCACATCCGGCGTGGCCAGGCGCTTGAGCGTGGAATACAGCGTGGTGGTCTTGCCCGAGCCGGTGGGGCCGGTGACCAGCACGATGCCATGCGGGCGCTCGACCAGCGCGCTCCAGCCGGCGGCTTCTTCCGGGCTGAAGCCGAGTTGCTCGATGCTCTTGAACGCCGAATCCGGGTCGAAGATGCGCATCACGCACTTCTCGCCGAAGGCGGTGGGCATCGTGGACAGGCGCATTTCCACCTCGCGCCCGCCCGGCGAACGGGTCTTGATGCGGCCGTCCTGCGGGCGGCGGCGTTCGGCCAGGTCCATGCGGCCGAGCACCTTGATGCGGCTGACCACCGCGGTCATCACCGAGGGCGGCACTTCCAGCACCTTGTGCAGCACCCCGTCGATGCGGAAACGCATGCGCCCGGCCTCGCGACGCGGCTCCAGATGGATGTCGCTTGCCCGCTGTTCGTAGGCGTACTGCAGCAGCCAGTCGACGATATGCACGATGTGGTGGTCGTCGGCATTGACGTCGCCGGCGCGGCCCAGTTCCACCAGCTGCTCGAAACTGGGCAGGCCGGCACCGGGTTCGGCGCTGCGCACATCGCCGCGCGCGCCGCGCACCGACTGGGTCACGCCGAAGAACTCCATCGTGTAGCGGTGCAGGTCCAGCGGGTTGATCAGCGCCAGTTCGATGCGGCGCCGGCTCAGGTGCTGCACGTCGGCCAGCCAGTCCAGCGCCAGCGGCTCGCTGGTGGCGATCAGCACGCGCTCGGCATCCAGCGCCAGCGGCAGGATGCGGTGGCGGCGTGCGTAGGCATGCGAGACCACGCCGGTGACCGCGGCCACATCGATGCGGGTCGGGTCGATGCGCAGATAGCGCAGCCCGGTGCGGGTGGCCAGCCATTCGGTCAGCCGTTCCAGCCCGAGTTCGCCGGCCGGCGGCTGCGCGGCATGCAGCTTGAGGTTGGCCAGCAGCACCAGCGGATGCACCTCGCTGGCATTGCGCACGCCGGCGGCGGAGAACTGCACGCGCTCATGTTCGTGCGGCACCACCATGCCGTCTGCAAGCAGGGCGGCGGCCACCGGGTCGAACATCAGGCGGCCGCGCGGCAACAGTGCCGCTGCGCTTTCAGTATCGGCCGTACGCCGCTGTTCCATGCTCGAGGTTCCCCTGCAGCGGTGCTCCGCGGCAAAGCGCTGCGGGTCGGCCGGTATACTAGCGCACCCCTTCCGCACGGCCTTTGCTGCATGTCCGATTCCCGGCGCGTTCCAATCACTTTCCAGGGCCTGATCCAGACCCTCAACCAGTACTGGGCCGAGCAAGGCTGCGTGCTGATCCAGCCGCTGGACCTGGAAGTGGGCGCAGGCACGTTCCATCCGGCCACCTTCCTGCGCGCGCTGGGACCGGAGCCGTGGAATGCGGCCTACGTGCAGCCCTCGCGCCGCCCCACCGACGGCCGCTACGGCGAAAATCCCAACCGCCTGCAGCGCTACTACCAGTACCAAGTGGCGATGAAGCCCAACCCGGACAATATCCAGGACCTGTACCTGGGCTCGCTCAAGGCCCTGGGCATCGACCCGCTGGTGCACGACCTGCGCTTTGTCGAGGACAACTGGGAATCGCCCACGCTGGGCGCCTGGGGCCTGGGCTGGGAAGTCTGGCTCAACGGCATGGAGGTGACCCAGTTCACCTACTTCCAGCAGGCCGGCGGACTGGAGTGCAAGCCGGTACTGGGCGAGATCACCTACGGGCTGGAACGGCTGTGCATGTACCTGCAGAGCTGCGACAACGTCTACGACCTGGTGTGGACCTATGGCCCGGATGGCACGCCGGTGAGCTATGGCGATGTGTACCACCAGAACGAGGTGGAGCAGAGCGCCTACAACTTCGAGCATGCCAATGTGGCCGAGCTGTTCCATCGGTTCGACGCCTGCGAGGCCGAGGCCAAGCACCTGGTCGAGGTCGGCCTGCCTTTGCCGGCGTACGAGCAGGTCACCAAGGCCAGCCACGCGTTCAACCTGCTGGATGCGCGCCGCGCGATCAGCGTGACCGAACGCCAGCGCTACATCCTGCGCGTGCGCGCGCTGGCGCAGGGCGTGGCGCAGGCGTATTACGCACAACGCGAGAAGCTGGGCTTTCCCGGAGTCAAGCGCTGATGCTGTGTCCTTCCCCCGCCAGCGGGGGAAGGTGCCCGCAGGGCGGATGGGGGCAGTACGTCTCCGCCGCCTCGGCACGACCCTCATCCGGCGCGGCGCGCCACCTTCTCCCGCTAGCGGGAGAAGGACATTCTCCAGTCACCTTCGTCCGTTGATGGCAGAAGGGACATAAGCCAAGGTTCACCTGACATGAGCGAACAACTTCCCCTGCTGATCGAACTGGGCACCGAAGAGCTGCCGGTCAAGGCGCTGCCGGGTCTGGCGCAGGCTTTCTTCGATGGCGTGCTGGCCGGTCTGGAAAAGCGCGGCGTTGCCGTCACCCGTGGCGATGCCAAGCCGCTGTCCACGCCGCGCCGCCTGGCGGTGCTGCTGCCGGGCGTGGCCACCGAGCAGCCCGAGCAGCGCTCCGAAGTGCTGGGCCCGTATCTCAACATTGCCCTCGACGCCGAGGGCAATCCGACCAAGGCGCTGGCCGGCTTCGCCGCCAAGGCCGGCATCGACTGGACCGCGCTGGAGCGCACCAGCGACGCCAAGGGCGAGCGCTTCGTGCACCGCGCGGTGACGCCGGGCGCGCGCACTGCCGACTTGCTGCCGGAGATCCTGCGCGAGGCGATCGCCGCGATGCCGATCCCCAAGCCGATGCGCTGGGGCGCGCACGAATACGCCTTCGCGCGGCCGGTGCAGTGGCTGGTGCTGCTGTTCGGCGATGCGGTGATTCCGGCCGAGCTGCTGGGCGTGCGTGGCGATCGCCTCAGCCGCGGGCATCGCTTCATGCATCAGGGCGAGGTATCGCTGGCGGCGCCGGGCGATTACATCGAGGCCTTGCGCGCGGCGCATGTGCTGGTGGATGCCGACGCACGCCGCGCACGCATCGTCGAGGAAGTCGAAGCTGCCGCCAGGCAGGCCGGCGGCAGCGCGCGCATCAGCGACGACAACCTGGAACAGGTGGTCAACCTGGTCGAATGGCCGTCGGCGGTGCTGTGCAGTTTCGAGCGCGACTTCCTGGCGGTGCCGCAGGAAGCGCTGATCGAAACCATGGAGGTCAACCAGAAATTCTTCCCGGTGCTGGACGACGGCGGCAGGTTGACCGAGCAGTTCATCGGCATCGCCAATATCGTCTCCAAGGACGTGGCCGAAGTCGCCAAGGGCTACGAGCGGGTGATCCGTCCACGGTTTGCCGACGCCAAGTTCTTCTTCGACGAAGACCTCAAGCAGGGGCTGGAGGCGATGGGCGCCGGTCTGGCCAGCGTGACCTACCAGGCCAAGCTGGGCACGGTGGCCGACAAGGTCGCGCGCGTGGCGGCGCTGGCCGAGACGATCGCGCCGCAGGTCGGTGCCGACCCGGTGCAGGCGCGCCGCGCCGCGCAGCTGGCCAAGAACGACCTGCAGTCGCGCATGGTCAACGAATTCCCGGAGCTGCAGGGTATTGCCGGGCGCCATTACGCCAAGGCCGCCGGCGAGCCCGGCGAGATTGCGCTGGCGATCGACGAGGCATACCAGCCGCGTTTTGCCGGCGACGACATCGCACTGTCGCCACTGGGCAAGGTGCTGGCGATTGCCGAACGTTTGGATACCCTGGCCGGTGGTTTTGCGGCTGGTTTGAAACCGACCGGCAACAAGGATCCGTTTGCGCTGCGGCGCAACGCCTTGGGGCTGGCGCGGACGGTGATCGAGAGTGGGTTTGAGCTGGATCTGAAAAAGCTGCTTGTAGAGGCTAGAAATCAGATCAATGTCCAGGCAAGTGCCAGGCAATTGCTCAAGACAGAAACTGCGATCGCCAAGGCAAAAGATGCCGGTTCCGCTTTGCCGCCATCTGTTGAAAAGGAAGCACACACCGCGTTGGCGCAGGCTGGTCAAGATGCAGAGATTTTCGACTTCGTCCTCGACCGTCTGCGCGGTTACTACGCAGACAAGGGCGTTGCTGCCACCCACTTCAATGCGGTCGCCGCACTGTTCTCGGTCGCGCCCGAGGGCGCTCCTGCATCGGCCAGCGTAGGAGCGCACCCGGGCGCGACCCACGGTTCCCTCTACGACTTCGACCGCCGCATCGAGGCGATCGGCATCTTCGCCACGCTGCCCGAAGCCGAAGCCCTGGCCGCGGCCAACAAGCGCATCCGCAATATCCTGCGCAAGGTCGAGGGCGAGATTCCCGGCGATATCGACCCCAGCCTGCTGCGCGAGCCGGCCGAAGAAGCCCTGGCCGAAGCAGTGGAAGCGGCCATCGGCGACACCGGTGATGCACTGCACCGGCACGACTACGTCGCCGTGCTCGCGCGTCTGGCGCGCCTGCGCCCGCAGGTCGACGCCTTCTTCGACGGCGTCATGGTCAATGCCGAAGACGCGCAACTGCGCGCCAATCGCCTGGCCCTGCTGAAGAAGCTCGGCGACCGACTCGGCAGCGTCGCCGCCATCGAGCATCTGTCCAGCTGATGGCCGCGTCCGCCGGCGCGGTGCACTGGCAGACCGCGCAGGCCGCGTTGGCACGTCGTGACCTGGGTGTGGCCGCGTATGCGCTGCAGGCATTGCTGGAGGTGGAGCCCACGCACGTGTCGGCCCGCGTGCTGCTGGCCGGCACCGTGCTGGCCAACGGCAGGATGCGCGAGGCGGTGGCGCAGTTGCGGCTGGCCGCAGGCGATCTGGGTGACGACGTGGCGATGCGTTGCCGCGTGGCGCAAGCCTTGCTGCGTGTCGGCGAGCATCGCGTACTGCATGCCTTGCTGCGGCATCCGTCGGTGATGCAGTGCAACGATGGCCCGACCCTGGCCTTGCTCGCGCATGTGCATCAATCGCTGGGCGAACATGGCGACGCGCTGGCGATGATGCGGCGCGCGCAGGCCTGCGGATTCGATGGCGCGGATTTCCGTTTCTTTCTTGCGGTGCAGCTGCAGTTCAATGGTCGCCTCGATGAAGCGGCGCAGGCGCTGGAGCATGCGCTGGCGCAAAAGCCCGGCTATGGCCGCGCGGCGTTGACGCGTGCGCGCTTGCGCCGTCAGACCACCAGCAGCAACCATGTCGAGCAACTGCGTGAGCAACTGCAACGTGCCAAGCCCGACAGCGAGGACCGCGCCGGGCTGGCGTTCGCGCTGTACAAGGAGCTGGAAGACCTCGGCCAGGCCGGGGCTGCCTGGGACGCGCTGCAGCATGGCAATGCGGTGATGCATGCGCGCCTGCGCCACGACGCCGATGCAGAAGCTGCGCTCTATACGCAGCTGGGAGCACTGGCCCAGCAAGGCGTGTTCGCTGGGCAGCAAGCCCCGGCCGCGCACGGCCCGCAGCCGATCTTCGTGCTCGGCTTGCCGCGCTCGGGCACCACGGTGCTGGAGCGGATGCTGGGCAATCATTCCCAGATCGTGTCGGCTGGCGAGTTGAACGACGTTGGCCATCAATTGCGTTGGGGCGCCGACCAGGCCGGCCGCAGCCTGCTGGATGCGCGTGTGCTGCAGGCGCTGCCGACGCTGGACTATGCGCAGGTCGGCGCGCGTTACCTGGAACAGACGCAATGGCGCGCCGGATCTGCGCGTTGGTACATCGACAAGCTACCGGCCAACGCGGTGGCGATCGGTCCGATCGCACGTGCCTTGCCGGGTGCAGTGATCGTGCATCTGGTGCGCGAGCCGATGGCGGTGTGCTTCTCCAATTACCGCGCGTTGTTCGGCGACTCCTACGCCTACAGCTACGACCTGCACACGCTGGCGCGTCACTATCAGGCGTATCACGGGTTGATGGCGCAGTGGCGCGCGGCATTGCCGGGCCGGGTGATCGATGTGGACTATGCGCAGATGGTGCGTGATCCATCCACGGTCCTTGAGCAGCTGATGGCGCGCTGCGGGCTGGAGATCGAGCCCGGTCAGATCGATATCACCCGCAATGCAGCTGCATCGGCCACGCTGAGCAGCGTGCAGGTGCGCGAAGGTGTGCATGGGCGTAACGTGGACGAGTGGCGGCGCTACGCCACGCAGCTGGAGCCGCTGCGGCTGGATTTGTTGCATGCCGGCCTGATCCAGGCCGACGCACGCTGACAACGGCCAGCACGACGACGCGAGGCTGCTGCATCGGTGCGTGCAGCGTGCCCGCAGCCGACATGCCTGCATGTCGCCAGTTTGGGCTACACACCTTTCGGCTACACCAAACTCGCTTAATCGCAGTAGCGGCGATCCGCGAGCGCTTGATTCAAAAACGCTTGCCCTAATGCCTGGCTAAAAACGCCAGCGGCAGCCCCCTCGCTGCCGCTGGACGCTACCGCCTCGGATCAGTCAGTGTGCGCCGAAACGCCAGTTCAGCTCCAGCATGTAGGAGCGGCCGTAGCCGGTGTAGTTGAAGATGTTGTAGTACGGGTAGCTGGTGTAGGTGCGGTCGCGTGGCGGGCGGGTGTCGGCCAGGTTGTTGACCGTTGCGGTCAGCGAGATGTCATCGTTGAGCGCATAGTCCAGCGTGGCATTGAGCGTGGTCCACGCACCGACCTTGCGTGCGCCTTCCACCGCATACCCGTCGGTGCTTTGTTGCGCCACCAAGTTGGGCGTGCGGCCATTGCGTTGACCGAACAACGTGGTGGTCCAGGCGTCTTTCTGCCAGGTCACCGAGGCATTGACGATGCTGCGGAACTCGGAGGAGAAGAATGGTTCGCTGAGCAGGTCGCGTACCGGATCCTGCGGGAACTGCTGGCTTTCGTGCTTGAGGGTGAGGTTGTATTGCGCGTCGAAGACGAACAGGCCCCAGGATTCGGTCGCCAGGTTGTACGTCGCCTTGCTGAGCACGCCGGAGATCTCCTCGTTGGAGATATTGATCGGGTTGATGCGGATGTCGCTCAGGCGATTGGGTACCGGTGCATCGGCGGCGGTGCGATCGATGCGCGACAGTGCATCCACGCAGGTGGGCGAGCTGATATCCAGGCTGCCGAGGCGGCAGGCCGATTCGGTCTGCAGCAGGTTGTCGGTGCTCAGGTCGCTGACTTTCTGGTCGATCTTGATGTTGTAGTAATCGGCGTTGACGCTGAAGCGCGCACTCGGCGACCAGACCACGCCATAGCCCCAGGACTTTGCCGTGATCGACTGCAGGTCCCGATTGCCGGCGCGGCGTCCGGCGATCGAGGTACCCGCATAGGTGCAGTCGGCGATCGGCACGTTGGGCTCTTCGAGTGCGCACCGGTAGTAATCGTTGACGCCCTGGAAGAAGCCGCTGTCGCCAGCGAAGGAAAACGCCATGTCCGGTGCCTTGAAGGCGGTGGCATAGTTGCCGCGGAACAGCAGCGAATCGATCGGGCGGAATTCCAGCGCGGCCTTGTAGGTGAACTTGGAATCGCCACCGCCGCCCTGGTTCTTGTAGTCGTCGAAGCGTCCGGACAGGTTGGCCGTCAACGTCGAGAGGATCGGCAGGCGCATCTCGAATGCCGCCGCCCAGTTCTCGCGCTTGCCGCTGCCCTGGGTGCCGGTCAGCTGGTAGAAGTCACCGGCGATCACACGTTGATCGGTCGGGTTTTCCCAGTACTGGTTGCCCGCCTGCAGCACGCCGGCCACGCCGACGGCACCGGCCGGCAGGTTGAACAACTCGGTGTTGGTGAGCTGCAGGTTGACGTTCTGGGTCCAGGTCCTGGACTTGGTGCGGATCTCGTCGTTGAAGCTGCGGTATTGCGCCGGCGTCAATGCGCGATAGAAGTTGGCGTCGTTGGGCGAATAGATCGGGTAGCCGTAGTACTCGCCTTGCTGGGGCCCCAGGAACTGCTCGCGGAAGAAATCCTCGATGCGATCGGCCAACGGCCATTGCTGGCGGCTGTCGATGCGGTATTCGGCGCGTGCGTAGTACGCATCGTAGGTCCAGTTGCTGGCGCCCAGCCCGCCCTTGATGCCGGCGGCGATGTTGTAGGAATCGGCGGTCTGGCGATTGTTGTTGAAGTCCAGGTTGCCGGTCTCTTCAGGCGCGAAGATGCGCTGGTAGCCTTCCAGTTGCTGGCTGTCCTGGTTGTAGAACAAGCCGCCGGTATCGGACGAGGTCTGCCAGAAGCGTGAGCCGCTGTTGACCTCCACCTTGGTGCGATTGAGCAGCAGCGTCGCGTAGCCCTGGGTGTTGTCGTTGAAGGCGTAGGTCAGGTTGGCGTAGCCGCTGGCGCTGCGTTCCTTGTTGAGGATGCTGGCGTAACCGGGCTCGGTGCGGCTGCTGCAGAAATTGCCGCGATTGGCGCGGTTGTCGTATTGCACCGTGCCGTTGAACAGCGGGCCCAGTGCATCGCAGTTGGCGGCGCCGGGGTCGATGTAGGTGGTTGGCGTGTTGTGCAGCGCGATGCGCGAGCCGTAGCGCAGCGTGGGGTCCGGATTGTCGGAGGTGGAATCGAAATCGCGTCGCTGGGAGCCGTAGATCGGATCCTGGTTGTTGAGCTGCAGGCCCCAGACGAGATCGGCCTTGCCGAGGGTAGTGCCGCCGGTGAGCTGGAAGCGCTGGTTGTTGCCGCCACCGCCGTCGTAGGTGCCCATGCGGTAATTCATCTGCACGCCATCGACGTGCTTCTTCAGGATGATGTTGACCACGCCGGCAATGGCGCTGGAGCCGTAGATCGAGGACTGGTTGCCGGGCGCCACATCGATGCGTTCGACCATGCCCACCGGCACGCTGGCCAGGTCGACGAAGTTGCTCTGGCCGTTGTAGAGCAGCGGGTAATCGGCCATCGGCCGGCCGTCGATCAGCACCAGGGTGAAGCCGGGATCCAGGCCGAGCAGGCTCAGCGATTTGGCGCCGGCGGTGAAGCCGCCACTGAACTGGCCGTCCTGCACCGAGCCGGTGGCCATCGGCTGCGAGCGCAGCACATCGTAGACATCCTTGAAGCCGCGGCGCTGGATGTCCTGGGCGGTGATGGAGAACACCGGTGTGGCTGTCTCGACCTGCGACCGCGGAATCAACGAGCCTGTCACGGTGACCTTGTTCAATTCAGTCACTGCGTCCTGGTTCTGGGCCATCGCAAGCGATGGCATGGCCAGGGCGGCGCATACGGCGTTGACCAACAAATGGCGCTTCATGGAAACCTCTCTCTCCAAAGGCATGGAACAGGGCGCGACGACCGGGGAGGCCGCGCGGCATCGCTGTCAACGAAACGTTAACAACAGTTCGACTCTAACCAGCCCCTGCGCCTGCGGATAGTCGAGATTGTTTAGATTTTTTGTCCCTTCACGCCTAGGCTAGGTATCCTTTGTAGATGCTTAAAGTCGCGTTTGCTCTCTCCCTGCTGTGCACTCTGCTCGTTCCGCTGCAAGCGGTTGCCCGGGCCACCATCGACAAGATCGAAATCAAGGGCCTGGACGACGACGCCGACGCCGAGATGATCGAGAACATCGAGGTCTCCCTGTCTCTGTATGAGGCCGTGGGCAAGGAGCAGGGCGAGTCGCGACTGGAGTATCTGCTGGCGCAGGCCGAACGGCAGACGCGCGAGGCGCTGGAACCGTTCGGCTACTACTCGCCGACCATCGATCTGGCCGCGCCGCGCAGCGGCGACAAGGTGACGGTAGTGATCACCGTGGAGCGCGGCGAGCCGGTGCGCGTGCGGCAGTCGCATATCTCCATCACCGGCTGGGCCGAGCAGGACCGTTACCTGGGCCAGGATCTCAAGCAGTTCGAACCGCGCGAAGGCCAGGTCTTCAGCCACCCGCAATACGAAGCGAGCAAGGTGCGCATCACCCGTCGGCTGGCCGAGCGTGGCTACTTCGATGCCGACTTCACCCAGCGCCGCGTCGCGGTGACGCGCGCCGAGCACGCTGCCGATATCGATCTGAACTGGGATAGCGGCCGCCGCTACGACATGGGCAAGGTGCGCTTCGACTACGACTACTTCCGTCCGGGCCTGTTCGAGCCGTTGGTGTATTGGGACGAGGGCAGCTACTACCACGAAGGCAAGCTGGATCGCCTGCGCGAGTCGCTGACCAAGCTGGATTACTTCAGCACCATCGATATCCAGCCCAAGCCGGAAGAAGCCGACGACCAGGGCCGGGTGCCGGTGGATGTGAAGCTCACCCGCGCCAAGCGCACCGTCTACACCTCCGGCCTGAGCTACGGCAGCGAGAGCGGTGCCGGTGTGCGTGGCGGGGTGGAGCGGCGTTATGTCAATTCGCGCGGCCACAAGATGGACACGCAGCTGGATTACGCGCAAAACCGAAAGAGCCTGACCACCAGCTATCGCGTGCCGGCGTTCCGCTGGCTGGATGGCTGGTACACCGCCTCGGCGCGGCTCTATGACGAGCAGACCGAATACATCGACCTGCGCAACGTCAAACTCACCGGCAGCCGCAGCGGCCAGATCAACGAGCGCTGGAGTGCGATCGCTTCGATCAATGCCTTGCGCGAGCGCTGGCGTTTCAGCAGCGGTGACGACTTCGAAGGCGCGGTGTATGAAACCTCCACGCTGATCTATCCGCAGTTGCAAGTGAACTACGTCAATGTCGACGACCGCCTGTTCCCGCGCAGCGGCGTGTCCGGGCAGGCCTTCATCCGCGGCGGTGCCGAAGGCGCCGGCTCGGACACCAATTTCGGCCAGCTCTATGGCCAGCTGCGCTGGTTCCTGGGCGCCGGCGACAATGGCCGGGTGATCCTGCGCGGCGAAGGCGGCACCACCTGGACCAGCGATCTGGTGGCGATGCCGCCGAGCCTGCGCTTCTTTGCCGGTGGCGCCAACAGCATCCGCGGCTATGCCTTCCGCGAAGTCGGCCCGCGCACGCCCAAGCCGGACGAATTCGCGCTCGGTGCCAAGAACGTGGTCACCGCCAGCGCCGAATACGAGCATTACCTCAAGGGCGGCCCCTGGGGCGGCGCGGTGTTCGTCGATAGCGGCAGCGCGTTCGACGACACGCCCGACTGGCACACAGGCATCGGCTTCGGTCTGCGCTGGCGCTCGCCGGTGGGCCCGGTGCGCGTGGACATCGCGCATGGCTTGAACGATCCCGACTCGCAGTTCCAGCTCTATATCGATATCGGGGCCAACCTGTGAGCACACCGACGCCGCCCCCCGCACCGCGCCGCGCGCGTTTCTACCGCCGCCGCCGGTTCTGGGTCGGCTCCGGGCTGACCTTGCTGGGGCTGGTGTTGCTGGCCCTGATCGCGGTGTACTGGCTGCTGCAGACCGTGGCCGGGCGCGATGTATTGCTCGCCCAGGTCACCGCGCGCCTGCCGGTCGGTGCCAGCTTCACCTACGGCAAGGTCGAAGGCCCGGTGGCCGGCCCGCTGACCTTGCGCGATGTCGATTTCCGGTATCAGGACATCCACTTCACCGCCGAGCGCGTGTATCTGGAACCGGACCTGCGCCCATTGCTCGGGCGCAAGCTGCAGCTGGATGCCGTGCAGGTCAGCAATGCCACCTTGAATCTGGGTAAGAGCGATGAGCCGTTCACCCTGCCGAGCTGGCCCGAGTCGCTGCCGCAGATCAACGTGCCGCTGGCGATCCAGGCCGACAAGATCGACGTGGAGAACCTGCGCATCACCCAGCTGCAGCAGCCGATGATCGTCCTGCACAAGGTGCAGGGCGGGCTGGAAGTGGCCACCGGCGAACTGCGCACGCGCAATCTGGTGGTCGATACCGACATGGGCGACTTCCGCCTGCACGGCGACTACGTGCCCAACGACGATTACCGCGCCGACCTCACCGCCACCGCGGTGCTGCCGGCCGCACGTGGGCGCACCCCGGCCAGCCTGGGGCTGGTGGCACGCGGCGATCTGGACAAGATGGAAGTGGCCATCGCCGGCCGCGCGCCGGCACCACTGCAGGCCAGCCTGGTGTTCACCGGGCGCGATGATCCGACCTGGACCTTCAAGGCCGTCACCGAGGCGCTGGATACCTCGCTGCTGATGCCGGCCACCAATGGGCAGTACGCCGCCCCGGCCACACCGATCGCGCTGAACCTGCAGGCCTCCGGCAAGGGCGGCAACGCCGACCTGCAAGGCAGCGTCAAGCAGGGCGAGTTGAGCGCCAGCTTGCAGCCCTCGCATATCAGCCTGCTGGACCAGGTCATCACCGTCGAGCCGTTGGTGATCGATGCCTTCGAAGGCCGCGCGCAGTTGCGTGGCACTGCCGATTTCCGCGATACGCAGAATCCGAGCTTCCGCTTCGCGGTCAATGCCAGCGGCCTGCGCTTCACCCCGACGCCGGACCCGGCCACCCCCGATGCGCCGGTGGTGCCGGTGGAACTGGTCGATGCGCGTCTGGGCGTGGCCGGCACCCTGAAGGCATGGGCGGCGATCGGCCGCGCCACGCTGGAGCGCGACGGGCAGCAGGCCGCGCTGGTGTTCGACAGCCGCGGCAACGATCAGCGCGCCCAGCTCAAGCAGGTGCAGGCCAAGACCCCGGGCGGCTCGCTGGATCTCACCGGCGAAGTGGGCTGGACCCCGGAGCTGGAATGGGATGTCACCGCCCAGCTGGCCAAGTTCGACCCGGGCTATTTTGCGCCGGGCTGGAACGGCAATCTCTCCGGCAAGGTCGCTTCCAAGGGCCGCCAGCTGCCGGCGCCGGCCGGCGGCGTATCGCCGGGCTTCGAAGCCACGGCGGATATCCCGACCCTGAGCGGCCAGTTGCGTCAGCGCGCGCTGTCGGCCAACGGCAAGTTCGCCTTGCGTGGCGAACAGGGCGAAGGCGAATTGCAGCTGTCGCTGGGCAATAGCCGCATCAACGCCAAGGGCAAGGTCGGCGACCAGCTCGATATTGCCGCGCAACTGCAGCCGCTGCAGCTGGACGATGTCCTGCCCGGCGCCACCGGCACGGTGCGCGGGCAGCTGCAGGTCAGCGGCAAGCGCGATGCCCCGGACATCACCGCAGACATCGCCGGCAGTGGCCTGCGCTGGAACGACTACAGCGCGCAGAGCATCAGCCTGCGTGGACGCCTGCCGTGGCGCGGCAGCGACGGGCAACTGGCCCTGCAGGGCACGGCGATCGAAGCCGGCGTGGTGCTGGACAGCGTGCGCGTGCAGGCACGCGGCGCGGTGGAAGCGCTGCGCCTGGATGCCGAGATCGCCAACAGCATGGCCAACCTCGCGCTGCAGGGCGATGTCCGTCGCAATGGCGAGCGTTGGCAGGGCCAGGTCGCCACGCTGCGGATCGCACCGGCCAAGGGCGATGCCTGGGCGTTGCGCCAGCCGGCGCAGTTCAGCACCGATGGCGCCGCGTTTACGCTGTCAGACACCTGCCTGGGCGCAGCCACCGGTGGCGCGCTGTGCGCCAGCGCCAACTGGCCGCGCGAGGGCATGGTGGTGCACGGCGATGCACTGCCGCTGTCGCTGGTGCAGCCGTGGCTGCCCAAGCAGGAGGGGCGGCAGATCTATCTGCGCGGCGAGCTGGCGCTCGATGGCAGCTTCAAGCCGCGCGGCAATGCCTGGGAAGGCTCGTTCCGCATCGCCTCGCCCGAAGGCGGCATCCGCCTGGGCGAAACCCGCTACGCGGCGGTGGCCGGCAATCCCAACCGCGGCGAGTTGCTGCGCTACGACCAGTTCAGCGTGCAGGCCGATTTCACCCCGCAGCAGATCCAGGCCAAGCTGGGTATCGGCTTCCAGGGCGCCGGCTTTGTCGATGCCAAGTTCAACACCGGCTGGGATGCGTACGCGCCGCTCAACGGCGAGCTGTATCTCAATATGTCGCGACTGTACTGGCTGGAGCTGGTGGTGGCCGATGTGGTGCAGCCCAAGGGCCTGGTCGAAGGCCATGTGAGCCTGCGCGGCACCCGCGACAAACCGCTGCTGGGCGGCGATGCCACCTTGAGCAACTTCACGGCCGAATATCCGTCGATGGGCCTGACCCTGAGCGAGGGCAAGGGCCGCTTCGACGCGCTACCGGATGGCTCGGCCAAGATCACCGCATCGGCCAAGTCCGGCGAAGGCACACTCAACATCGATGGCGGGCTGTCGTGGTTCGGCACCAGCACGCCGTTGCTGCTCAATATCCGCGGCCAGAACGTGCTGGCCTACAACACCAGCGAGTTGCGCATCATCGCCAACCCGGACATGCAGTTCGGCATCACCGACAACACCATGCAACTGCGCGGCAAGGTCACCGTGCCCGAAGCCGATATCGACCTGGAACGCCTGGATCGCGGCACCTCGGTGTCCGAGGACGTGGTGGTGCTGGACCCGGTGGACCCGGAAGAAGCGCCGGCCTCACCGCTGGATATGGACCTGGCCATCGTGCTGGGCGACAAGGTCAACATGAGCGGCTTCGGCCTGAAGGGCGGACTGAGCGGGCAGATGCAGATCCGCGCGCGCCCGGGCCGCGAGATGACCGCCAACGGCGGGCTGGACGTGCGCGGCCGCTACAAGGCCTATGGCCAGGATCTGACCATCAGCCGCGGCCAGCTGACCTGGAACAACAACATCGTCTCCGACCCGCGCGTGAGCCTGCGCGCCGAACGCAAGGTCGGCGATGTCACCGCCGGTATCGACGTCAGCGGCCGCGCCGAATCGCCGCGTGCCGACGTGTGGTCCGAGCCGGCGATGTCGCAATCCGAAGCGCTGTCCTACCTGGTGCTCGGCCGCGGCCTGTCCACTGCCAGTAGCGACGAAACCCAGCAGGTCAGCGCCGCCTCGGCCGCCTTGTCGGCCGGCAGCAGCCTGATCGCCTCGCAGATCGGCGCCAAGCTCGGCCTGGACGAAGCCGGCGTGAGCGAATCCAGCACCGTCGGCTCGGTGGTGGGCTTCGGCAAGTACCTCTCGCCGAAACTCTACGTCGGCTACGGCGTCTCGATGGTCGGCAGCGGCTCGGTCCTGACGCTGAAATACCTGCTCAGCCGCGGCTTCGACATCGAAGCCGAATCCAGCACGGTGGAGACCAAGGGCTCGGTGAACTGGCGGCGGGAGAAGTAACAGCCAATCGCGCACCAGTGCATCACGTGGTGCGCGTGGCGCCGCATGTGTCAGGTTTGGGCTTGGCGCAATGCGGATATCGAGGGATGTTCGGCCATGCGTGAGGCATCGCCAGGTTGAGCGCTGCAGTTTTATCTACAACCTCTTCTGCCGCGTCGCCGGGCGCGGCACACCGGCATCGCGCAGGCATTACGCACTTTTTATGCCGGCGCACCAGCGCGCAAATAGCCCCTTTATGCCCGGCAGGCCTACCTTGGCACTCCCGCACTGTGGTGCGTTGAGTCCAACACGATGTGTATCCTGATTTTGCAAGGTCCGCAGGCCGATCCGGCGCAGCTGGCGCCGCTGCAGCTGCCCGAGTGTGCCGGCCGTGCGTTGCGCACGCTGGCGTGCGCCGATGTCGACGGCTTGATTGCCGGCTTGCAGGCGGCCGGTGGCGACGCCGAGGTGGAGCTGGTGCTGCTGGATTCGGGTGATCTGGCGCCGTCCGCGCGTGCGCAGGTGCATGCGACGGCATTGCGTGCGGCATTGGATGCGCTGCACACGCCCTACATCGAGCTGCATACCGATGCCGACCAGGAGCTGGAGCCGTGGCTGCATCCGCAGCATGCGCCGCTGGCGGTGGTGATCACGCCGCGCGACGCGCCGCGCGCCTATGCGATGTCGTTGGGGATTGCCGCGCGCTGCCTGCCGTCCCTGTGCGCGCCGTTGCGCGCCGCTGCCTGAGGAGGCCGCCATGTCGATCATGATCGTGCGTGGTCCGGAGGCATCGTTGCCGCTGGTGCGTGGGCCGCAGCCGTTGCCGCGGGCGGTGATCCGCCAACTGGTGGCGTGCGCGGGCGATGCGGGCAAGACCGTGGCGCTGCGTGCCTGCGGGTCGGAGCAGGAGCTGCTGGATGCCCTGCGGGTGGCCGGGCAGGCGCGGATGGAAATCGCGTTGATCGATCCGGGCAGCTGCGTGGACAGTGCGCGCCTGCATCGTGTGCTGGGCGCGTTGCCGTATCCGTTCGTGGAGGCCCACGACGATAGCGTGGACCGGCCGGAGCGTTGCCTGCCGGAAGGTTTCGGGCAACGCATCGCGACGGTGCGCGGCTACTGCGCGCAGAGCTATCTGCTCGGGCTGGAGATCGCGTTGGAACATCTGGGCTGCACGGAGATCCAGGGCGATGTCCACGTCGGTACCTGAGCTACGCCAGCTGCATTACTTCGCCGACTACGAGGGCTATTGCGACGGTCGGCCGGTGCTGTGGGGGCAGCTGGCCCACAGCGTGGAGGTGCCCGCCGATGGCGTGCTGGATGCCGCCGGACTGGTCACCGCGTTGCGCCGCCGCGCGGCCGAGGCGCACGGGCTGGAAGCGGGGCAGATCCGCTTGTGCCAGGTCACGCGGCTGTAGCGGCGTGACACACAACGACGCCACCGGAAGGTGGCGTCGTTGTCCTGCGGTGATTGCGCGTCGTTCGACGCAGATCACCCGGGTTGAGGCTTACTTGGCCGGGCTGGCCTCCGGCACGAACTTGGTCAGCTGGTTGGCCGTCGCCGCCGTGCCGAAGTTGAAGCGGCCGTAGCCGGCGCCCCAGTACAGCGCACCGTCCACGATGGCCGGCGAGCTGATCACCGAGCCGGTGGCGTCGTGATTCCACAGCGTGGCGCCGGTGTCGGCATCCAGGGCGACCATGTTGCCGGCCATCGACCCGGCGTAGAGCAGGTTCGGCGACACCGTCAGCGAGCCCTGGCCACCGGCCGGGACGTTCGGATTCACGCGGTTGATGCCGGGCACCTTGACCTGCCACTTGATCTTGCCGGTGGCGGCATCCAGCGCGGCCCACGAGCCGCCATTGTGGCTCTGGGTGTTCGCCGGTCCCAGCGTATAGGTGGCGTTGGTGCTGTTGTTGATGGCCACATAGACCTGCGACTTGTACGGGTCGAACGCAGTGCCCCACTCGACGCCGCCGGTGGTGCCGCCGGGGCCGACCTGGGTCGACCACACCTTGGCACCGGTCTTGGCGTCGAAGGCCCAGTAGATGCCGCTCTTCTGCCCTGCGCCGACCAGTTGCTGCGCCTTGCCGTCGCGCCATACGGTGAACAGCTGCACGCCGGCACCGCCGAAGTCGTAATCAGGACCGGTCAGGTTGGTTGCCTGGGTGTTCGGGCACAGGCCATTGGTGGGCGCCACGATGCACGACAGGTTCCAGGCGTCGTAGCCTTGTGCACGGTCGGCCCAGACCAGCTTGCCGGTGTCCAGATTCAACGAGACCACCGAGTCGACGTAGTTGTCCGGGGCCATGCACGCCAGTTCGTCCTGCACGGTGAGTTCGCTGCCGCGGTAGGAGCGCGCGTTGGAGACGCAGTTACCCACGCTGGCGGGAATGTTGTAGTTGTTGCCGGTGCCGAAATACAGGCGGCGGCTGATCGGATCGATCGCCACCTGGCCCCACACCGATGCGCCGGTATACCCCTCGGGCACGTTGTAGAACTGCCACACCTTCTTGCCGGTACTCAGATCCAGGGCCACCACGCTGCCACGGAAACTAAAGGTGTGGGTCGAATCCAGGTTGCCCCAGTCGCCGGAGGAAATGCCCACGTAAATGCGGTTGCCGTAGATCACCGGCGAGGAGGTGATGCGCGCCTGCGGGTTGGCTTCGGCGGTGGTCTTCCACAGCAGCTTGCCGGTCTTCTTGTCGATGGCCAGCACGGTACCGGCGGCCTGGTCGCCGACGATGATGCTGTTGGCGCTGATGGCCGGAGTGTTGCGCGTCACCGAGTTGGCATTGCCGGTGTAGTCGGACAGCTTGGCCTGCCAGTTCGGCTTGCCGGTCTGGGTGTCGACGCTATACAGCGTGCCGCCCCAGTCGGGCACGTACAACGTGCCACCTTCCACGCTCGGCGTGGCCGAGATGTCGCCGGTGGTGGTCAGGGTCCACGCCGGGACGAGGCCCTTGACGGTGGTGCGGTTGATCTTCCACTCGCCCGGCGCGAAGCGCTGGTTCAAGTAGCCGCCGCCAGCGGTGGTCCAGCTGGTGGGGCTGGCGAACGGAAGGTCTTTGCCGAAGCTGCGCCAGATCTGGCTGGAGCCTGCGAAGGCCTGGGTATCCAGGGACGACACCGGCTGTTGTGCGGTTGCGGGGCCGGGCTGGGCGAAAGCCACTGCGCTGGCAAGCAGGCAGGGAACGAGCGTCAAACTGCGAAATCGCAAGCGGCGAATTGAATGTGTCATCACGGCATGTCCATAGATGGAAGGAAGCGCTGGATCCCCCCGGATCTGCCGAGTGAAGATGGCCGATCGGCGAGACCATGCAAC
Source organism: Xanthomonas sp. BRIP62411 (assembly GCF_003993525.1). Taxonomy (NCBI): domain Bacteria; kingdom Pseudomonadati; phylum Pseudomonadota; class Gammaproteobacteria; order Lysobacterales; family Lysobacteraceae; genus Xanthomonas; species Xanthomonas sp. BRIP62411. The sequence continues at coordinate 98,358 of NZ_QEZI01000006.1, forward strand.
ACACGCATGTCGCTGCATTCATTCAACGGTCGGGTCCGTTCGCATCTGGTACGACCAGCTCGCAAAATTTGCGTTCAGCCTGTTCGGTATTCGCACAAATACTGATGATTCATCACTATCTGCATCAGCCGCGATAGGAAAAATGATTGGCCGCCAGACCGGCGTATCGCCTGCAAATCAATGGTCTGCAAAAAGTAACCAGGAAATTTTGCGCCACCTTGTCAGGTTGGTCACGGTGTTGAACAGCGCCCCTCCCCCTGGGGGCGAGAAGGCATTGCTTGCGCGCCACTGGCGCGCGTGCCTTGGAGCGCCCGCGTCGCAAACGCGGGCCGGGGCGCGGAGCAGGGATTGGGGTGAGGGTACGGGGCGATGCCACACGAGAGACTGGATTGCGTGGCTTCGCAGCTACCCTCATCCGCCCCTTCGGGGCACCTTCTCCCGGAGGGAGAAGGGAACAGCCATGCAGGGCTGCGTTATCTTTTACGTCAGGCGCTTTGAGGCGAGGGCGCGACGCTGTGCGCCGCATTGGGAGCGATCAGCGCCAACTGCGCGATCGCATCCTGCACCACCTCCGCCACCGTGGCGTCCACATCCACCGATACCACGTCGGCTTCGTCCAGCGGCAATTCCAGTGTCTGCAACTGGCTGTCGAGCAGGCTGGCCGGCATGAAATGGCCGGCGCGCGCGCTCAGGCGTGCGGCGATCACATGCGGGGCCGCGTGCAGGAACACGAAGCGCAGCGGAATGCCGCTGCGGCGCAGCAATTGACGATGCGTGCCGCGCAAGCCCGAGAACGCGAGCACCACCGACTCGCCGGCCTGGACGCAGTCGCGCAAGGTGGCCGCCAGCAACTCCACCCACGGCAAGCGCATCGCATCGGTGAGCGGTTGGCCTGCGGCCATCTGCGCGCGTGCGGCCACGCTGTGGTAATCGTCGGCGTCCAGAAAACGGTAGCCGTAATGCGCTGCCAGGGCCTGCGCGATGGTGGTCTTGCCGCTGCCGGAAACGCCCATCACCACGATGGCCAGGGGCGAAGCGGACGCGGGTGTAGCGGGGGCTGCGGTGTCCATCACGTCAGGTTATATCTCCGGAGCGATTCGGCATTTTGCCGGATTTCACGTTGGCGGCAGCCGATGCGTGGTGTAGCGTCGGCGCTCCTCGCCAGGTGAGCGGGCCGCCCAGCGTAACGGCGCGCTCGGCCGGGTTCAACGCACTCCAGGGTCTGCCGATGCCGTCATCGCCTGCACCGTCTCCTGCATCGGCGCGCCTGCGCTGGCGCGAAAAGCTGGGCTACGGCGCCGGCGATCTGGGCCTGAATCTGTACTGGGCCAACATCTCCGCGTTCTTGCTGATCTTCTACACCGACACCATGCATCTGCCGGCAGCGGCCGTGGGCACGATGATCCTGTTGACCAAGATCGCCGATGCGATCGCCGATCCGGCGATGGGGGCATTGGCCGATCGCACGCGCAGCCGCTGGGGCAAGTTCCGCCCGTATCTGTTGTGGGGCGCGGTGCCGATGGCGGTGACCGGTGTGCTGGCCTACACCACGCCTGCGCTGGACCAGAACGGGCGCATGTGGTGGGCCACGATCAGCTTCCTGGTGATGATGCTGGCCTACACCGTGGTGAGCATTCCGTACTCGGCATTGTCGGGCGTGATCACCGCCGACAGCAGCCAGCGCACCAGCTTGATCAGCCTGCGCTTCATCGCCGCGTTCGCCGGCACCACGCTGGTCAATTACTGCACCCTGGACCTGGTGGCGTGGCTCGGTGCCGGCAACGATGCGCTGGGCTGGCAGCGCACGATGATGCTGTACGGCGCGGTGGCGGTGGCGCTGTTCGTGACCGTGGCGCTGACCACGCGCGAGCGCGTGCAGCCACCGCCGCAACAGCGCACGCCGGTCCGCCGGGACATCGCCGACCTGCTGCAGAACAAACCCTGGTGCGTGCTGTTCGTGCTGTCGTTGATCATCATGATCACCATTGTCATGCGCGGCGGTGCGGGCGTGTATTACCTCAAGTACTACGTGCAGCGGCCGGAGCTGACCGGGCTGTTCCTGGGCGGCTATTCGGTGTCCTTGGCGGTGGGCGCGGCAATCACGCCGCTGCTGACACGGCATTGGGACAAGCGCCAGTTGATGACCGCGCTGATGGCGATGGTGGGCGTGTTGAGCTGCCTGATGTTCTTCATTCCTGCCGATGCGGTGTGGGCGATCTTCGGGTTGAACATGTTGATCGGGCTGGCGCTGGGGCCGAAGTCGCCGCTGGCCTTTTCGATGTATGCCGACAGCGCCGACTACACCGAGTGGCGCACCGGCCGGCGCGCCACCGCGATGACCTTTGCCGCCGCAACCTTCTCGCAAAAGCTCGGTGGCGCGCTGGCGTCGGCCGGCATCGCCTGGGTGCTGGCGGGCATGGGCTATGTGGCCAACAGCGCACAGTCGGCCGGGTCGTTGACCGGCATCGTGCTGCTGCTGACGGTGATCCCGGGCGCGGTGGCGCTGCTGGCGGCCTGGACCATGCGTTTCTATCCACTCGATGACGGCTTGTTGCGCCGCATCCAACACGAACTGGCCGCGCGCAAGCGCGACGAACAGGAGCACCGCTGACCGTGTCCGCACTTTGCCAGGCTGATTCCAGCACCACGTCCAACGACGATCTGTCCGCGTTGCTGGCGCCCAGCGCCGACGGCACGCGGTATGCGCTCTACAGCCCCACTGCGATGCCGAACGCGGGCGCATTCCTGTGGAACCGCCGCATGATGCTGCAGCTCACCTGCCGTGGTTACGCCACCGGGCAGTTCATGCAGCCGGAGCCGGCCAAGTACGCCCATGCGCCACTGCTGGAGGCGCGCAACTTCATGATGCCCGAGCAGCCCTACTACGCGCATCATCCCGGGCGCTTCTTCTATCTCAAGGACGAAGACAGCGGCGCATTGTATTCGGTGCCGCACGAACCGGTACGCGCGCCGCCGGAGCAGTTCGCGTTTTCCGCCGGCAAGCACGATGTGCGCTGGCGGGTGCGCCATGACGGCATCGTGGTGGAGCTGTGCGTGGCGTTGCCCACCGACGATGCGGTGGAGCTGTGGGAGTGCCGCGTGCATAACCTGTCCGGCCGCACGCGCCGGCTCAGCCTGTATCCGTATTTTCCCATCGGCTACATGTCGTGGATGCATCAGGGCGGCGCCTACGAGCCGGCGCTGGGCGGCATCGTCTGCCGTAGCGTGACGCCGTATCAGAAGGTGCAGGATTATTTCCGCCAGCGTGATTTCAAGGACTGCACCTTCCTGCTGCACGAGCAGCCGCCGGTGGCCTGGGACGCGCAGCAGGCGGCCTTCGAAGGCGAGGGTGGCCTGCATGCGCCCTCGGCCATCCAGGCCGAGCAGCTGGGCAATAGCCAGGCGCACTACGAGAACCCGGCCGCCGCGTTGCAGTACCGGCTGACGTTGGATGCCGATGCGGCCAGCGTGTATCGCTTCGCGTTCGGGCCGGCCAAGGACGATGCGGAGATCGCCGCGCTGCGTGCGCGCTATCTGTCCGAAGCCGGCTTTGCTGCCGCCGCGCGCGACTACGCGCAGTATCTGCAGGGTGGGCAGGGCTGCGTGCAGATCGCCACGCCCGATCCGGCCCTGGACAACCTGGTCAATCATTGGTTGCCGCGGCAGGTGTTCTATCACGGCGACGTCAATCGCCTGACCACCGATCCGCAGACGCGCAACTATCTGCAGGACCACATGGGCATGGCCTACCTGCAGCCGGCCACCGCACGCGCGGCGTTGCTGCACGCGCTCTCGCAGCAGGAACCCAGCGGTGCGATGCCGGACGGCATCCTGCTGGTGGAAGGCGCCGAGCTGAAATACATCAACCAGGTGCCGCATACCGACCACTGCGTGTGGTTGCCGATCTTCCTGAGCGCCTATCTGGCCGAAACCGGCGATGCCAGCGTGCTCGACGCGGTGGTCCGCACGCAGGACGGGCAGGCACTGAGTGTGGCCGAGCGCCTGGATGCGGCCATGCAATGGTTGCTGGACGCACGCGACGCCCGCGGCCTGAGTTTCATCGCCCAGGGTGACTGGAACGACCCGATGAACATGGTCGGCTGGCGCGGCAAGGGCGTGTCCGGCTGGCTCACCGTGGCCACCGCGTATGCACTGCGGCTGTGGTCGGGCATCTGTGCAGCGCATGGGCGAAGCGCGCAGGCAGAAACGTTTGCGCAGGCCGTGCAGACGGTCAACGCCGATGCCAATCGGGAACTGTGGGACGGCAACTGGTACGCGCGCGGCATCACCGACGACGGCGTGCGCTTCGGCATCGCCGACGATGAGGAAGGACGCATCTATCTCAATCCGCAGAGCTTTGCGCTGCTGGCCGGCACCGCCGATGCCGCGCAGCGCGACGCCTTGCTGGAGGCGGTGCGCGACCAGCTGCATACGCCGTACGGGCCGGTGATGCTGGCCCCGGCGTATACGCATATGCGCGACGACGTGGGCCGGTTGACGCAGAAGTGGCCGGGGGCCGCGGAAAATGGCGCGGTCTACAACCATGCGGTGGCGTTCTACCTGTACAGCCTGTACCAGATTGGCGAAGCCGACCGCGCCTGGGAGATCCTGCGCGCAATGCTGCCCGGCCCCACCCGCGAGGACGTGCTGCAGCGCGGCCATCTGCCGGTGTCGTTGCCCAATTACTATCGCGGCGCCTGGCATCAATATCCGCGCACGGCCGGGCGGTCCAGCCAGCTGTTCAACACCGGCACGGTGGCCTGGGTGTATCGCTGCGTGCTCGAAGGCCTGTTCGGCCTGGTCGGCGAGGGCGACGCATTGGCGATCCGCCCGCAGCTGCCCACGCACTGGCCGCACGCGCAGGTGACGCGCCAGTTCCGCGGCGCGCAGTTCGAGGTGACGCTGACACGTGAGCCGGGACGCACGCAGGTAGACGTTGACGTGGATGGAGCCGCTTGCCCGGACCAGCGTGTGCACGGCATCGTCGCCGGCCGTACGTATCGGGTGCAGGTGCGCCTGCCGGGCTGACGGCCCTCACGCGCCCTTCGGGCACCCTCTCCCGCAGGCGGGAGAGGGGGGCGGGCCACCACCGGGTGGCCGCTGCATCATCGCCTGATCGCGACAACGGCGCATCGTCGCCCGACCGTGCACATCCTCGTACCGCCATGCGGCAGACGTCCCTGCCGGCTGCCTGAGTGGGTGGGCCGGAGATGCGACAGGCGAGCGCATGGCGCACACCGCAACCGAAGCGATACACGTTGGCCGCATCGGCATCCAACGTCAGCCGGTACTGCGCTCCCTTCTCCCGTCTGCGGGAGAAGGTGCCCGAAGGGCGGATGGGGGGCGCTTGACCCTTAGCCCAATGCCTCTTGCCACAGGCTGATTCAAAGGGCCGGCTGCCCGGCAGCACGAAACGCATGCATCGCCACACCAACACCACTCCTCAGGCAAGCGTACGGCGCACGCCGCAACCGCCTTCCCTTCTCCCGCATGCGGGAGAAGGTGCCCGAAGGGCGGATGAGGGGCGTCTGACGCTTCACGCTCCGCCAACCAGACCGGCACGAACCCCAACCCCCAATCCCGATTCCCCACTGCGTAAACTCCCAGGCTCGCCTCGCGCCGCCTAGGAACGCCCCTTGGTCTCAAGCTGGATCCTGCTGCTGGTTTCCGTCGGCTATGCCGCGCTGCTGTTCGGCGTGGCGTGGTGGGGTGACCGTCGTCCGCTGTACCCGGAGCGGCCGTGGCTGCGGCCAGCGGTCTACAGCCTGGCGCTGGCGGTGTATTGCTCGTCGTGGACCTTCTACGGCGCGGTCGGCTCGGCGGTGCGCAACGGCATCGGCTATCTGCCGATCTACCTGGGCCCGCTGCTGTTGCTGCTGTTCGGCTGGCGCATCATCGAGCGGCTGGCGCTGATCGCACGCGCCGAGAACACCGTTTCCATCGCCGATTTCATTTCCTCGCGCTATGGCCGTTCGCGGCGGCTGGCGGCGCTGGTGGCGGTGATCGCGCTGGTCGGCATCGTTCCGTATCTGGCCCTGCAGTACAAGGCGGTGGCGATGAGCCTGGAGGTGCTGACGGGGCATAGCAGTGCCGGGCGCGGCATCTTTGCCGATCCGGCGCTGTACGTGGCGCTGTTGATGGCCTTGTTTGCGACCTTGTTCGGCACCCGCCAGGTCGATGCCACCGAACACCACCGCGGCATGATGCTGGCGATCGCGCTGGAGTCGGTGATCAAGTTGATCGCCATCGTCGCGGTGGGCCTGTTCGCCTGGGTGTGGCTGAGCGATCACCAGGTGCCCATCGCCGACTCGGCGCGCACCTTGTTCGAGCACACCCCGTCGGTGGGCTTCATTTCGCAGACCTTGCTCAGCTTCCTGGCGGTGATCTGCCTGCCGCGCCAGTTCCATGTGGCGGTGGTCGAATGCAGCGACGTGGGCGACATCCGGCGCGCGCGCTGGTTGTTCGGCGCCTACCTGGTGATCATCTCGGCGATGGTGGTGCCGATCGCATCGGCCGGCGTGGCCTTGTTCGGCAAGGGCAGTACGGTGGTCGACGATGCGGTGGTGCTGGCGCTGCCGCTGAGCCAGGGCAATACCGTGCTGGCACTGGTGGCGTATGTGGGCGGGTTTTCCGCCGCCACCGGCATGGTGATCGTGGCCAGCATCGCGTTGGCCACGATGGTCAGCAACGACCTGGTGATGCCGGTGCTGCTGCGCCGCCGTGGCAGCGCCGATGCGCGCGCGGCGGTGGCCTCGCGGGTGTTGTGGATCCGCCGCGTCGCCATCCTGCTGCTGGCGCTGATCGCCTACGGCTACCACCGCAGCGTGGCCAACGACACCACCTTGGCCGCCTACGGCCTGATGGCCTTTGCGGCAGTGGCGCAGTTCGCGCCGGGGGTGATCGGTGGGCTGTACTGGCGCGGCGCCAGCCGCAAGGGCGTGGAGACCGGCATGGTGCTGGGCTTCATGACCTGGATCTACACGCTGCTGCTGCCGGCCGCCACGCGCGCGGGGTGGCTGCAGCCGGACTGGCTGGTGGACGGGCCGTTCGGCATCGCCTGGTTGCAGCCGCAGCAGCTGTTCGGCATGCATGGCTGGGACCCGCTGGCGCATGGCACGTTCTGGTCGCTGCTGATCAATGTCGGCGCGATGATGCTGGTTTCCGCACGCTGGCGCCCCGGGGTGGACGAACGCCTGCGCGCCGCGCCATTCCTGGACCCGTACGCGCAGCGCCCGGCGGTGGCCGGCGACTGGCCCGGGCATGTGCGCGTGGCCGACCTGCAGGCCCTGGCCGAGCGCGTGGTGGGCGAGCGGCATGCGCACCGCGCCTTCGTCGACCAGGCGGTGCTGCTGGAGCGCGAGCTGCAGCCCACCGTGGTGGCCGATCGCGCCTGGGTACAGTTCACCGAGCGCCTGCTGGCCGCCTCGATCGGCGCGGCCTCCGCACGCCTGGTGTTGACCAGCCTGTTGCGCGGTTCGGGCATGGACCTGGGCGAGGTGGTGGCGGTGCTGGACGAAGCCGGCCAGGAGTTGCGCTTCAACCGCGAGATCCTGTCCACCACGCTGGAAAACATCAGCGCCGCGGTCAGCGTGGTCGACCCGGAAATGCGCCTGACCGCGTGGAATCGCCGCTACCAGCAGCTGTTCGGCTATCCGGACGGCATGCTGTATGTCGGCCGCCCGGTGGCCGACCTGATCCGCTACAACGCCGAGCGCGGCGAGCTGGGCGAGGGCGATATCGAAGACCAGATCGATCGCCGTATCCGCCATATGCGCGCCGGCTCGCCGCATGTGTTCGAGCGCACCCGCAGCGACGGCAAGGTGATCGAGATGCGTGGCCAGGCGCTGCCCGGTGGCGGCTATGTCACCAGCTACAACGACATCACCGACTACAAACGTGCCGAACGTGCGCTGCTGGACGCCAACGAGAACCTGGAACAGCGCGTGGCCGATCGCTCGCGCGAGGCCGAGCTGGCACAACAATCCAAGACGCGCTTTCTGGCTGCGATCAGCCACGACGTGTTGCAGCCGCTCAATGCCGCGCGGCTGTTCGCCTCGGCGCTGCGCGAGAGCCACCAGAACAACGAGGAGCAACGCCATCTGGCCGAGCGCGTGGATGCCTCGCTGCGCGCGGCCGAGGAGTTGCTCGATGGCCTGCTCGACGTCTCGCGGCTGGATGCCGGCGGCCTGCGGCCCACGGTCGAGGACTTCGATGCCAGCGCGCTGATGCACGAACTGGCCGCGCAATACGCGCCGGTGGCGTCCAGCCGCGGCCTGCAGCTGCAGGTGCACAGCCGCCCGCTGTGGGTGCGCAGCGACCGCCGTCTGCTGCGCCGGGTGATGCAGAACTTCCTGGCCAATGCGCTGCGCTACACGCGCCAGGGCCGCATCGTGCTGGGCATGCGCGGCCGCGGCGACCAGGTGGAGCTGCAGGTGTGGGATACCGGCCCGGGCATTCCCGAGCACCACATGCGGCAGATCTTCGAAGAGTTCCGCCGCTATCAGCAGCCGTTCGACTGGGGCGAGCAGGGTCTGGGGCTGGGCCTGTCGATCTGCCAGCGCATCTCGCGCCTGCTCGACCACGACCTGAGCGCGCGCAGCCAGGTCGGCCGCGGCAGCATGTTCTCGATCCTGCTGCCGCGCGTGGCGGCAGTGCCGCTGCCACCGGTGCTGCCGGCGGCGGTGGCGCGCGCGCTGCCCAGCGGCGATTCGCTGGCGGGCCTGCGCGTGCTGTGCGTGGACAACGACCGCGAGATCCTCGACGGCATGCGTGCCTTGCTCGGTCGCTGGCAGGTGGAGGTGATCACCGCCAGCACGGTGGATCAAGCGCTGGAACGCGCGCGCGAGCAACCGGACCTGATGCTGGTGGATTACCACTTGCACGACCGGCTCGATGGCCTGGACACGCTGGATGCGCTGCAGGCCGCCGCCCCTGCACCGATTGCCGGCGCGCTGCTCACCGCCGATGGCCGCGATGAACTCAAGCAGCTCGCGCGCGAACGTGGCTATCGCCTGCTGACCAAACCGGTGAAGCCGGCCTCGTTACGCGCGTTCCTGAGTGCGCATCACGATGCGAAAACGCGCTGACGGGTGCATCCCTGCCATCACCGCGGCAGGCGGCGATGCAGTCGGCATCGAGTAAACATCCACGATGCCGACGCGCGCGGAGCGCACTGCCCTGCATCGTAGGAGCGCACCTGGGCGCGAGAGGCTTTACCGATAACGCCTGTCGCGCCCAGGTGCGCTCCTACGGAGACTGCTGCGTGCTACGCGGCACCGCTGAGGTGTTCGTAGAGGATGACGCTGCCGACGATCACCAGGATCACGCCACCGAGGATCTCGGCGCGCTTGCCGATCAGGTTGCCGAGCACGCGGCCCAGCACGCGGTCTAATACGCGGCCCAGCTTGACGCCTGCGGTGGTCATGCACGGAGCGCACTGCCCTGCATCGTAGGAGCGCACCTGGGCGCGAGGGGCTTTACCGATAACGCCTGTCGCGCCCGGGTGCGCTCCTACGGCAGACCGCTGCGTGCTACGCGGCGCCGCTGAGGTGTTCGTAGAGGCTGACGCTGCCGACGATCACCAGGATCACGCCGCCGAGGATCTCGGCGCGCTTGCCGATCAGGTTGCCGAGCGCGCGGCCCAGCACGCGGTCTAATACGCGGCCCAGCTTGACGCCTGCGGTGGTCATGCACGGAGCGCACTGCCCTGCATCGTAGGAGCGCACCCGGGCGCGAGGGCCTTTATCGATAACGCCTCGTCGCGCCCGGGTGCGCTCCTACGGCAGACGCTGCGTGCTACGCGGCGCCGCTGAGGTGTTCGTAGAGGATGACGCTGCCGACGATCACCAGGATCACGCCACCGAGGATCTCGGCACGCTTGCCGATCAGGTTGCCGAGCACGCGGCCCAGCATGACGCCTGCGGTGACCATGCTGAAGGTGCACAGCCCGACCACCACCGCCACCACGCCGATATGCACGTCCAGAAACGCCAGGCTCACGCCGACCGCCATCGCATCGATGCTGGTGGCAAAACCCGTGGTGGCCAGGGCGAGCAGGCCGTGCCGTTTTGGCGTGTCGGCAGCTGCATCTTCAATCTCGTCGGCTTCGTTGCGCAGGCCGGCCACAATCATGTGCAGGCCCAGGCCGCCGAGCAGCACGAAGGCAATCCAGTGATCGAACGCACGCAGGTGGCTGGACGCGGCGCGCCCCAGCAGCCAGCCGATCACCGGGGTGATCGCCTCGATGCTGCCGAAGATCAAACCGGCCCGTAGCGCATCGCGCCACTGCGGCTTGCGCATGGCCGCGCCCTTGCCGATCGCTGCGGCAAACGCATCGGTGGACATCGCAAAACCGATCAACACAATGGAAAACGGGGACATCGACATTCTCGGGTTGGGCACGATCGCAACGACATGCGCCCGCGCCAACCGTTGTTGTGCGCGCATGCCGCTGGTCTCGCCAAACCACGATTGGTTGCCTGCACCACGGCGCAATGGCCGAGTATGTTGATGCAGGCGCTTTCGATGGACGAAAGCAGGCTACTCCCCAAGGGGGCGCGCAGTGTAGCAACGCATGGCCGCGTTCGGTGCGCCTGCATTGCACGCGAAGGTCGGTCTGATCTTTATAGCCGTGGCTATTGCGACCGGGGATTTACGCGGGTTTTTGCCTTGTTTCCAGGCGCCAGGGCCCGGACGGCAGGTCCACCCACCGGTCGGATGTTGTGCCCGATTGCCTTGGCTATGCTGAAAAACGGTCTCCCTGCCGATGAAGCAGGCAGCGAAAAACGCGGGAAAAAGCCGCTGATGTGGGATGTGCCGCAAGCAGTGCGATGGAACTTCGTAGCTGGACGTGCGTGCATGCGCCGGCGCCGGCTTGCCGCTGTCTTTCAGGACGCCGATGCAGGCATGCAGCGATCAGCAACATGCACCGATGCCGCTTTCCGGAACACTGCGATGTGCGCGGCCTGCGACGCCGCAGCGGGTGCAGGCGACACCGGTCGGATGAAGTGCGATGGCCAGGCTGCCATCGCAGCCGCAGCACTCCGGAAAAATCACCCAGCGCTACACGCACAGGCTCAGCCGCGAAGCGGGTAGAACGCCAGGAGCCAGCAGCCAGCAGCGCGCAGCGGGGAACCACCAGCGCCGACGCAAACGCGTAGCCCGAGCCGCGGCTACAGCAACGCTGCGGAGATCTCCGCCGTCGCCGCACACAAGGCCTGCAGCGCCGCGTGCGGGCCGACCAGCTCCGGGCGGCGCGCGATGAACGGAACGGTCAGCGTATAGGTCGCGCTGCCGCGTTGCAGGATCGGTGCGGTCAGGTCGACCACGCCCACCACCGCTTCGCTGGGCTGCATGGCATAGCCGTCGTCGCGCGCCTGCGCGGCGGCCGCCAGGAACTGCGCACGCTCGAACGGCACCTCGCTGGCGTCGAGCATGTCCAGCCAGCGCGCCTGCACCTCCGGCTGCTGGAACGCGAACAGCACCAGCCCCGAACTGGAATGGGTCAGCGGGCGGCGATGGCCCGGGCGCACCACCAGGCCCAGGTCGCTGGGCACGTCCATCTGCGCGATCACCACGATCTGGTCGCCGGACGGTGCCACCAGGTGGCAGGGCTGATAGATCGCATCGGCCAGCCGCCGCATCACCGGCAATGCCGCTTCGCTGATGCTCTGCACCTGCGGCTGCTGCATGCCAAGCATGAACAACCGATTGGTCAGCACATAGTCGCCCTCGCCATCGCGTGTGAGATAGCCGCGCTCCTCCAGCACCTGCAGCATGCGGAAGATCTCCCCGCGCGAGCGCCCGATGCCCTGCGAGATCGCGCCCATGCTCATCGGCTGCGCCTGGCGGGCGAGCAGTTCGAGGATGTCCAGGCCCTTGTCCAGGGCGGGGGCGCGGTACTTGGCGGGTTCGGTGCTCATCCGTCTGCGGCTCCAGGCAAGGCTGCGGCGCGCCAGGGTACAGGCATCGCGGGCAGCGGTGAGGGTCGGCCCTCGCGTGCAAATATAAACAAAGTTTTTATATTTGCATGGTGCTGGCCTGCGCAGTACGCTCGCCGCACAGCAACGCAAGCGCCACAGCCTTGGGAGGGGATCGGTCGCATGCATCACAGTGACATTGCCGCGTCACCGCGCGGCAACCTGGCGCGTACCGCCATGGTTCCCCTGTTGTTGATCGTCAGCCTGTTCTTTTTATGGGGCATGGCCAACAACCTCAACGACATCCTGATCAAGCAGTTCAAGAAGGCCTTCGAGCTGACCGACCTGCAGGCAGGCCTGGTGCAGAGCGCGTTCTACCTGGGTTATTTCGTGTTCGCGATGCCGGCGGCGATGTTCATGCGCCGCTATAGCTACAAGGCGGCCGTGGTGCTGGGCCTGCTGCTGTATGCATGCGGCGCGTTCCTGTTCTATCCGGCCGCGCAGGTGCATACCTACTGGCTGTTCCTGCTGGCCTTGTTCGTGATCGCCAGCGGCCTGGCGTTCCTGGAAACCACCGCCAACCCGCTGGTGACCGTGCTCGGCCCGGCAGAAGGCGCGGCACGGCGGTTGAACCTGGCCCAGGCATTCAACCCGTTGGGCTCGATCACCGGCGTGCTGGTCGGCCAGCACTTCATCTTCTCCGGCGTGGAGCACACCCCGGCCGAGCTGGCGGCGATGACGCCGGCCGCGCGCGCGGCGTTCTTCGCCACCGAATCGGCGGCGGTGCAGACGCCGTACCTGGTGATCGGCGCGGTGGTGGTGGTGTGGGCGATCCTGATTGCGCTGGTGCGCTTTCCCACCGGCGATGCCGGCCCGGGCGAGGCTGCGCCCAGGCGCGCACGCTTTAGCGAATTGCTGCGCAACCGGCTGTTCGTGTTTTCGGTGGTGGCGCAGTTCTTCTACGTGGGCGCGCAGGTCGGCATCTGGAGTTATCTGATCCGCTATCTGCAGGACGCGGTGCCGGGCACGCCGGAAAAAAGCGCCGCGACGTATCTGACCATCTCGCTGGTGCTGTTCATGGCCGGCCGCTTCATCGGCACCGCGCTGTTGCGCTATCTGGCGCCGGCCAGGTTGCTGGCGAGCTTTGCCACGATCAATCTGGTCTTGTGTGCGGTGGCGATCGCCTTCCCCGGTTGGACCGGCCTGTACGCGCTGGTGGCCGCAAGCGTGTTCATGTCGGTGATGTTTCCGACCATCTTTGCGCTGGGCCTGGACGGCATGCATGACGATGCGCGCAAGCTGGGCTCGTCCTTGCTGGTGATGTCGATCATCGGTGGTGCGCTGCTGACGGCAGTGATGGGCGCGGTGTCGGACCTGGCCGGTATCCACTGGGCGATGGTGGTGCCGGGTGGGTGCTTTGCGGTGATCCTGCTGTTCGCGTTGCGCGCACGGCGCGCGGCGCCGGTGATTGCTGGGGCAGGCGCATGAGCACGCGGCGGCTGTGCTACGTGCTGGATCTGCACGATGATGCGCAGTTGATCGCCGAGTACGAGCGTTGGCATCGGCCCAGCGAGGTCTGGCCGGAAGTGGTGGCCTCGTTGCAGCAGGCCGGCATCCTGGAGCTGGAGATCTTCCGCAGCGGCGACCGCCTGGTGATGCTGATGGAGGTCGGCGACACCTACGATCCGGCGGCCAAGGCCGCGCGGGATGCGGCCGATCCGCGGATCCAGGCCTGGGAAGACCTGATGTGGCGGTTCCAGAAACCGCTGCCGGGCAGCGCGCCTGGGGAGAAGTGGCGCGAGGCGGGGCGGATCTTTGCATTGAGTGCGGCGATCGACGCGCAGCGCTAGCCGTGCCCCTCATCCGCCCTTCGGGCACCTTCTCCCGCTTGCGGGAGAAGGGAGCAGTCGCTTGGCGGGGCTGCAGTCCGGCCGGCCTGGCAATACCGGGTGGGGCGCTTGTGGGTCTGCGTCTTCGGCCTGGCGAACGGCTGACCGGCAGCATGCTGCAGACGCCCGACGGTGGGGACATGGCGCAGACGCCTACCCCACCTGAGTCAACGTCGATCACGCCCCTCTCCCGGGTGCGGGAGAAGGTGCCCGCAGGGCGGATGAGGGGCTGCGTGCTCAGTCCTTGGCGTTGCCGGCCAGATCTACGACCCGGAAACGTTCACCTGGATGGCTGAGCCGTTCCGGCCGCATCGCAGTCCCGGCCGGCCAACTGCTTCCTTCTCCCGCGCGCGGGAGAAGGTGCCCGCCGGGCGGATGAGGGGCTGCGCGCTCAGTCCTCGCCGTTGCCGGCCAGATCTACGACCCGGAAACATTCACCTGGATGGCGGAGCCGTTCCGGTCGCATCGCAGTCCCGGCCGGACAACTGCTTCCTTCTCCCGCGCGCGGGAGAAGGTGCCCGCAGGGCGGATGAGGGGCTGGGTGCTCAGTCCTTGCCGTTGCCGGCCAGATCTACGGCCCGGAAACATTCACCTGGATGGCAGAGCCGTTCCGTCCGGATTCCAGTCCCGGCCGGACAACTGCTTCCTTCTCCCGCAGGCGGGAGAAGGTGCCCGCAGGGCGGATGAGGGGTTGCGTGCTCAGTCCTTGCCGTTGCCGGCCAGATCTACGACCCGGAAACGTTCACCTGGATGGCGGAGCCGTTCCGGCCGCATCGCAGTCCTGGCCGGATAACCGCTTCCTTCTCCCGCAGGCGGGAGAAGGTGCCCGCAGGGCGGATGAGGGGTTGCGTGCTCAGTCCTTGGCGTTGCCGGCCAGATCTTCGACCCAGAAACGTCCTTCCGGATAGCTGAACTCCGCGATCGAGGACGCATGCATTTCCGCCGAGAAACCCGCTGCCTCCGGGGCCAGGTAGCGGCCGTGCCGGATGCGCACCGGGTCGAGGAAATGCTGGTGCAGGTGGTCGACGAATTCGATCGCGCGGTCTTCCATCTTGCCGGTGATGGCGACGAAGTCGGCCATGGCCAGGTGTTGCACCAGCTCGCACAGGCCGACGCCGCCGGCGTGCGGGAACACGCGCACATTGAACTTGGCGGCCAGCAGCAGGATGGCGAGGTTTTCGTTGACCCCGCCCACGCGCGCGGCGTCGATCTGGATCAGGTCCACCGCGCCGGCCTGCAATAGCTGCTTGAACACCACCCGGTTCTGGGTGTGCTCGCCGGTGGACACCGGTACCGGCGTGATGCCCTGGCGGATCGCGGCGTGGCCGAGCACATCGTCCGGACTGGTGGGTTCCTCGATCCAGGCGATGTCGAATTCGGCCAGCTGGCGCATCCAGTCGATCGCCGGGCCCACGTCCCAGCGCTGGTTGGCGTCCACCGCCATCGCGATGTCCGGGCCGATCGCCTCGCGCGCCAGGCGGCAGCGGCGGATGTCGTCCTGCACGTTGGCGCCGACCTTGAGCTTGATGGTGCGGAAGCCGTCGGCCACCGCTTCCTTGGCCAGGCGCACCAGCTTCTCGTCCGAGTAGCCGAGCCAGCCGGGCGAGGTGGTGTAGGCCGGATAGCCCTGTTCGATCAGCGTGGCGATGCGTTGCGCGCGCTGCGGTTGCGCCGCACGCAGGATTGCCAGCGCTTCGTCGCGGGTGAGCGCGTCGGTGAGGTAGCGGAAGTCGATGGTGTCGACCAGCTGCTCGGGCGTGAGTTCGGCGATGTAGCGCCACAGCGGTTTTTTCGCTGCGCGCGCGGCCAGATCCCAGGCGGCGTTGATCACCGCGCCGATTGCCATGTGCATCACGCCCTTTTCCGGGCCCAGCCAGCGCAGCTGCGAGTCATTGGTGAGCCGGCGCGCGAACGCACCCAGATCGGCAATGACCTCGTCCACCGACAGGCCGACCACATGCTCGGCCAGTGCGGCCACCGCGGCGGTCTGCACATCGTTGCCGCGGCCGATGGTGAACACCAGGCCGTAGCCGGCCAGGTCATCCGGCGCATCGGTGCGCAGCACGACGTAGGCGGCCGAGTAATCCGGATCCGGATTCATCGCATCCGACCCATCGAGCTCGCGCGAGGTGGGAAAGCGGACGTCGTGGGTGTCGAGGGCGATGATGGTGTGCATGGAGGTCCTGGGCGATGGAAACGAAAATTAGAAACGCGCGGAGTAAGACGGAAACGGAGCAGGACGCCAGAGCCTCTCTCCCACCGGGAGAGGGGCTTCGGGCTGCATCGTGCCGGATGTATTACGACTTGCCTTGACCGCTATCTCTTTCCAATGCGGAAAAAGGTGCTTAGGAAAGAGGCCTCAAGCCGCATCGCGCGGATGCGCCACCACCGGCTGGCGCTGGCGACCCAGCCCTTCGATCTCCAGCTCCATCACGTCGCCCGGCTTCAGGTACACCGGCGGCTTCTGGCCCAGGCCCACGCCCGGCGGGGTGCCGGTGCTGATCACATCGCCCGGCATCAGCGTCATGTAGCGGCTGATGTGGCTGACCAGTTCGGCCACGCCGAACACCATCGTGCGGGTGCTGCCGTTCTGGTAGCGGTGGCCGTTGACCTCCAGCCACATCGACAGGTTCTGCGGGTCGGCGATTTCATCGCGGGTGACCAGCCACGGGCCGATCGGGCCGAAGGTGTCGGCGCTCTTGCCCTTGACCCACTGGCCGCCGTGTTCGAGCTGGAATTCGCGCTCGGACAGGTCGTTGATCACCGCGTAGCCGGCGACATGGTTCAGCGCCTCGTCCACCGAGACATCGCGCGCGACATCGCCGATCACCACGCCCAGTTCCACTTCCCAATCGCTCTTGACCGAGCCGCGCGGGATGATCACGGTGTCGTTCGGCCCGGTCACCGCGGTGGTGGCCTTCATGAACAGGATCGGCATCTTGGGCACGTCCATGCCCGATTCGGCGGCGTGGTCGGCGTAGTTCAAGCCCACGCAGATGAACTTGCCGATCTGCCCCACCGCGGCGCCATAGCGCAGCTCACCTTCGAGCAGCGGCAGCGTGGCCACATCCAGCGCACGCAGTTTGTCCAGGCCGGCATTGGTGATGTGCTCGCCGGCCACATCGTCGATCACACCGCTCAGATCGCGGATGCGGCCTTGGTCATCGATCAGGCCAGGACGTTCCTGGCCGGGGGCGCCAACGCGTACGAGTTTCATGCAGTCTTCCTTTGCAGGTGAGGAATGGAGCGGCCAGCAACGCTGGCGCGCGTGCATCGGGTGGGTAAGGGCAGCGGGCGCAAACCGAGGCGGACGAGCGGGACGCATCGCATCTGGCAGTGGTGCGCGGCGCCGCGATCCATCGTCGTACTCAGTTCGACCAGCCGCCATCGATGATATGGGTCTGGCCGGTGGTGAACGACGATTCGTCCGAGGCCAGGTACACCACCAGCTGCGCGATTTCGCGCGGGTCGCCCAGGCGGCCCATCGGCTGGCGGTCGGTGAAGCTCTTCCACACCGCCTGTTCGTCGCCGCCCAGCGCCTTGACGCGCTGGCCCAGCGACGGCGTCTTGATGGTGCCGGGGCAGATCGCGTTGCAACGTACGCCCTGGGCCACGTAATCGGCGGCAATGGCCTTGCTCAGGCCGATCACGGCCGCCTTGGTGACGCCGTAGACGAAGCGGTTCGGCACGCCCTTGATGCTGGAGGCCACCGAGGACATGTTGATGATGCTGCCGCGGCCGCGCTCGAGCATGCCCGGCAGCACCGCCTTGCAGGTGTAGTACATCGCATCGACGTTGATCGAGAACGAGCGGCGCCAGGCCGGCTCGTCGCAATCGAGGATGCTGCCCTGGTGCACGAAGCCGGCGCAGTTGAACAACACATCGAACGGGCCGTGCGCGGCGACCAGGTCGGCAACCGCCGATGCATCGGTGACATCCAGCAGCTGGGTGGTGATGGCATCGGATTCGGCTGCCAGCGCCTGCAAGGCCGCGGCGTCGATATCGGTGGCGATCACCTGCGCACCGGCACGCGCGCAGGCCAGCGCGCTTTCGCGGCCGATGCCGGCGCCGGCGGCGGTGATCAGGCAGCGCTTGCCATGCAGGCGGTCGTTGGGAGTTGCAGGGATCGAGACAGTCATACCGAAGAGGTTCCGTGGGTGGGGGCCGCCGGCCGTGGCAGACGATAGAACGTGCGTGCGTTGTCGCCGAACACCGCTTTGGCATGGCCGTCGGCGTGTGTGGCGACCAGGTGCTGTGCGATCTCAAGCCACTGCGCATACTCGGCGCGCTGGGTCAGCACCGGCCAGTCGCTGCCCCACAGCATGCGCTGCGGGCCGAAGCGTGCGAACAGATGCGCGACATACGGCTCCAGCGCCTCCACGCCGGCGCCGCGCGCTGCTTCGGTGAGCAGGCCGGAGAGCTTGCAGTGCACGTTGGGATGCTGCGCCAGCGCGGCCATGCCGGCCGCCCAGGCGACGAATTCGCCCGCGGCGATCTGCGGCTTGCCGCCGTGATCGACGACCACGCGCAACTGCGAATGGCGCTTCAGGCGCGCCTGCAGTGCCGGCACATGCACGCTGCGGATCAGGGCGTCGAAGGCCAGGTCGTGCGCGAGCAGGGCGTCGAAGGCGGCATCCAGCGCGGGACTGGCCAGCCACTGCGCATCGGCGATGTCCTGCACCATCGGGCGCAGGCCCTTGAGCACACCGTCGCCGGCCTGCACCAGCGCATCGATGCGCGCGGCGGCATCGGGCGCGGCGAAATCGACCCAGCCCACCACGCCGGCGATGCGCGCATCGGCGCGCGCCAGCTCGAACAGGTAGTGCGTTTCGGCCTCGGTCGCGGCGGCCTGCACCACCACCACGCCATCGATATCGGCAGCGTCCAGCGCCTGGCCGATATCGGCGGGGCCGAAGTCGCGATACAGCGGCGCCAGTTCGGGCGTCAGCCAGTGGTAATCGCCACGGGCCAGCTGCCAGAAATGCAGATGCGCGTCGATGCGGCTCATGGCGTGGGCAGGTCCGCGTCGAGCAGGCCGTCATCGCGCAGGCGCTGCCACAGCGCAGGCGGAATCGCCGCCTGCAACCGCGTGGCGGCCGAGTGCACCTCGGCCACCGTCCGCATGCCGGCCACCACCGTGGTCACCGCCGGATGCGCCAGCGGGAACTGCAACGCGGCCGCGCCGATATCCACCCCGAACGCCGCGCAGGCTGCATACAGGCGCTGCGCATGTTGCAGGGTGGCGGTGTCGACCGGGGCATAGTTGTAGGTCGCGCCGGGGCCATGTGCGTCGCTGAGCAGGCCGGAGCTGTACGGGCCAGCCGACAGGATCGCCACGTTGCGTTGCTGCGCCTGCTCGAGCAGGGCGCGTGCGCCGTGCTGTTCCAGCAGCGTGTAGCGGCCGGCCAGCATCACGCAGTCGAGCGGAAAGCGTGGCAGCACCTCCAGCGCCACCTCCTGCTCGTTGACCCCCAGCCCGATCGCCCCGCAGGCACCGGCCGCCTTCAGCTCCGCCATCGCCGGCAAGGCCTCCTCCAAGGCCTGGCGCAGCACGTTGGCGTGGTTGTCGCCGTGGGTCAGCGCACCGATGTCGTGCAGCAGCAGCACGTCGATGTAGTCGGTGCCCAGGCGCTCCAGGCTGGAGGCAAACGCGCGCCGCACGCCGTCGGCGCTGTAGTCGAACTCGGCGCGCCGGCCCGCTACCGCAAAGCCGTCGCGCCCGGCGGTGGCCTGCGCGTCGTCGTGGATGCAGCGGCCGACCTTGGTCGACAGCGTGTATGCGCTGCGCGGCACGCCGGCCAAACCACGGCCCAGGCGCGTCTCACTCAGCCCGTAGCCGTAGTACGGCGCGGTGTCAAAGTGCCGGATGCCGGCCTGGTACGCAGCCGCCACCGCGGCTAGCGCCTGGCCGTCATCGACCTCGGTATACAGATTGCCGATCGGCGCGGCGCCAAACCCCAGTGCCGACAGCTGCACATCGGTGCCGCCCAGACGCTGCCGCGCAACGCTCACGCCGCACACTCCGCGCGCAGGGCGGCTGCGGGGCAGGTGCACACGGAATCTGGGAAGCAGGAGCTGGGCATCGCGACATCCACCAGCCGGCCGATGCCGGTCTGTTCGCATATGAATATCGCAATCATGAGTAAACAGATCACGCTGCAGTGCAGCATCGCAGGTGGTGGCGGTTCAGCACGGGCGTTGCGCAGCGCTGCGGTGAGTTTCCCGGCATCTTTGCCTGCTGGCCGGCCCGGCATGTGGTGGTCGCCGATCTATGTCGAAATCCGCAGCTGTCATGAGCGCTTCCTATAACGCCGTCTATGCGGTTGCCTCGGTCCGAGGCCTGGGGCTAGATACCAGCCCGACCGCACGAAAGCCCACCCATGCCAACCACCACCCGCCGCGACCTGTTCAAGGTGCTCGCCGCAGGCGCCATCGTCGCGCCGTTGTCGCCGAGCGCACCGGCGGGCGACGCAAACGCGGCCTGCACCGGCACCCCGCAGTGGGCGCGCGGCATCGAAGGCCAGCGCAAGGCAGACCTGGGCAACGGCAGCTACCTCAATCCCATCGTGGCCGGCGATCATCCGGACCCCACCATCCTCAAGGATGGCGACGACTACTACATGACGTTTTCGTCGTTCCTTTCCTATCCGGGCATCGTGCTGTGGCATTCCACCGACCTGGTCAACTGGACACCGCTCGGCCCGGCGCTGCGCAAGCAGCTGGGCACGATCTGGGCGCTGGACCTGTGCAAGCACGCTGGCCGCTATTTCATCTACATCCCGGCCAATCCCGACGACAAGGGCTGGTCGATCTTCGTGATCTGGGCCGACGACATCCGCGGACCCTGGAGCGACCCGATCGATCTGCAGATCGCCGGCTGCATCGATCCCGGCCATGTGGTGGGCGAGGACGGCAAGCGCTATCTGTTCGTCAACGGCATCCGCAAGGTGCGCCTGCGCGACGACGGACTGGCCACCGACGGGCAGGTGGAGCCGGCATACGCGCCGTGGCGCTATCCCGACGACTGGATCGTGGAGAACTTCGCCCCCGAAGGCCCCAAGCTGACCTGGCACAACGGCTGGCTGTATCTGGTCACCGCGGTCGGCGGCACTGCCGGGCCGGTGACCGGACACATGGTCATCGCCGCGCGTTCGCGCTCGGTGCATGGGCCGTGGGAGCACTGCCCGCGCAACCCGCTGGTGCGCACGCAATCCGAACAGGAGCCATGGTGGTCGCGCGGGCATGCCACGCTGGTGGAAGGCCCGCGCGGTGACTGGTGGATGGTCTATCACGGCTACGAGAACGGCTTCCGCACGCTGGGCCGGCAGACGCTGCTGGAGCCGATCGAATGGACCGCCGATGGCTGGTTCCGCGCCACCGGTGGCGATCTGTCCAAGCCATTGCGCACGCCTGC
Source organism: Xanthomonas sp. BRIP62411 (assembly GCF_003993525.1). Taxonomy (NCBI): domain Bacteria; kingdom Pseudomonadati; phylum Pseudomonadota; class Gammaproteobacteria; order Lysobacterales; family Lysobacteraceae; genus Xanthomonas; species Xanthomonas sp. BRIP62411. The sequence goes on from NZ_QEZI01000006.1 coordinate 119,579, forward strand.
ACGTGGACACGCCACGGGCAATGCGGCGCCCAGCGGTTTCGCCTTATCGGATGATTTTTCCAGCGACAGGTTCGGCACCCAATGGAGCCTGCATGCGGCCAGGCCCGGCGAGCAGGCGCGGGTGCAACGGGCAAATCGGTCGCTGACGCTGGCTTGCTCCGGCAGCTCGCCGGCCGACAGCTCGCCGTTGACCTGTGGCGTGCCCGATCGCGGCTACGTCGCCGAGGTCACGCTGGAGCTCACCGGCAATGCCGAGGGCGGCCTGTTGCTTTTCTACAACCACAAGGCCTTCGTCGGCATCGGCGTTACGCCCGATACCATCAAGACCTACGAATACTCCGAAGAACTGGTGTGGGCACGCGCGCCTAACACGCACCGACGCATCCGCCTGCGTCTGAGCAACGATGCGCATGTGGTGACCTTCGACTATTGCTTCGACGATGGCTGGCAGTGGATTCGCCACCCCACGCGCATGGAAATGTCCGGCTTTCACCACAACGTGTTCGGCGGCTTCCTGAGCCTGCAGCTCGGCATCTACGCTGCGCAGCAAGGCGCAGTGGTGTTGCGTGATTTCAGTTACCGCGCGCTGCGCTGAGCGCGGTCTGCAGCATCCAGCGATGCGGGTAAACGGCGGGGTCCGGGGGGACCCCGCCGTCAGACCTGGCGTGGCTAACAAGACGTAGCTGCACAGGCGTTTTGCTCGCCGCTCCTAGCCGCAGCAGTAGCAGACGTTGCCCTGGCCCAGGTCGCCGCCAAACTCCGGACACTCGGCTTTGCAGGCCCACGCACTACACGATTCGGTTTTCGGCTGTGCGTTATCCACCGCCATGACCTGGAACGCACCGAAACCGGTACTGGCCAGGAACGTGGCCGCCATCAACGCCGTCCGCAAAGTACCCCAACGCTTCTTCATGCATTACTCCTTCACCGTTGCCAAAGCCGCTGGCGCATCCGTGCGGCGCAACGCGGCGACCAGGTCCTGCACCTGCTCCGTGGTATCGAAGACCCCAAGACGGGAATGGCGCACGCGCCCCTGCCCATCGATGGCCATCAGCAGTGGCACGTTGCGCGCGCGAAACAGCATCAGTGCGCGACGATCGGTCAACGTGACCACCGGAAAATCGAAGCCATGCACATGCGCATAGCGCGCAGCCTGCGCCGCATCGCACTGGCATACGCCGAGCAACTGCGGACGGCCGGGCAGATTGGCCTGCAACTGCCTTGCCGCACGCAGCACGGTGGGTGCCGAGCGCTGGCAATACGGGCAGGTGGTGGTGAAGAAGAACAGCACCTGCGCCTGTCCCTGCGGCACGCCGAGCAGATGGCGTTGGCCCTGGGTATCGGTGACCGCGATGCGCGGCACGTACATGCCGTCATACGGCGCGCTGATGCGGGTCTGCAACATCTGCTGCTGCGCGCGCAGCTGCTTGTTCTGCCATGCGAGCACCGCGATCAATGCACAGGCAATCAGCAGCCCGATCCAGAGCCAGGGAAAACGTCGCGCCATGCCAGCTCCAGTAGCGTCATCAAGCCCGAGCCTTGCCCAGGCATGAGCTGATGGTCAATGGTGATATCGACAACTGCGATGTCGCGCGGTGCGGGGCTGTGGACGCGGTCACGCCCCGACGCTTGGGCTTGCCAGTGCCGCGGCAGTCGGCACGGAGCGATTGCGCAACTACGACGCTGCAGGTGGAGCGATGCCACCGCGCCGCACCGGCGCGCGATGCATCCATCGCCGACGTGATCGCGACCGGACCATGCGCGGCAGGCGCACGACATGCACACGCACGCCATGCCGCAGCGTGGACATGCACGGCATCGATTGCCATGGCGTACAGTCGCGTGCCCCGTACACGCCAGGCCGCACGTTTCGATGCCTTCCTATCTTCCCCTGCTGGCGGTCGCCGCCTGCCTGTTGCTGCCGCTGCAAGACAGCCTCGCTGCTGCGCCCGATCGCAACGCGCCTGCCGCGGTTGTCTCAAGCTGCACGGCCGATGCGTACAGCAGCTGTCCGTCCTGGATGCCGTCGCAGCAGGAGATGCGCACGGTGCTTGCCGATTATTTCTGCGACGCCGCCGATCGCGGGCTGGTCCGGCCGCGCGTGACGCGCGTGGTGCGTGCGGAGACCTCGCAGGTCACCTGCGCTGCGCTGGGGCCGGAAACCAATTCCAATATCGCCTGTGGAGGCGATATGCAGTTCATTGGCCCGGACGGCCGCACCGATTTCCTCACCTTCAGCCCGACCATGCATCGTCAGGACGATGGGCGCTATGCGATCTATGAAGGCGAGGACGAAAACGGCAACGCGGTGTGGCACGCGCCCTCGCCGCAACGCGCATCGAAGGTCTGCACCGGCCAGCCATTGCGCTGACGAGCGGGCCGGAGCTGCCACCGGCAGCGTTTCCTGCGACGGCGATCGGTCTGCGCTGACGGGGCGCGCAGCCGGTCGCTGCAGCGTGCTCAGTCGTCTTCGGGCGGCGGCAGTACGATGCCGTCGGCATCGATGGCGAGCTTGCCGGCCATCAGCACCGCCTGGGTGCGGTTGGTGACGCCGAGCTTGCGCAGGATCGCGGTGACATGCGCCTTGATGGTGGCCTCGGACACGCCCAGATCGTAGGCGATCTGCTTGTTGAGGCGCCCGGCGCCGAGCATCTGCAGCACGCGGAACTGTTGCGGGGTGAGATCGCGCAGGCGCTGGCCCACTTCGCGTTCTTCGCTGTCGGTCGGCGGCAGGTTCTGCGCCTCTGCCGGGATCCAGCGCTCGCCATCGAGCACCGTGGCCAGGGCGCGGCCGATGGTGTCCGAATCGGCGGATTTGGGAATGAAGCCGAACGCGCCATGGTCGATCGCACGCCGCATTACCGTCGGCTCCTCGCGCGCCGACACCACCACCACCGGCAGCTGCGGATGCAGCGAGCGCATGTGCACCAACGCGCTGAATCCCTGCGCGCCCGGCATGTTGAGATCCATCAACAACAGGTCGGCATCCGGTTGCGCATCGGCCAGGGTGTACAGCGCATCCACCGTGTCGGCCTCGAACAACTGCACGCCCGGCATCACGCGCTGCACAGCCCCGCGCAAGGCCTCACGGAACAGGGGGTGGTCGTCGGCGATCAGCAGGGTGGTCATTGAGGGGCCGGGAATCGGGAATCGGGAGTGGGGAATCGGGAATTGCAAAGGCAACAGCGAAGGCAGCAAAGCAACAGCAACAGCAACAGCAACAAGACGGCGACAGCGAGGCGGCGAAGTCAGTGTGACGGGTTGGGAGATCAAAAATCGACGTGGGCAGACATGGCCTGGGGACCGCTTCCACAATCCCCATGCCGCCTATTCCCCACTGCTCAGGGAACCGCTTCGACGATTCCCCACTCCCGATTCCCCATTCCCGACGCGCGTCAGCGCGCCAACCGCTCATTGACCAACGAATCCACCACCGACGGGTCGGCCAGGGTCGAGGTGTCGCCGAGTTGGTCGGGGGCGTTTTCGGCGATCTTGCGCAGGATGCGGCGCATGATCTTGCCCGAGCGGGTCTTGGGCAGGCCCGGTGCCCACTGCAGATGATCGGGCGAGGCGATCGGGCCGATTTCCTTGCGCACCCAGGTCACCAGTTCCTTGTGCAGTTCCTCGCTCGGGGTTTCGCCGGCGATCAAGGTCACGTAGGCATAGATGCCCTGGCCCTTGACGTCGTGCGGGAAGCCGACCACCGCCGCTTCGGCGACCTTCGGGTGCGAGACCAGCGCGCTTTCCACTTCGGCGGTGCCGATGCGGTGGCCGGACACGTTGATCACGTCGTCCACGCGGCCGGTGATCCAGTAATAGCCATCGGCATCGCGGCGGCAACCGTCGCCGGTGAAGTAGCTGCCCGGATAGGTGCGGAAGTAGGTGTCGATGAAGCGCTGGTGGTCGCCGTACACCGAGCGCATCTGGCCCGGCCACGAATCCAGCAGCACCAGGTTGCCTTCGGTGGCGCCTTCCAGGACCTTGCCTTCGGCATCCACCAGTGCCGGCTGCACGCCGAAGAACGGCAGGGTGGCCGAGCCGGGCTTGAGATCGACCGCGCCGGCCAGCGGCGAGATCAGGATGCCGCCGGTTTCGGTCTGCCACCAGGTGTCCACGATCGGGCAGCGGCTGTCGCCGACCACCTCGTAGTACCAGCGCCAGGCTTCCGGATTGATCGGCTCGCCGACGCTGCCGAGCAGGCGCAGGCTCTTGCGCGAGGTCTTCTTGACCGGCTCCTCGCCATCGCGCATCAGCGCGCGGATCGCGGTGGGCGCGGTGTAGAAGATGCTGACCTTGTGCTTGTCGATCACTTCCCAGAAGCGCGACACGGTCGGATAGTTCGGCACGCCTTCGAACATCACCGCGGTGGCGCCGTTGGCGAGCGGGCCGTAGACGATGTAGCTGTGGCCGGTGACCCAGCCCACGTCGGCAGTGCACCAGTAGATGTCGTCCTCGCGCAGGTCGAACACCACTTCGTGCGTGTAGCTGGCAAACAGCAGGTAGCCGGCGGTGGTGTGCAGCACGCCCTTGGGCTTTCCGGTGGACCCGGAGGTGTAGAGGATGAACAACGGATCTTCCGCGTTCATGCGCTCGGGCTCGCACGCAGCCGGCTGGCCGTCGACCACATCGTGGAACCAGCGATCGCGCGGTGCCTGCATCTCGACCGCACCACCGGTGTGACGCACGACGAGCACCGTTTCCACGGTGTTGGTGCCGGGCAGTTTCAGCGCTGCATCGACGTTGGCCTTGAGCGGAATCTTCTTGCCGCCGCGCAGGCCTTCGTCGGCGGTGATGATCAGCTTGCTCTGGCAATCGATCACGCGGTCGGCGATCGAATTGGCCGCAAACCCGCCGAACACCACCGAGTGCACCGCACCGATGCGCGCACAGGCGAGCATGGCCACGGCGGCATCGACGATCATCGGCAGGTAGATGGTGACCCGGTCGCCCTTCTTGACGCCCAGGTTGCGCAGCGCATTGCCGAGCTTGCAGACGCGCTCGTACAGCTCGCGATAGGTGACCGGATAGGACTGCGCATCCGGGCTGTCGGGCTCGAACAACAGCGCGGTCTTGTCGCCGCGCGTGGCCAGCTGGCGGTCCAGGCAGTTGACGCTGGCATTGAGCTCGCCATCGCCGAACCAGCGGATGTGGAAATCCTCCAGCGCGTAGCTGACGTCCTTCACCTGGGTGGGTTGCTTGAACCATTCCAGCCGCTGTGCGGCCTTGCCCCAGAATTGCTCGGGGTGTTCGATCGATTCGCGATACAGCGTTGCGTACTGCTCGCGCGTAATGCGCGCATTGGCGGCGAACGCGGGATCGACGGGATAAACCTCAGCCATGGCACCCTCACTTGCGATGAACTTGTCGGAAGAGGACGTTGCGGCTGCCCTCGGTAGACAATCAGTGTGCCGTATCCATTCTGTCCCGGCGTTCAACCGGGCCTTAGACCTTGGTCTTACCTGCCGCAGCGCGTGATCCGCAATCCGTTGCCGGCCCTGGTGCGACGATCGGTCACCTTGTGGAATGCTGCGCTGCAGCTACGACCAAAGGCGAATAGGCTGCAAAGCGCGGACTGCCTCACGCTCCGCACAGCATCGCCATCAAGCGCGAGGCCATATCGGGGAGAGGGGTCCATGACACACCGTACTGCACCGTTAGTGCGCCATCCGCTGGCGGCTGCCTTGTTGGTGGCCACCATCCTGCCGGGCGTGGCGTTCGCGCAGACCGCCAAGGAAAAGGCGCTGGAAGCGCGCATCGCCGAGCTCGAGCGTCAGGTCCAGCTGCTGGTGTCTGCGCAACAACAGCAGCAGGGCCAGATCACGCAGACGCAGACCCAGGTGACCGAGGTGCGTGCCGCACAGGCGCAGGCACCTGCCGCGCCGGCGGTGCCGGCCGGCAAGCGGCCGATCCAGCTGACCAGCATCACACCCAATGCAGCGGCGGGGACGACGTTCCGCTACGGTGGTTTCATCAAGGCCGACTTCATGACCACCCGCACCTCCGACGGCGCATTGCCCGAAGGCGCAGTGGGGCGCTACCTGTACATCCCGACCCAGACGCCGGTCGGTGGCCAGGCCTCGAGCACCGACACCGACTTCCACGCCAAGTTCTCGCGCTTCAACCTGGGCGTGGACACGGTCACCGAAAACGGCGACAAGATCACCGGCTTCATCGAGCTGGATTTCTTCGGCAACGCGCTGGCCAACCAGGTCAACAATCTGTACGGCGGCACCCTGCGCCACGCCTACGTGAGCTGGAACAACTGGCTGGCCGGCCAGACCTGGTCCAACTTCATCGATTCCACGATCCTGCCCGAGGCGGCCGACATCGTCGGGCCGACCGATGGCGCGCTGTTCAGCCGCCAGACCCAGATCCGCTACACCCGCGGCGCCTTCAGCGTGTCGGCGGAAAATCCCGAGACACTGACCACGCCCTACCAGGGCGGCAACACCATCCTGGCCTCGGACCACGGCGCGATGCCGGACCTGACCGCGCGCTACAACTGGAAGGGCACCTGGGGCACGTTCGGCCTGTCGGCGATCGCGCGCCAGTACCGCACGCGTAGCGCGCTCACCAACGACACCGACTTCGGCGGTGCGATCGCCGGCGGCGGCCGCTGGATCATCAACGCCAACAACGATCTGCGTTACCAGCTCAGCTACGGCGAGGGCCTGGGGCGCTACCTGGGCCTGGGCAACGGCTCGGATGTGGAGATCGACATCGACGGCAACATCCAGACCGTCAGCACGATCGCCGGCTGGGTGGCCTGGCGCCACGACTACAACGCCAAGCTGCGCAGCACCATCATGTATTCGCGCGTGAACTACGACCACGACATCGCCAACACCGGCGCGCTCGCGAGCAAGTCGCAGCAGAGCATCCGCGCCAACGTGTTCTATTCGCCGCTGCCCAAGGTCGATGTGGGCGCGGAGCTGATGTACGGCCGCCGCGAAGCCGAGAACGGCGACAGCGGCGACATTTCGCGCCTGCAATTCACCACCAAGTACAGCTTCTAGTTTTTGCCACTGGCGGCCCGCTCCACTGCGGTGGAACGGGCAAGGCCACCGTCGTTTTACCAGCGCTCTACCAGGAGACAGACAATGACCGTCTCGAATGACGCACTGATCGCCAAGATCGATGCCAATCCGAAGTACCACGCACTCAAGCGCCAGCGCAACACGCTGGGCTGGACCCTCACCGTGCTGATGTTGCTGGCCTATTACGGCTACATCGGCCTGATCGCCTTCGACAAGGAATTCCTCGCCAAGCCGATGGGTGAAGGCGTGACCTCGATCGGCATCCCGATCGCGATCGGGGTGATGGTGTTCACCATCGCCATCACCGCCATCTACGTGCGCCGCGCCAACAACACCTACGACCAGCTGACCGCGCAGATCCTCGAGGACGCCCGCAAATGAGCAAGTATTCGCGTCTTCTCCTGATCCTGGCCGGGCTGCTGCCGGCCGGCATCGCGCTTGCCGCTGGCGGCGACATGGGCCAGGTCGACAAGCAACCCACCAACTGGGTGGCGATCGGCATGTTCGCCTTCTTCGTGCTGGGCACCTTGTGGATCACCAAGTGGGCGGCGGCCAAGACCAAGTCGGCCTCCGACTTCTACACCGCCGGCGGCGGCATCACCGGCTTCCAGAACGGCCTGGCGATCGCCGGCGACTTCATGTCGGCGGCCTCGTTCCTGGGCATCACCGCGGCGGTGATGGCCAATGGCTACGACGGCCTGATCTATGCGATCGGCTTTCTGGTCGGCTGGCCGATCCTGACCTTCCTGATGGCCGAACGGCTGCGCAACCTCGGCAAGTACACCTTCGCCGACGTGGCCGGCTATCGCTTCGCGCCGACTGCCATCCGCAGCTTTGCCGCGTCGGGCACGCTGGTGGTGGTGCTGTTCTACCTGATCGCACAGATGGTCGGCGCCGGCGCGTTGATCAAGCTGCTGTTCGGGCTGGACTACTGGGTGGCGGTGACCCTGGTCGGCGTGCTGATGATGGTCTACGTGCTGTTCGGCGGCATGACCGCCACCACCTGGGTGCAGATCATCAAGGCGGTGCTGCTGCTGACCGGCGTGACCTTCATGGCCGTGGCGATCATGTGGCACTTCAACTTCAGCTTCGAGGCGCTGTTTGCCGAGGGCGTGCGGGTGAAGACGGCGATCGCGGCCAACGGCGGTGCATCGCCCGAGGACGCGGCCAAGGCGGGCCTGTCGATCATGGGGCCGGGCGGTTTCGTGAAGGACCCGATCTCGGCGATCTCCTTCGGCATGGCGCTGATGTTCGGCACCGCCGGCCTGCCGCATATCCTGATGCGCTTCTTCACCGTTCCCGATGCCAAGCAGGCGCGCAAGTCGGTGCTGTGGGCCACCACCTGGATCGGCTACTTCTACATCCTGATCTTCATCATCGGCTTCGGTGCGATCGCCCTGGTGCTGACCAACCCGCAGTTCGCCGATGTCACCACCGGCACCATCCACGGCGGCAAGGGCGCGGCCAACATGGCGGCGGTGCTGGTCGGCAACGCGGTCGGCGGCAACGTGTTCATGGGCTTCATCTCGGCGGTGGCCTTCGCCACCATCCTGGCGGTGGTCGCAGGCCTGACCCTGTCCGGTGCCTCGGCGGTGTCGCATGACCTGTATGCCACGGTGATCAAGAAGGGCAACCCGGCGCCGGGTTCGGAGCTGAAGGTCTCGCGCGCCACCACCCTGGTGCTGGGCGTGATCGCGGTGCTGCTGGGCATCGTGTTCGAGAAGCAGAACGTGGCCTTCATGGTGTCGCTGGCATTTGCCATCGCCGCCTCGGCCAACTTCCCGGTGCTGATCCTGTCGTTGTTGTGGAAGAACTGCACCACCCGCGGTGCGGTGGTCGGTGGCTTTTTGGGCCTGATCTCCTCGCTGGTGCTGACGGTGCTGTCGCCGTCGGTGTGGGTGGACACGCTGGGCAATGCAGCCGGCTCGGCGCCGTTCCCGTACACCTCGCCGGCACTGTTCTCGATGACCATTGGCTTTGTCGGCATCTGGCTGTTCTCGATCCTGGATCACAGCCCGCAGGCCGCCAACGAACGTGCCGCGTTCAAGGCGCAGCAGATCCGTGCCGAAACCGGCCTGGGTGCCAGCGGCGCGTCGGGCCACTGACGGACAGTCACTGAGCAGTCGCAGAACGCCGGCCTAGTGCCGGCGTTTTGCGTTTTGGCCAAGGCTGGCAGCGGGCAGCGCCTGTGTTGCCACGTCCCTACGATCGTCTTCTGACGCGAAGGGCGGGGGGGTTATCGGTCGACCGCGCGCACCGCGCCGGTGCCGGCAGCGATCCAGCATCGTGACGAACCGTGCGCAACGCCCCGTCAGACCTCGGTGCGCTGGCGTCCGACGCGCTGCGCGCGCATGCACGACGGCGCTGCGTCCTCGCGTGGCATCGATGCGATCGCATCGTCCGCTTCGTTTTGCACGCAATGCCTGCGCGATCGCGAACAACCGCAACACCAGCGAAGAAATTAAGTCATCTAGGGTGACTAAATTGGCGCACAAGCCGAACGCTGATCACGCACGGCTTGGCCTCACCCCCGGTATCGACCGGCTGGCGAGTGCGCTGCAAGCGAGTTCGCCGATTGCGTCGACCTGTCGGCTCTCGTCCATCCCTTGCCCTTGCTGCACCTACAAACCGGGACACAGAGACCATGCCGACCACCCTCGTTCCACATCCCCTGGCCCGTGCCTGCCGCCTGCTCGGCGCGCTGGCCGTGCTGGCCGCCATGCCGCAACTTGCTGCGGCATCCTGTGGCAATACCGCCAACAAGATGGCGGAGATCCTCAACGACAAGTTCACCGCCGATACCCTGGTGCTGGCCCATCGCGGCCTGTGGGGCAAATACTCGGGCGATCCAGCGATTCCGGAAAACTCCAGCCGCGCCGTGCTCAATGCCGACGTGCAGTGCATGGACGGCGTCGAGCTGGACGTCAAGGTGACCCAGGACGGCATGCCGGTGCTGAGCCACGACTTCAATCTTGGGCGCACCACCGACGTGTACACCGTCGTCGGGGGTGCCAAGTACAACCCGAGAACCAACCAGGGCGCCAACCCGCTGGTCAGCAGCCTGTCGTTGGCCAACATCAAGCGACTGCACCTGCTCACGCCGGACCGTGGCACCGTCACCGGGTGGGAGATGTACAGCCTGGACGAGTTGTTTGCGTACTGGAAGCGCAACAACATGCAGCTGCCGCTGATCTTCGACGTCAAGTCGGCCGATGGCGTGCGCGCGGTACACACCGCTGCCCTGAAGGCGTTTCCCGATCATCCCGAGCAGGTCGTGGCGATGAAGGTCAACGCCACGTTGTTCCCGCACCCGGCCGCCTTTGTCGGCAACTCCCGGTATGTGCATGCCATCCCGGTCTACACCACCAACATGCTGGCGAAGATCGATGTGCCGGCCAGTCGCGTCGAATGGCAGCGTTATGCCCACACGCTGGAAATCAACGTCAAGCAGGACGATGGCCTGTTGCAGGGCCAGAAGAACGCAGCGCGTGCCGAGGGCAAGCGCATTGCCATCTTCCAGGCCATTCCCGATGGCCCGGGTGCCGGCGAGTTCATCAGCAACAACGGTTCGTGCTGCTACCGATTGTCGCAACTGTATTCCTCGTACCAGGGCAAATCCGATACCGCAGACCACCGCGGCGACATCGGTTTCCTGATGTCGCAGCGGTTCGGGCTGATTACCACCGACGACCCGAAGTCGACCATGCGCACGCTGAAGATCAACGGGCGGCGCATTTCGCATTACGCCCCGTAACGCCTTGACGGCATCCGGTGCGGCCGAGGTTGCCGCACCGGATGGCTGGCAAGCGTCAATCGCCGCTGTTTCGGAGGGAGATGTCATGTCCAGGTCATTCAACGTTTCTGTGGGTCCTGCACGCGCGAGGCGCTGCGGGTTGCTGCTGCTCGCTGCCTGCATGATCACGCAGGCTGCCATTGCGTCGCCGGCAGACGCAGATGCGGGCAAAGAGGCTGCGCCAGCGGAACAGGCACGCCGCGACAATGCGGACAGCGCCGCTGCGTCCATCGAGCGCGCGGTCCTGGCCGAACACGCAAGGCGCCAAGGCCTTGCCGATGATCCGCAAACCGCGGCCCTGCTGCGCGAGGCTGCCGACACCGTGCTTGCGCAGGCCGAGCGCGACCACCTGCTGCAGAGCGTGACGGTGTCGCAGGCCGCTATCGCACGGCGTTTTGCCGAACGGCCGGGCGACTTCGACGAATTCCGGCTCAGCCATGTCTTCATCGCCGAACAGCCCGAGTCGGCGCCGCGGCGCAGTCATCCATTGAGTCAGGCGCAGGCCCTGGAGCGTGCGCAGATGCTGCGCCGTCGTATCGCGCGTGGAGGCGATTTCGCCCGACTGGCCGCCGAGGAATCCGACGATGGTGCCACTGCCGCCGACGGGGGACAGTTGTCGTCGATGTTCGGCCTGTACCTGGACACCCCTTTCGCGGCGCCGGTGCGTGCGCTGGGGGTGGGCGACGTGTCCGGCCCCGTGCGCGGTCCCGGCGGCTATCACCTGATCCGCCTGGAGGAAAAGCACACCGCCACCCTCGACACCGTAGGCGGGATGATCGAAGCGCAGCTGCGCGAAGAACTGCGCGATCGCGCCATCGCCCAGCTGGTGCGGGACCGCTCTGCGCAAGCGGCGGGTCTGGCGTCCTCGGAGCAGAGCCAGCGCAGCGCCGAGGCGGATGCACCGCGGATCCGGCAATGAGAGGGACCGGCGCGCCGTTCCGATGGCTGCTCCTCGTGGCGCAGGCGCTGGCCTTGTCAGCCTGTGGTACCGGAGCGCGGCAGGACTTCCAGGCCGAAGCGACGCTGCAGGCCAGCGCTGCAGGAACGGGGCGCAGCAGCGCCGCTGCCGCGCCAGGCGCGCTTGCCGCGGCGTCGTATGCGCGCGCGCAGGCCTATCGCCGCTGCGCCATGCTTGCCGAAGCGCCGGCGGCGCCGTTCGTTGGCGATGCGGACCCGGCGGAGCCTGGCGCGCGCGCGGCGGTGTCGCAACGCGCACGCGACCATGCTGCCCGGCTGAAGGCGTGCCAGCACGTGGGCGAAGGCGAGTACGCGCAGGTGGACCAACTGCTGCGTCAGGCTGCCGCCGGCGGCAATACCGACGCGCAGCTGGAATTGCTGCGTCGACGCGCCGGCCTGCTGCTGGAGCGCCAACCCGCCATCGCCGAAGACGGCAGCCCGCAACCGCTCTCCCGGTCCGATCGTGCCGAGGCCGAGCAGGTGCTGGCCGACCTGGAGACGATGGCGATGCAGGGCAACCGGGCGGCGATGCCGGTGCTGGATCAGTTCGTGTCCTCGCCGATGCTGGCGAGCGCCGAGCCGCTGTACGGCGATGCCTGGCGACTGGTGGCCCAGCAGCCGTTCGGACATCCGCTGCCGCCTGCCGCCCCGCTGCGCGGCGAGGAGATGTTCGAGGAGATGGATGCCGCCACCGAGCAGCAGGTGGTGATGCTTGCACGGGAGCTGCATGCCAGCTGCTGCGCGCGCTGACGCAGCATCCGCGCCGGGCAGGCTGCCGTAGCGCCAGCGGCAGGGCGAAGACGCATGGCGTGCACGGCAGGCGGCGTCGCTGCCGGCGCGCGCACTAACGGAAGTAGCGCGCCTTCAGCGGCAGTGTGGCTGCCCCGATCGCGCAGGCGTCGGCCGGTGCCTCGGCCGGCAGCAGCACGGGCATCGGCCTGGCCTGGCCGCGACGCGGCAGGTTGTCGATCTGCACGGCGGCGATCAGGCGCCGGGCCAGGTCGGCCGGCAGGCGGCCGCCGAACACGATCGCTTCCGGGTCGCACACCGCAGTGATCGCCGAGACGATCAACGACACCCCCGGCGCACTGCGCGCGATCCAGCGTTCGATTGCCGGCCAGCGCGGGTCGTAGGCGGCCAGCAGGCTGCGTACATCGGCAAACACCACGCCGTCGGCGGCCAGCAGTTCGCGCAGCAATTCCAGCGTGGCGCGTTCGAGCTTCTGCGCCGGCAGCATGCCGGCGAATTCACCGGCATTGCCGCGCGCACCGCGCATGACCTGGCCGTCGATGACCAGGCCACCACCGAACCCGTAGCTGAGATAGAGATAGGCAAAATCGCGGTGGCGACGGCCCACGCCCAGCATCGCTTCGCCGGCGGCGGCCACGCTGCCGTCGTTGTCCATCCACACCGGCTGCGCGCAGGCCTGCGCCAGCCAGGGCGCCAACGCGAACTCGCCAAGCGCGCGCAGCGGTTCGGGCGGATTGATGCGCCCGTCCTCCCCGGTGAAAAACCCGCTCATGGCCAGCCCGATGCCCAGCCGCGGCCCCGCCGCGTGCTCCAGGCCTGCCAGCAGCGCCGCATCGCCGGCCTGCAGCTGCAGCAACACCGCATCCGCACTGCGCGCGTCCAGCGGCAGCTCGCTGACCGCCAGCACCTGGCCGGTGAAATCCACCAGCGCCAGGGTCAGCGCATCGGTGGCGATGGACACGCCCAAGGTGTGGCCGTGCGCCGGATTCAACGACACCGCCACCCCCGGCTTGCCGCGCCCGGCACGTGCCACGCCGCTGCCCATGTGGACCATGCCGCGCGCCTGCAGGCCTTCGATCAGGCGCACCGCGGTCTGCACGGTCAGCCCGGTGCCGCGGCTGAGGTCGGCGCGGGTGAGCACACCGGCCAGGCGCAGGCGGTCGAGCATGTCGCGCTCATTGCGGCTCAGGAAGGGGAAATGCGGCGAATGCGGCGGCAATGCGACAGCAGCAGTGGACGGCATGGCGAGCGGTGGCACGGGGGACGCGCCAGTCTACCCGCTTCGGCTGAAATAATTAATTCACAGTAAGTTATTAAATTGGCGGCCTCTGCCATCTGCGGTCATCCCATGTCACGTTTGCGTACCCGTCCATGTCCCCGCCTCGGCCTGCTGGCCCTGTGCATGAACGCCAGCCTGGGCGCCCATGCCGCTGCGCCGGCCAGCGACACCACCCCGGTGCAGCTGGACGCGGTGCAGGTCTCCGGCCAGCACCTGTCGATCCGCCAGGCGATCGGCGCCAAGCGCGAGGCCGCCGTGGTGTCCGACGGCGTGGCCGCCGACGATATCGGCTCGATCCCCGACTTCGGCCTGGGCGAGGCCCTGCAGCGGGTGCCGGGCGTGTCGATGGTGGTCAACAACGGCCGCGGCGAAGCGCAGTTCATGAGCCTGCGCGGCTTCAACCCCGACTACAACAACGTGCTGATCGACGGGGTGGCGCTGCCGTCCACCGAAACCAGCCGGCGCGTGCAATCGCTGGACGTGATCCCCGCCTCGCTGGCGCAGCAGGTGGACATCTACAAGAGCTTCAACGCCGACATGGACAGCAATGCCATCGGCGGCATCGCCGCGCTGCGCACGCGCAGCGCCTTCGATCACGACGGCCGCTTTGCCACCGTGCGCGCCAACCTGGCCGATTGGGAAAACCGCCGGCAGCTGCAGGGCAGCACCCCATCGGGCCAGGTGCAGGGCAGTTTCAGCGACACCTTCGGGCCGGACCAGCGCTTCGGCGTGGTGCTGTCTGCCGATTACTTCCGGCGCGATTCGGCGTCGTTGAATACCGCCATCGACAGCTACAGCTATTACGCCAACGGTGTGCGACAGACCCTCACGCCCGGTCTGGATCCGGACGGCCTGGCGATCGCACCGGACCGCTTTCGCCCGCTCAGCTACGACAACCTGCGCCAGCGCCGCAGCGTGTTCGGCAAGCTCGAATACGACGACGGCCAGGACGTGAGGCTGGCCTTCAGCGCCGGCACCTTCGAGCACGGCAACGACGAGCAGCGTCGCTCGCAGTGGATCAACCGCGTCGGCAATGCCACGATCACCGACGCCCGCAACGGCCGCTACGCGCAGGGCAGCGCGCAGGTGGATGCCAACCATTTCGACCAGACCCGCACGCTGCGCTACGCGCAACTGGGCGGCAGCTTCCGGCTCAATCCGGAAGGTCATGTAGACGCATTGCTCAACCGCGCCACCGGCAAGTACCGGCAGGACACCCGCGAGGATGTGTTCAGCGCCGCCGCCTCCCCGCGGCTGGGCTTTGCGTATGCGCTCGGCGACGACACGCGCCCGCGCATCGCCCCGGTCGACCCCGGGTACTACGGCAATGCGGCCAACTACACCCAGCAGTATTTCTTGACCCGCGTGGAAAAGAGCAGCACCGACACGACGACGTTCAAGCTGGACTACAGCCAGAACGCCGATGCCGATGCGCGCGGCTGGGGCATTCGTGGCGGCCTGCAGTACCGCGACCTGCAGCAGCGCTACAACCTGGATGAAGTCCGCCGCAATCCGGCCGGCCGCGTGAGCCTGGCGACGATCGGCACCGACGATGCGCGCATCTGCCCCTACGCCGAAGTCGGCTGCCTGTTGTTGATCGACCCGGCCAGGGTCGCCGCGTTCGCTGCCGCTTCGCCAGGCGCCTACGTGCCGGCCAGCACCAATGCCCGCAACAGCGCGATCAGCGATTTCGGCATCGACGAGCGCAGTGGCGCCGCCTATGTCATGGGCACCTGGCATGGCGAGCGCACGCTGGCCACGGTCGGCCTGCGCAACGAATACCTGCAGCGCGCCGTACGTAGCGCGGTGCCGCAGCCCTTGAACAGCACCAGCAACTACGTGCAGCAATCGGCCGACAGCGACCGCCGCTTCCTGCTGCCTTCGGCGAACCTGGCCTGGGACATCACCCCGGCAGTGAAACTGCGCGTGGCCGGCAGCCGCACCATCGGTCTGCCCACCTACGCCGACATCGGCCAGAACAGCAGCCCGGTGGTCGATGCCACCGGCCTGACCATCAATCGCAGCATCGCCAACCCGCTGCTAAGCCCCCGTCGCGCCGACAACCTGGACCTGTCGCTGGAATGGTACCCGGACCGCGATTCACAGCTGTCGCTGGCACTGTTCCACAAGCGCATCGGCGATGAAATCGTGCGCCTGACCAGCACCGACACCCAGCGCGACCCCGGCGGCCTGGTCGGCAGCTATCAGGTCACCACCACCCAGGCGATCAATACCGGCGATGCGCAGGTGCAGGGCATCGAATTGACCGCCATCGACACACGCTTCGATTTCCTGCCCGGCGCCTGGTCCAACCTGGGCGCGATGTTCAACGCGACCCTGCTCGACCCGCGTACCGCCGATGTGCAGATGGCCGACGGCACGCGCCGCGCGCTGCCCGGCCTGATGGAATCGCCCAGGCGCAGCGCCAATGCCTCGCTGCTGTACGACATCGGCCGGTTCAGTGCGCGCGTCAGCGCCAACTACACCGGCCAGCAGCTGCTTTCGGCCGCCACCGACAACCGCGTCAACGACCGCTATTACGACCCGATCACCAGTTACGACGCGCAGCTGGCCTGGAACTTCAGCAAGCAACTGCGCCTGACCGTGCAGGGCCGCAATCTCGCCAACGCGCGGCTGACGCGGGTGATCGGTGCCGACCGACAACTGATGCGCGAGCAGCTCGACAACGGCCGCGCCTATTACCTGGGAGTGGACTATGCGTTCTGATCGCCGCGGCGCATCGGCGCCATTGCTGGCAGTGCTGGCAGTGCTGGCAACACTGGCCGGCAGCGCCAGTGCCGACGATGCCGCAACTCCATCGGCAGCCACGCCCTTCGTGCCGATGGAGACCCTCGTCAGCGGCGACTGCTGGGGCCAATGGCCGGACGATGTGCTGGCGGCGGCGAGCCGCTGCAAACCGGCCGAACACAATCGCATCGCCTTGCAGGTACCAGACGATGCCGATGGCCCGGCACGCGTCGGCATCGATGCCAGTGCCTGCCGCGGTGCGCGCTGCGCCGGCCTGGCGCAGGTGTTGCAGACCGCGCCCACCCAACGGCTGCTGCTGCGCACGCCACCTGCACGCATCGACGCAGTGCTGGCCGCCTTGGATCAGGCCCATGCACGCGAACGCGTCAGCATCGAACCGCTGGTGCAGCCGGTGCCGGCGCCTGGCGCGCCGATCACGCTGGCGCCGGGCGTGCGCTACTGGCGGCAGGCCATGCGCGCACCGCAACCGGTGATGCTGCATATCGCCGAGATCGACCTTGCCACCCCCGGGCTGCAACTGGTCGGCACCCCTGGCGAGCGCAGCGGGGGCGGCGAGTTCCTGGCCAAGCCGACCACCGCGTTCGTGCGCGACCGCGGCCTGGCGCTGGCGATCAATGCCGATTACTTCCTGCCGTTCGAGGGCGGGCAGTTGTTCGACAAGGCGTTCGTGCCGGCGGCAGGGCAGGGCGTCACTGCCGAGGGCCTGGCGATCGACGCGGGGCATCTGGATTCGGCCGCCGCCACCAGCGATGCACGCGTCAACGCGGCGTTATGCGTGGGCGCGCGCAATGCGGTCAGCATCGTGCATGGCAGCTGCCCGCCGGGCACCCGCCTGGGGGTGGGGGCCGGCCCGCTGCTGCTGCGCGGCGGCAAGCGCCAGCGGCGCGAGGCCAGCCGCGCCGAGTACTACGACGGCCTCGAGCCGCGCAGCGCGCTGGGACTGGATCGCGCGCGCAGGACGCTGTGGATGGTGGTCGCCGACGGCCGCCAGCCGGGCTATAGCGCCGGCATCACCCTGGACGCGCTGACCACGGTGCTGCAGCAGCTTGGCGCCACGTCCGCCATCAACCTGGACGGCGGCGGCTCCAGCACCCTGGCCGCGCGGGTGGATGGGCGCGTGCGCGCACTCAATCGCCCCATCCACACCGGCATCCCGGGGCGCGAACGCCCGGTCGCCAACCAGCTCGGGGTACGCATCGCGCCACGGCCCTGAGCGCACACGGGCGGCGCGGTACCATTGGCGGTTTGAACCACGGTCCGCGCCATGAAGATTGCCTCCTGGAACGTCAACTCGCTCAACGTGCGCCTGCCGCACCTGCAACAGTGGCTGGCGGACTTCGCGCCGGACGTCGTGGGCATCCAGGAAACCAAGCTGGAAGACCACAAATTCCCGGATGCGGCCCTGGCCGCGCTGGGCTACCGCAGCGTGTTCTGCGGGCAGAAGACCTACAACGGCGTGGCGATCCTGTCGCGCTCGCCGGCACTGGAGGTGCAGATGGGCATCCCCGGCTTCGATGACGTGCAGCAGCGTGTGATCGCCGCCACCGTCGATGGCGTGCGCATCATCAATCTGTATGTGGTCAACGGCCAGGACGTGGGCACCGACAAGTACGCCTACAAACTGCGCTGGCTTGAGGCGGTGCACGACTGGATCGCGCAGGAACTGCAACGCCACCGGCAGCTGGTGGTGCTGGGCGACTTCAACATCGCCCCGGATGCGCGCGACGTCTACGCGCCGGAAGTGTGGAGCGACAACCACATCCTCACCTCCACCGCCGAGCGCGGCGCCCTCAACAAGCTGCTGGCGCTGGGGCTGCACGATGCGTTTCGCCAGCATCACGACGATGCCGGCCATTTCAGTTGGTGGGATTACCGCCAGGCCGCCTACCGCCGCAACCTGGGGCTGCGCATCGACCTGACCCTGGTCTCGGATGCGTTGCGCACCCGCGCGGTGGAAGCGGGCATCGATCGCGAACCACGCACCTGGGAGCGTCCCAGCGACCACGCGCCGGCCTGGGTGCGGCTTGCCGAGGCCAGCGCATGAGCGAGCGGCATCTGCGGCGTAGCACGCACAAGGTTGGCGAGGTCACGCTCGGGGCGGTGCACCGGCTGAGCTGTCACTGCGGCGCGGTGCAGATCGATCTGGACCTGCCGCACGGGCTGCTCGATCCGCGCCGTTGCGATTGTTCGATGTGCCGCCGCCGCGGCGCCATCGTCGCCTCGGTCACGCTCGATGGCCTGCATGTGTTGCAGGGCGAAGACGTGCTGCGGCTGTATCAGTTCAACACGCATACCGCGGCGCATTATTTCTGCGGCGTGTGCGGTATCTATACGCATCACCGGCGGCGCTCCAACCCCAACGAATACGGCTATAACGTCGGTTGCCTGGAAGGCGTCAATCCGTATGCGCTGAACATCACCGTGCCGGTGGAGGACGGGGTTCACCATCCGGCCGATCGGGTTGCGGTCGATGGCTGAAACGGCAACGCCCGGGCAAGCCCGGGCGTTGGGTTCTGCAGCGTTGCGTGTGCGTTGTTTAACGCACGCGGCCACGTGTAAACAGGTTGACGATTGCCAGCAGGATCACCGCACCCACCAGCGACCACACGAAGGTCCACAGGGTGATGGCCTGATTGATGCCGCCACCGAACAGGAAACCGGCAATCAGCGCGCCGACGATGCCGACCACGATATTGAGGATGATGCCTTGCTGCGCATCGCGACGCATGATGATGCTGGCCAGCCAACCCACGATGCCGCCGACGATCAACCAGATGATGATGCCCATGTTGCCGAACTCCTCATTCGATTGCACCGGAAGTAGTGCATGGACGCCATTCAACGCAGACAGGCGTGAAGTGACTGTCGAGCGCGATCACACGCCGATGCGAGCGTTGTGCTTGGTGCATGCAGCGTGACAGCGTACGCGAGCTGGCACATCGGACCGGTGCAACTGTGGCTGCGTCCGCACCGGCATGGCGAGCGCGGCGAGCCACAGGCGCGCGAGTTGCTGGGCCAGGCGCTGGCGTTGGAACCTGCCCGGGTACCGCTGCTGCGTGACGCGCGCGGGCGCCCGTCGCTGCAACCGGCCTTGCCCGACTGGGACGCCGGCTGGAGCCATAGTGGCGATTATCTGTTGGTCGGCCTGGGCAACCGCGTGCGGCTGGGCGTGGACCTGGAACGCATCCGCGCGCGCCCGCGGCTGCTGGAGATCGCGCAGCGATTCTTCCATGCCGACGAAATCGCACTGCTGGCCGGGCTGGAGCCGGACGCGCAGCAGGCGCTGTTTTTCCGCCTGTGGTGCGCCAAGGAAGCGCTGCTCAAGGCGTATGGGCATGGTCTGTCGTTCGGCCTGCATCGGCTCGCCTACGCGGTGGCACCCGACGGCGCATTGCAGTTGCAATGGTGCGACCCGGCGCTGGGCCAGGCCGCACACTGGCGGCTGCACGAGTGGTGGGCGGCGCCGGACTGCCGCGCCGCACTGGCGTTCCATCCATTGCCGGCCGACTAGGCGCGGCGATCAACGCACTGCATCTTTGCACCGCAGCGCCAGCGCGTTGTCTTGATCGGGCTGCAGCACGTGCAGACCGTGGATCTGTGCCGTGGCGGCCCGACCACTGTCTCAGGCAGGTTCCGGCCACGCCGCGGAATGCGGCAGGATCGGCTGACGGAACTGCGCCACCCCGTCCAGATCGCGCAAGGTCACCGTCAGCACGCCGGTGCGTGCATCGATCTCCACTTCGCCAAAGAATTGAAATCCTGCCAGCGGCGACAGGTTTGGCGCCGGCGGGGCTTTCTGGAAGATCACCGTCGGCCCGAACGTGGCATCGAGTGCATTGGGGCCGAAGCTGCCGGCATTGAGCGGGCCGGCCACGAATTCCCAGAACGGCTCGAACTGCTGGAACGCCGCGCGGTCCGGGTGGTAGTAATGCGCCGCGCAATAATGCACATCGGCGGTCAGCCACAGCGTGTTGCGAATGCGCGCTGTGCTGATGAAACGCAGCAGCGTGGCGATCTCCTGTTCGCGCCCACGCGGCACGCCCGGATCGCCGTTGGCGATCGCCTCCCAGCGCGCGCGGCCCGCTGCGTCCTGCCCATCGGGGACCTGCAGGCCGATCGGCATGTCGGCGGCGATCACCTTCCATTGCGCGCGTGAACCGGCCAGTTCGCGCTGCAGCCAGGCCAGTTGCTGCGTACCGAGAAATGCCGCGTCCGCGCCCGGCTGCGGTTGCAGGTTGTCGCTGTTGGCGCCGCGATAGCTGCGCATGTCCAGCACGAACACATCCAGCAGCGGGCCGTAACCGATCTTGCGGTAGATGCGACCGTCGCCATCGGCACGCACGCCGCGCATCGGGGCGTATTCCAGGAATGCCTGGCGCGCACGACCGGCCAGCACCCCGATATCGCGCACCTGATAGCGCGCGTCCAGCTGCTTGCCGGGCGACCAGTTGTTGGTGGTTTCGTGATCGTCCCATTGCCAGAGTTGTGCGACCTCGGCATTGAAGCGGCGCACATGCTCATCGAGCAGGTTGTAGCGGTAATTGCCGCGGAATTCGTCCAGCGTTTCGGCAACCTTGCTCTTGGCCGCGGTGGTGAGGTTGCGCCAGCGCCTGCCTTCTTCGACGACCAGCTCGGCCGGGACGGGGCCGTCGGCATAGATGGTGTCGCCGCTGTGCAGGAAGAAGTCCGGGTTGCGCTCGCGCATCGCGCTGTAGATGCGCATGCCGCCGATGTCCGGATTGATGCCGAAGCCCTGGCCGACGGTGTCGCCGCTCCAGACAAAGCGCACATCGCCACGCGCCTGTGGCGCACTGCGCAGATGGCCATGCACCGGCGCGCTCAAGACGCCGTTGTCGGCATCTTCGAAACGCACCCGGTAGAAGATGTCCTGATCGCGTGGCAACGCGCCCAGATCCACCCGCGCAGTGAAATCGTGCGCCGGCAAGGCCACCGGCCCATCCACGCGACGCGCCTGCCGCAGGCTCGGGCGCGTATCCCATTCCACCCGCAGCCGCGCCGGCCGGTCGCAGCGGCTCCACAGCATGGCCCGGCCATCCACGACATCGCCGCTCTGCACCCCATCGGTGATCAGCGGCCGCCCGGACGGCGCAGCCAGGCTGCGCGTGGACCAAGCGGCAGTGGCCGGCAGCAACAAACCGGCACCCAAACCTTGCAACACGCGGCGGCGGGCGGGATCGGCGGTGGGCATGGCATCCTCGATGCGTCTGGCAGCGGGCATCCAGATATAGCGCCGCTGTCTTACCGGGGCGTGTCCATGGCGCTGCATGACGCAGCAGGCCAGGCGGCGATGGAGGCCGTCACCTCGTTGCGCAGCACGCAGGTGATGGGGTGCGTGACAAGGGCGCGGAATGGCGGTTCACGCGTGCTGCCGCTGTCGTGGAAGCTCGGCGCAGGGCTGCCGTGGCGGATGGGGGGCGCATGCCGTTGCCATGCTCCGCAGCACACCGCAGGCTCATGCCTCCATTGCGCCGGCCTTGCCGTCTTCGACCACGAAGCGTTTCAACGTCGAGACCGTGGCATCGCGGTCGCGGCGGTCGGAGATGCCTTGCAGGCGGGTTTCCATCCGCCCCGGCGTCAGCGTCACCGAGACATAGCCGCGGGTTTCGCCTTCGGCGTAGTGCACATGCGGATTGAGCGCCATGGTGGCGTGCAGTTCGGCGTTGCTCTGGCCGTCGGAGGTGATCGAGGTGCCGACGAATTCGGTGGCCAGCGTCGCCGAGTCCGGGTCGGCCGGATCTTTCTTCAGGTCGTTCACCCAGTACGAGTGGATGTCGCCGCCCCAGAACACCGGATTGCGCAGCCGCGTGGTGGCGATCGCCTCGAGCATGCGGGTGCGCGTGGCCGGGTAGCCGTCCCAGCCGTCGGTCCAGTGGCCGAATACGCCGTCGCGGCCATGCTGGTTCAGCGGTGCCACCAGCAGATCCTGCGCGATCACGTTCCAGCGCGCGGGCGATCGTGCGAAGGCGCCATGCAGCCAGCGCTCCTGTTCCCAGCCGAGCATGCTGCGGCGTGGGTCGGTGCGTTCGCGGCAGCTGGCGTCCACCACGTGACCGCCGCGCCAGCCGTTGGCCTGCGGGCAGGGTTGTTCGCTGCGGTACTGGCGCCCGTCGAGCACGTAGAAGCGCGCCAGCTGGCCGTAGTCCAGCGCCCGGTAGATGCGCATGTTGGCGCCATGCGGGCGGCTGGCTGCGCGCAGCGGGAAGTGTTCGTAAAAGGCGCGGTAGGCGGCCGCGCGCCGGGCCAGGAAGCTGTCGACCGCAATCGAAGGGTCCTGCGACCAGCGATTGGCGTAATCGTTCTGCACCTCGTGGTCGTCCCAGGTCGCCACGCAGGCGCTGCCGGCGTGCAGCGCCTGCAGGTCGGGGTCGGTGCGGTACAGCGCGTAGCGGTTGCGGTAGCCGGCCAGATCCAGGCACTCGCCGCTGCCGTGCGGGCGCACGATCTTCTTCGCCGCCTCGCCGCGGTTGCTGTATTCGTAGATGTAATCGCCGAGGAAGAACACCAGGTCCGGCTGTTCGGCGGCCAGGTGGCGGTAGGCGCTGAAATAGCCCTGCTCCCAGTGCGAACACGACACAAAGCCCAGTCGCGCCGCATCCGGCAACTGGTGCGGCGCCGGCAAGGTGCGCGCGCTGCCGACGGGGCTACGCGCGCCCAGCGCCTGGAAGCAGTACCAGTACGGGCGATCGGCGGCCAGGCCGGCCAGCTCCACATGCACCGCGTGGCCCCAGGCCGGGCTGGCCACGGTCTGCCCCTGGCGCACGATGCGGCGCATGCCCGGGTCGCTGGCCACCTGCCAGCGCACCTGCACCGGGGCGCTTAATCCACCGCGTCCATCCGGCTCCAGCGGGCGCGGCGCCAGCCGCGTCCAGATGACGAAGCCGTCGGCCAGCGGGTCGCCGGCGGCCACGCCCAGGGTGAACGGGTCCGGGCTGCCGCCGGCATGTGCGAACGGGCTGAGCAGTCCGGCGGCCGCCAGCCCGGCGCCAGCGATGAGAAGACGGCGCCGGCCGTGATCTACGGCGGCAGGGGCGTCGCCGGGGCCGGGCAGGGGCGATGCGGAGGATGGGGCGATCAAGGACATGGACACAACACGCAATCAGGCGGACGCGACCATGGTGCGACGGGCGGATGTCCGTTCGATGGCAGCGGCACTGCCGTGGCTGCCGGCGCAGGCTCGTGCGCCCCATATCGACCATCGACCATCGACCATCGACCGATGGCGGATGGCGGATGGCGGATGGCGGACGGCAGACGGCAGACGGCAGACAGCAGACAGCAGATGACGGACACGGGGTGCGCCACCGCGGTGGTTGATCCTGCCCACAGCGATGCGCATGCGCCGGTGCAGCCGCCGCTGGCGTGGCTGCAGGCCCTGCGGCATCGCCAGACCTGGACATGTGTGCTGGGCAGGTTCAAGTACGCCAGCTTCCTGCCCACGCGCCGCGTATCGCCACCATGCGCGGTACACGTGCACCTGCACGCCGGCCAGCTGCGATAATCGCGGCATGAACGATGCCGCACTTGCCCCCGATGTAGCCGCCGCACTGGCGCATGGCCTGCAGGCCCAATCCCTGGATGCGGACTTTGCCGCGCCGTTGTTGCGCTATCTGACGCTGCTGGTGCGTTGGAACAAGACCTACAACCTCACCGCCGTGCGCGACCCGCGCGAGATGGTCACCCGCCATCTGCTCGATTCGCTGGCCATGCAGCCCTACATCGCCAGCGGCACCTTGGCCGACCTGGGCACCGGCCCCGGCCTGCCCGGCATCCCGCTGGCGATCACCCGCCCGCAGCTGCAGGTCACCCTGGTGGAAAGCAACGGCAAGAAGGCGCGCTTCATGCGCGAGGCGCTGCGCCAGCTGGCGCTGGGCAACGCACGCGTGGCCGAGTCGCGCGCCGAAGCGCTGGACGAACCGGCCGCCTACGACCACCTCACCGCGCGGGCGCTGGATACGCTGGCCGGCATCATTGAGGTCGGCGGTCACCTGCTGCGCCCCGGCGGCAGCCTGCTGGCGATGAAGGGCATCTATCCGCACGACGAGATCGCCGCGCTGCCCCCCGGCTGGACGCTGGCCGAGGTGCATCCGCTGCAGGTGCCCGGCCTGGAGGGCGAGCGGCATCTGGTGGTGGTGCGCAAGGCAGGCTGAAACGGCCGGCCCGCCCGGCCGCGTGCATTCACTCCCCACTCCCCACTCCCCGCGCTGGGACTTCCGGCCCATGGCAGCTGCCGCCCGGGCTGCCATGATCGAACGTTCGATCCGAACGCAGGCCGCCCGCACGTGACATCTCCTCTCGCCGCCGCACTTTCGCTCGCCCTGCTGGGCGCAAGCTTCGCCGCCACCTCGGCGCAGGCCGCCGCACCGGCACCAGTGGCGCCCGCCACGCTGACCGCCGAGCGCCCCGCCGATGCGCGCTTCCGCGCCATCTACGAGAAAGAGTGGCGCTGGCGCCAGGCCGAGACCGGCCAGGCCGACGAAGACAGCGACACCACCGGCGACAACACCCATCTGCCCGATGTCGGCCCGGCCGCGCAGCAGGCGCGCCTGGCGGTATGGGACGGCGTGCTCAAGCAGCTCGACGGCATCGACCCGAAACAGCTCTCGCCCAGCAACCAGGTCAACTACGCCATCTACCGCCCGCAGGTGGAAAACCTCGCCGCCGAAGTGCGCCTGCGCCTGTACGAGATGCCGTTCAACTCGGACAGCTCGTTCTGGTCCAACCTGGGCTTCATGGCGCAGCGGCCGATGAAGACTGCTGCCGAGTACCGCGCCTATATCGCGCGCCTGAACGATGTGCCGCGCTACTTCGACCAGCAGACCGCCAACATGCGCGCCGGCCTGGCACGCGGGTTCAGCGTGCCGCGCGCGGTGCTGGATGGCCGCGACGTTTCCATCGCCACCGTGGCCGATGTCAAGGATCCCACCGCATCCAGCTTCTACGCCCCGTTCAAGCAGCTGCCGGCGCAGATCCCCGCCGCCGAACAGGCGCAGTTGCGCGAGCAGGCCAAGGCCGCGCTCAGCACGGCGGTACTGCCGGCCTACGCCAAGCTGCTGGGCTTTTTCCGCAACGAGTACATGCCCAAGGCGCGCACCACGCTGGCGGCCGAAGCGCTGCCCGACGGCAAGGCGTTCTATCGCCAGCAGATCCGCGAATACACCACGCTGGAACTGACCCCGGAGCAGATCCACCAGATCGGCCTGGACGAGGTGGCGCGCATCCAGGCGCAGATGGACGCGATCATCCGGCAGGTCGGCTTCAAGGGCAGCTTTGCGCAGTTCCTGAGCTTCCTGCGCACCGACCCGCAGTTCTACGCCAAGACCCCGCAGGAGCTGCTCGATCGCGCCGCGTGGATCTCCAAGCGCGTGGACGGGCAGGTCGGCAGGTTCATCGGCACGCTGCCGCGCGGGCGCTTCACCATCAAGCCGGTGCCGGACGATATCGCCCCGTTCTGGACCGCCGGCCGCGGTGGTGCCACCACTTACTGGGTCAACACCTACAACCTGCCGTCGCGGCCGTTGTACAACCTGCCGGCGTTGACCCTGCACGAATCCTCGCCGGGGCATTCGCTGCAGGGCTCGCTGGCGCTGGAGCAGGGCGACCAGCCGGCGTTCCGTCGCGAAAACTACATCTCTGCCTATGGCGAAGGCTGGGCGCTGTACACCGAGAAGCTCGGCCAGGAAATGGGCATCTACGAGACCCCGTACGAGGAATTCGGCCGGCTCACCTACGAAATGTGGCGCGCCTGCCGGCTGGTGATCGACACCGGCGTGCACCACGACGGCTGGAGCCGTGAGCAGGCGCTGGCCTACCTGCGCGACCGCACCGCGCTGAGCGAGCACGAGGTCACCACCGAGGTGGACCGCTACATCTCCTGGCCCGGCCAGGCGCTGAGCTACAAGCTGGGCGAGATCACCATCGTCAAGCTGCGTGCCGAGGCTGAGAAAGAACTGGGCGACCGCTTCGACATCAAGGCCTTCCACGACGCGGTGCTGAAGCAGGGGTCGGTGACCTTGCCGGTGCTGGAACAGCAGGTGCGCGCCTTCATCGCCGAGAGCAAGTCACGCCCGGCCGCCGCCAGGCCAAACGCCGCCGCCCCCTGATCCGGCGCAACGGTCCGCTCCACGTAGGAGCGGACCCGGCCGCGACGCCCGGCCGCGACGCCCGTCCCGACCCTGGCACCGCCGCGGCCTGAAACATCCAGGTGACCGCTGCCGGCGACCGGCCATCCACACGCTGTGTGCGTGCAGCCGGCATCCCGGCGTGATGCCATTGGTCCGACCCCGACCCCGACCCCGACCCGACCCGACC
>NZ_QEZI01000007.1:0-178238 GCF_003993525.1 Xanthomonas sp. BRIP62411
GTCCGGCGGCAGGCTGGCATCGAGTTCGCGCAGCAGGCTGCCGACCGCCGGCACCGCGCCGCCGGTCGGCAGCCTGCTGCGCGAACTCGATGCCAGCCTGCCGCCGGACACCGCGCTCAGCGTGATTGTGCCCAGCCAGTGGGGGCCGCTGGATGCGCAACGCCTGCAGCTGTCGCGCAACGTGCAGTGGCAGGTGTTGCCCGGCCAGTCGCCGGCGGCCGCCGTGGCGGCCGTTCCACCGTTGCGGCTGCAGGCCATCGCCGACGCTCCCGCCGACCCGGCCCTGCGTTATCTGCGCGCCGTCCATGCCGCCTGGGCACTGCCCGGCGCACTGCCGGTGGGCACGCCCGCGGACGCCGCGCCGGCACGCTGGCCGGCCGGCACGGTGGTGGCCTGGCTGTCGCAGCGGCCACCGCCGGCGCCGGTCATCGCCTGGGTCGCCGCCGGCGGGCAGCTGCTGCTCGATGCGCAGACGCCGGCCCCGCCCGCACTGGCTGGCCCGTTGCAAGCGCTGCTGCAGGACGCACGCGGCGCCGCGCTGATTGATGCCGCAACGGTCGGCCGCGGCCGCCTGCTGCGCTGGGCCGCGCCACTGCAGCCGCAGCAGCTGCCGGCGCTGCTGGAGGCCGATTTCCCCACCCGCCTGCACGACGCCCTGCAGTCGGTACCCGCACCACAGCGCGCGCTGGCGCAGACCCAGCAGCCGCAACGCGGCCCCGCCATCCGCCTGGCCAATGCCCCCCGGCCGCTGGCGCCGTGGCTGATCGGCCTGGTGCTGCTGCTGTTTGCGGTCGAACGCTGGCTGGCCACCGCGCCACGCCGGGGCACCGCGGCATGAGTACGCCTGCCCTGCACCGCGCATGGCAGGCCGCGCGACGGCGGCAGGCCGCAGGCGTATTGCTGTGCGGGCTGCCGCTGGCCGTGCTGCCGGCGCTGCTGGTCTGGCGCGCCGGTGCGCAGCCGGCGCTCCTGCCGATGCTGCTGGGCCTGCTGGGCCTGCTGGTGCTGCTCGGCGTGGCAGTGCTGGCGGCACGCCGGCTCGACCAGGCCTGGCTGATCCGCCGGCTGGATCGCGATACGGATCTGGAAGACAGCAGCGACCTGCTGTTCGCCCCGCCCGGGCAGCTCGGTCCGTTGCAGGCCCTGCAACGCCAGCGCCTGGAACAGCGCCTGCGCAGCACGCCGCGCGACCTGCGCCCGGCCTGGCCCTGGCGGCGCGGCTGGCCGTGGAGCCTGCTCGGCCTGCTCGCCTGCGCCGCCGTGCTGCTGTGGCCGCACTCCGCCCACCGGCCCACGGCAGGCAAGGACCGGATCGCCGCCGCCGGTGCCAACACCGGCGCCCCCACGCTGGGTCAGGCCCGGCTGCACAGCACCCCGCCCGCCTACACCGGCCTGCCGCCCACCCGCCTGCCCGGCCTGGATGCGCGCGTGCCGGCCGGCACCCGGCTGCACTGGCAGCTGCAGGTCAGCCCGGCCCCGCGCAGCGTGGCGCTGCGGCTGACCGACGGCCACCTCATCCCGCTGACCCGGCAGAGCGGCAGCGACCGGTGGCAGGGCCAATGGACCGCCACGCGCGCCAGCCTGTACCGCATTCTCATCGACGGCACGCCCGCCGACCGCCAATTGCACCGGCTGGACGTGCTGCCCGACCGCCCACCGCAGGTGCGCGTGCTCGCGCCCGAGCAGAGCCTGGTGCTGTGGACGCCGTCCAATGGCGGCTGGACACTGCGCTTCGAGGCCAGCGACGACTACGCGGTGGCCGCCAGCGCCGAGCTGCGCCTGACCCTGGCCCAGGGCAGCGGCGAGAACATCACCTTCACCACCCAGCGCCGCACGCTTGGCGGCAGCGGCCCGGCCAGGCAGCGCGGCTTTTCCACCACGCTGCAGCCGCAGGCGCTGGGCATGGCGGCCGGCGACGACCTGATCGCCCAGCTCATCGTCCACGACACCCGCCAGCCCGGCCCGCAGGAAGGCCGCAGCGCCAGCGTGATCCTGCGCTGGCCGCCGCCCGAGCAGACCATGGCCGCCGGCCTGGAGGCCAGCGTCAAGCAGACCTTGCCGGCCTACTTCCGCAGCCAGCGCCAGATCATCATCGACGCCGAGGCGCTGCTGAAGGAAAAACCGCGCCTGGACGCGGCCACCTACCTCAAGCGCGCCGACGCCATCGGCGTGGACCAGCGCCTGCTGCGGCTGCGCTACGGCCAGTTCCTGGGCGAAGAAAGCGAAGGTGCGCCCAAGGGCCCGCCGACCGCCGACGCCCCGCCAACCAGCGACGCCCCGGCCGACGATCTGCCCACCGCCGACATGCCCACCGCGGATGCACCGGCCGCCCCTGCGGCGGCGGCGCCCGCGGCGGCGCCCGCGCCCGCGCCCGCGCCCGCCCGGGACGAACACGGGCACGATGCGCACGACCATGCCACCGACGCAGGCGCCGCCGCGCTGGACGACCACGCCCATGCGCACGGCGACGGCGGGCCCGAACGCCACGGCTTCGGCCAGGCGCAGGATGTGCTGGCCGAGTTCGGGCACACCCACGACCATGCCGAAGCCGCCACCTTGCTCGACCCGCAGACCCGCGCGTTGGTGCGCGCCGCGCTGGACCAGATGTGGCAGTCCGAGGGCGAGCTGCGGCAGGGCCACCCCGAACGCGCCCTGCCGTTTGCCAACAAGGCGCTGGGCTTCATCAAGCAGGTGCAGCAGGCCGAACGCATCTACCTGGCGCGGGTCGGCACGCAGTTGCCGCCGATCGACCCCGGCCGCCGCCTGAGCGGCGACCGCGCCGGCCTGGGCGACCGTGCCGCCGGCCTGGATACCCGCCCCGATCCGGATCCATCCGCGCTGCAGCTATGGGACGCGCTGGGCGAACAGGCGCCGGTCCCGGATGCCGCCCTGGCCCGCTACGCGCAGTGGCTGCAGACCCAGCAGGACCGCCTGCCCGATCCGCTGAGCCTGGCCGCCGCGGTGGAAACCCTGCGCGCCGAACCGGACTGCGCCAGCTGCCGCGCCCAGCTGCGCGCCCAGGTCTGGCGCACGCTCATCGCCCCGCCGGCCCCGGTCCGCCGGCGCCCCACGCCGGACGCGCGCGGCCAGCGCTATCTGGATGCCCTGCGCCAGGAGCCGCCACCATGATGCTGTCGCTGCCCTGGCTGGTCGGCAGTGCCTTGCTGCTGCTGGTGCTGCTGAGCTGGTGGCGGCTGCTGCGCGCGCACGCGCGGCAGCCCCATGCGCGCTTGCGGCTGTGGCTGTTGCTCGCCGCCCAGCCGCTGCTGGCCGGCTTGCTCTACCCGGTGCTGCTGCCACCGCCGCGCGCCGGCAGTGCGAGCGAGCTGCATGTCGCCACCGCCGGCACCCAGGCAGATCGGGTTCGCCCCAATGCCGCGCCGTGGGTCGCGCTGCCCGAGGCGCCCGCCTTGCCGGGCGTGACCCGCATGCCGGACCTGGCCACCGCGTTGCGGCGTGCGCCCGGCACCACCGCGCTGGTCGTGCATGGCAGCGGCCTGCTCGCACGCGACCGCGACACCCTGCGCATCCCGGTGCGGCTGGCGCTGACCCCGGCGCCGGCAGGCCTGGTCGCCGTCTCCACGCCGCCCCCGGTCGCACCCGGCGAACGCATCGCGATCAGCGCGCGCGTGCAGGGCCTGCCGGGCGCGCGGGTGGAGCTGCTGGATCCCGCCGGGCAGGTAGTCGACACCGCTGCCGCCGATGCGCGCGGCCAGGTGCAGCTGCGTGGCCTGGCGCGCGCATCCGGGCAGGTGGTGTTCGCGCTGCGCCTGCGCGATGCCGCAGGCGCAGAACGCGGCCGCGTGACGGTGCCGGTGCTGATCGCCGCAGTGCCGTCCGCACGCGTGCTGGTGCTGGCCGGCGCGCCGCAGCCGGAACTGAAATACCTGCGCCGCTGGGCCAGCGATGCCGGCATGCAGGTGCGCAGCCAGATCGCCGTCGGCCCGGGCGTGCAACTGGGCGAGGGCGCTGCACTGGATGCCGCCAGCCTGGATGCGCTGGACCTGCTGGTCATCGACCAGCGCCGCCTGCAGGCCCTGGGCAACGCGCAGCGCCAGGGCGTGCGCGCTGCGATCGGCCGCGGCCTGGGCGTGCTGGTGCGCACCGACGGCCCCCTGGATGCGGCCGCCCGCGCCGCGCTCGGCGCGCTGGGCCTGGCCGTGACAGGCGGCAGCAGCAGCGCCGCGGTCGCCGCGCCACTGGCGCTGGCAGCACCCGGCGCCAGCAATCCGGCCGCAGCGCCGGCCGACGCCACGCCCCTGCCGCCGCTGCAACGCCGCGAGCTGCAAGCGCAGGACGCCGACGCGGTGATCGCCGCACGCGCAGACGACGGCAGCGCGTTGGGCTGGTGGCGCCAGCAAGGCCGCGGCCGCATCGGCATCGGCCTGGTCGAAGACAGCTTCGCCCTGGTGCTGGCCGGCCGCAGCGACCTGCATGCCGCGCTATGGGCGCAGCTGTTCGGTGCGGTCGCCCGCGCCGGCGGCACGGCGCCCGCTGCGGTGCAGACAGGCTGGTCGCACCAACGCATGGCGCTGTGCGGTGTCGCCGCAGACGCGCATGTCACCGACTCCACCGGTCGCTCCCAGGCGCTGTTGATCGATGCCGCCAGCGGCGCCCGGGCCTGCGCCGGCTACTGGCCGACCAGCGCAGGCTGGCATCGCCTGCAGACCGGCACACAACAGCGCTGGCTCTATGTGCGCGCGCCCGGCGATGCCTCCGCGCTGTACACCCAGCAAACCCGCGACGCCACCGTTGCGATGGCCGCCATCGACGCGCGGGCAGGCATCGGCACGCCTACATCGCTACCCGGTACCCGCTGGCCCTGGCTGCTGGCCTGGCTCACGCTGGCCGCAGCCCTATGGTGGCTGGAACGGCGCCGTCGCTGACTGCCGCAGTGCAGTGCGCTTCCCGGTCCTGGCCCTTGCAATCCACTGCACTAGAAAACAGCGCCGCTGCCGCATCGGCAACGTGTCGGCGACACACTCACCGCGACTGCCGCGACCACACCCGGCAACAATTGTTCGCCGGCAACGCCACGTCGTCGATCAGCTGCAATCCCACCGACGCCGCCAGTGCGTCCACTGCTTCGGCATCGCGGATTCCCGACGCAGGGTCGCGCTCACGCAACATCGCATCGAATGCGCGGTTGCTCTCGCTGGTGAATTGCCCATGGCGGTTGAACGGCCCATACACCACCAGCAGCGCATCCGGCGCCATCACCGCCGGCAACCCGGCAAACAAGGCCTGCACCTGCGGCCAGCCCATGATGTGCAAGGTGTTGGCGCTATAGACCGCGTCATAGCCGGCAGGCACGCCGGCCCGCGCGGGCGGCAATGGCGGTGTGGGCGCCAGGCCGGGCGTCGGTGTCAGCACCGCCTGCAATGCAATCGGTGGCGGCGTGTTCGGCAGTGCCGCCTCGTCCAGCCACTGCGTCATTCCCGGCAGATGATCGGCATGATCGCTGGCCTGCCAGCGCAGCCACGGCATCGCCGCCGCAAAATGCACCGCGTGCTGCCCGGTTCCCGCACCGATTTCCAAGACATTGCGACGGTCGGCAACGTGTCGTTGCAGCACCTCCAGGATCGGGTCGCGGTTACGCGCAGAGGCGGGAGAAAAGGGCTTGGTCATGAAAAACGTCCGGGAAGAGCGAACGCGATTGTCGCGCGCACAGACGGCGGCGTGCAGCCACACGACTGGATCGATGCAACGCCAGACCAGCATGCGGGTGCCAGTGCATCAGCGCAGGCCTGCAAATCCTGCGGTTCTTGCAGGTTGCCGGGATGGCGCGTACGCCCATCCGCCGCGCGGTGTGCAGCATCGCCGTGCGTTACGTCAACGCGCCGCAGGCAGCGCCTCATACGCACGCCGCACCGCATCCTGGCCATACCGTCGCTCCAGGCGGCGCACGATGAAGTGCCCGCGCGCCATTGCCTGGAAGTGGCGCATGAACACCGTATTGAGCGTGGCGCCGCTGACCGCTCCGACCAGCGGCACGGCCTGCACGGCGAGTTTTTCGCCGACATTGACCGAGAACTTGGCCGCAACACGCGACACCAGCGATACCAGCACCGGCGCGCCCTTGCTGGCAAACCCGTGCGCGGCAACGTAATGCGCCGCGGCGCTGAGTTGTTGCGCCATCGCCGCGCGCACCGCGAAGTAGCCCGATTCGGCGCCGTCGTCGCCGACACTGCGCCCGCCATGCGCCAGCACTTCCAGGCAGGCCAGCGCGGTCTCCGGATCGTGCAGCGATTCGCCCTCGGAACGGGCGATATCGGCGATGGAGCGCAGCATCACCGTGGTGGTCACCGGCAGCTCCACCAGCAGGCCGGGCAGGCCGAAGAATCCGCCCGCACCACCGGCGACGGCCACCGCCATGGTGTGGCGTGCGGTGGACGCGGGCTGTTGCGCATCGGTGCTGCCACGCAGGCTCAGTAATGCCGATTTCATCGCCACCTGCAGCGCGCGGCGGGTGACGCCATCGATGCTGCGGGTGACCAGTTTCGGCAGCCGCCGGGTCATCAGGTTCTCGATCGGTGCGCCCAACGCATTGGCCAGCTGGGCTGCCACACCGGGGTTTTCCAGCAGCGCGTGCGCGGTGGCCAGATCGCGTTGCGCGGCAACGTCCATCACCGTTATCGGAAGCGTCGTCATGCCTGCTCTTCGTTGTTGGGCTCGCGCCGATGGTACCCAGCGCCATGTGAGCGCCGGACGAGCGAACCCGGCAGTCAGGAAAAAGCATTCTGCAATCGGCCGGCAAAATGCGCGATCATCGGGATCAGGCAGCCAATGCTGGTCAGATGAATCGTGAGATCCGCCACAGCATCGTCATCGCGGCCGCACCGGAAGTGGTCTGCGTCGCGTTGTCCGAGCCCATGCAGCTGGCCTGCTGGTGGACGCGTGAGGTAAGCCTGGTCGGGAACCGGGTGCGGCTGGAGTGGAGCCGGCAGGGCTGGCGGGTGGAGCTGAGCATCGACGACGGCGCCGACTACCGCCTGGTGCTGTGGCGCTGCCACGCCTCCAACATGCTCGACACCGATGCCTGGGAGGGCACGGTGATGCGCTTCGATCTGCATTCCACCAGCCAGGGCACGCAGGTGGAGTTCGCACACTCCGGCTATCGCGACTCGCCCTGCAGGGACGCCTGCGTCCGCGGCTGGCGCTTCTTCCTGGGCAGCAGCCTCAAACGCTATGTGGAAACCGGCCAAGGCATGCCCTCGGCCGATATGCGCGCCCCCGAGCCGCACGGCCACGCGCCGCGCTAGCGGCGGCAACTGCAGGCACCCGGTGGCAGGGCGACTGCACGGTCGCCACCGCTGCGCCGGATCACGGCCTTGCGTGCCAACCGCACAGGCGGGCCGGTGACGGCCCGGCCGCGCGTGCCGAGCCCGCTTACGCCGTGCGTGCCGGGCCGATGGACGGCGCCGTGCTGCCGGGCAGCTGCGCATCCACCGTCACCGGGCTGTCGGCGCGCAGCAAGGCGCGTGCCTCGGCATCGCTGGCCACCGCCGGCGGCGAGCCGCGCAGCGGCAGGCCGGCGGTTTCGCGCACGAACAGCATGGTCACCAGGCCGATCGCCGCCGCGCCCATCAAGTAGTAGGCCGGCACCAGCGGGTCGCCGCTGCGCTCCACCAACCAGGCCGTCACCAGTGGCGTGGTGCCACCGAACAACGACACCGACACGTTGAAGGCGATCGACAACGCGCTGTAGCGCACCGGCGTGTAGAACAGCGCCGGCAGCGTGGACGGCATCGAACTGGTGAAGCACACCAGCGCCAGGCCGAGCAGCATCAGGCCGGCGAAGATCAGCCCGTCGTGGCCGCTGCCGATCAGCAGCAGGCAGGGGATGGCCAGCGCGAACAGCGCGATGCAGGCACCGATGATCATCGGCCGGCGCCCCAGCCTGTCGCTGAACAGGCCGCCGACGATGTTGAGCGGCATCATCACCAGCATCACCAGGATGATCAGCAACAGGCCCTTGCTCTCGGCATAGCCCATGGTGACGCTGAGGTAGCTGGGCATGTAGGTCAGCAGCATGTAGTCGGTGACGTTGAAGACCAGCACCAGGCCCACGCACTTGAGCAGCTGCGGCCAATGCAGGCGCAGCATGGTCAGCAGGCCCTGCGCGGCGGTTTCCCGTTCGCGCTGTTCGGATTGCTCGGCATAGGCGCGAAACGCCGGGGTTTCTTCCAGCTTCATGCGCATGTACAGGCCCAGCAGCCCCAGCGGGCCGGCAATCAGGAACGGCACCCGCCAGCCCCAGTCGAGCATCTGCGCCGGGGTCACGGTCATGTGCAGCGCCGTCACCGTGGCCGCACCGGCGATGTAGCCGCCCAGGGTGCCGAATTCCAGCCAGCTGCCCATCAATCCGCGATTGCGGTCGGTGGCGTATTCGGCAATGAAGGTGGCCGCGCCACCGTATTCGCCACCGGTGGAAAACCCCTGCAGCAGCCGGGCCAGCAACAGCAGCGCCGGTGCCCACAGGCCGATCTTGGCGTAGGACGGAATCAGGCCGATGCTGAAGGTGCCCAGCGCCATCAGGATCATGGTGGCCGCCAGCACCTTCTGCCGCCCGTAGCGGTCACCGAGCGGGCCGAACACCAGCCCGCCGATCGGCCGCACCAGAAACGCAACGGTGAAGGTGGCAAAGGTGGCGATTAACTGCGCGGTGGGATTGCTGGCCGGGAAGAACACCTGCCCCAACGTCACCGCCAGATAGCCGTACACGCCGAAGTCGAACCACTCCATCGCATTGCCCAGCGCCGCAGCGCCCACGGCCTTGCGCAGCATGCCGCGATCCACCACCGTGACCTCGTCCAGTTGCAGTTGGCGGCGGCGCTTGAACCAACCGAAGTGCGAGGCAATTGCGCGCGTATCGTGCATATGTCGTGTCTCCAGGTGCGGCCATCGCTGCCCACTCGCCCTGGCAACGCACAGGACACGGCGCATCAGTCAGGCATGGCAATGGCACAGGCACTGGATGACGCCGGAGGCATTCCCGGACGGCCGCGTGAACTCAGCGACGCTGCGGGACAGACGACCAAGGGATGGGCAATGCCCAAGGGCTTGATCAGCCCGCTATGGTACTACAGCGCGCAGGTCGCTGCAGGCGGGATGCCGCCAGATAGCGAAAACCCGCTTGTTTCAAGGCATCTGGCGCAATGCGCGCCTGCATCGCGTCATGCATGCGCGAGCCATCTGCATGCCATGGCGAGCCATCGATCAGGCGCATTGCGCGCTAGATGGGCGCCTCGCCCAGCTGCGACAGCAGCGGCTGCAGGTCCTCGCGCGTTTGCGGGCGCACGGCGCGTGCAACTTCCACGCCGTCGCGCAACAAGATAATGGTTGGCCATAATTTGACGCGAAACGAGCGGCCCAGGGGCCGCCCTTTTCCATCTTCGACCTTGCGGTAGTCCAGCGCCGCAACGCCACCCAGCAACTTCTGCAGCAGCGGCTGCGCGGCGATGCAGTGGCCGCACCAGTCGGTGCCGAACTCCAGCACCTGCAGGCCGGCCTGTGCATCCACCTCGCTACGTTCGGGCGCCTGGGTGGCGTAGTCGCGAACAAACCCCATCGTCTCGCCGCTCCGGTGTGCTTACGACAATGCGCGCTGGATGTCTTCCAGCGGCAGGTTGGTCAGGTCCTTGGCCAGGTCGCCCACCAGGCGCTGCTGGGTTTCCTTGTGCAGCAGCGGGCGCACGCGGCCCAGCGTGGTCGGGTCGGCCACCAAGACCAGATGCGTGTACTCGTGCTTCAGCGCGCCATCGTTCAGGGCATGCGAGAGCTGCTTGGCAAAGGTCATCTCGTCCATGTCCGCCTCGCTGAGATCCTGCGGCGCCTTGCCGGCCGGGCCATCGTCGTCGACGTTCTGCACATCGGTGCGCGCGTGCTGGCGCAGCACCACGTTGGCTTCGTTGCCGGTATTGGTGAACCAGCGTGCTTCGCCGCCATCGGCCACCACCACCAACGCACCTTGAGGAATTTGCAGACTCATTCGATTCTCCTGATCAACAGCGGCGTTGCATGTGCAACGCCAGTCGGTCTCAACCTAGGTCAGAGGATGTAAGCACCGCGCCTAGTCGGTGTCAGCGTGGCGTTAGCGTGGCGCCGCCAGCGTCGGTGGCGGCAGACCCAGGTGATTGCTGAAGAACCGCGCGGCCACTCGCAGCGCCTGCTGGCTTTCCGGCAGCGCGTTGGTGAGGTGGAAGGCGTGGCCCAGCCCGTCCCACACGTGCAGATCCGATTCACGGCCCAGGTCCACCAGGCGCGCATGCGTGTAGGCGGCATTGCTCAGCTCGGCCGCACGCGTGGCGGTCAGAAACAGCGTTGGCGGGAACTGCTGCAGCACCGCATCGGAAAACACCGGCGACACCAGCGGGTCGTGGAAGTCCACGTTGTCGCCGTAGTACAGGTCTTCCCAGATCGGCAACGCACCGGCCTTGTCCGGCAACAAGGCATCGTTCACTGCCGCCACCACGATGCGCGAATCGCCGCGGTAGCGTGCATCGCCTGCGGCGCAGAACAGCCCGGCCGCTGCCGGCATCGGCAACTTTTCCTTGGCGAACCATGCCAGCGATTCGCCGGTGAGCACGCCGCCGGCCGAACACCCGAACAAGCCGATGCGCTCGGGCGCGTAGGTCTTGAGCGCGGCGCGATACACCGCCGCCACGTCCTCGCTGGCGGCCGGGAACTGGTGCTCGGGGCCCATCCGGTAATCCACCGCGACCACCGTCATGCCGGTCATTGCCGCCAGCGGAATGGCCTCCATCAACCCGAACGAGGCGGCGCTGCCCATCACGAAGCTACCGCCATGCAGCTCGATCAATACGCGCCTGGCCTGCTCGGGTGTGCGCGTGCGCGGCTCCACCCGCAGCACCGGCACGCCGTTCCAGGTTTCGGGCGTGATCTCCACCGCGTAGCGCGTGCGCAGCTGCGCAATCACGCCCTTGGCCCACCGTTCGGTGTCGGCACGGATGCCCGGCAGTTGCTTGAGCAAGGTGGCGTTGTCGGCCTTGTCCAACGGATCGGCGCGGGCCACCCCCTTGGCCATATGCGCACGTGCAGCCGGGCTCAGAAACTCCGACACCGGCAGGTCGAATGCAGGCACGTGCCGGATGCCATCCGGGGCGGATGCGGTGGCCGGTGTGGCCGGCTCGGCGGCGGTTGCGTGCATGCTGCACGCGGTGCAGGCCAACGTGAGCGCTAGCGTTTTGTTCAACCAATGACGTGTCATGCGGTGCCCTCCCAGGCAAGTCGAACCGGCGAGGATAGCGCCAGCAGACGGCGCAGATGATGTGCTGGAAGTCGTGCAGACACGCGCGTTGCATGTAACGACGCGATGTAACGCAAATGCGGCAACTACGCACACCGTAGCGTGCAATCAGGCCACCGCATCAAACGTACGCAAGCGGTCGGCATCGCAGGCAGCGCACGCGTCGCCCTGCATCCGCGCGAACATCGCGTTGCTGCAAGCATCAGCACCAACACTGCGCAGGCCGGTGCATCGCCGCCGGCACCGGGTCCTGCGGCATCGATGCGTTGCACTCAGGCGGCAGGTGCCGACGCCGCAGTTGGCAGATGCTGCAACGCCTGCAACGTGGAGGTGGTCAGCGGCGACGGCAGCGCGTCCAGCGCAAACCAGCCGATGTCGGCAATCGCCTCGGGCTCGCGCCGCACGGCGTGCTCGCTGCCCTGGATCGCGGCCAGATACACCGGCGCGACCCAATGCTGCGGCGGCGCCAGGTCCGGCTCGAAGTAGCTGACGATGCACAGCACGGCCTGCAGCTGCACGTGCAGGCCGGTTTCTTCCAGCACTTCGCGCACCACGGCATGTTCCACCGTTTCCATCCAGTCCACCTTGCCGCCGGGCAGGCCCCAATGGCCTTGCTCGGGCGCACGCCCGCGCTGCACCAGCAACATGCGGCCATCGGCGCGTCGGATGAACGCGCCGCATCCGACGCGTGGACGAAGATCGCTATCGATTGAACTGGACATAGGCATCCCGAAGGTGTGGCGCCGTAGTGTCCCAGATGTGCGGCAGGCAGGCGCCATCCCGATGATCGGCAACGGGTTGACCGAGAGGATCGTGGGCGACGATCTACCTTGCATCTGCGCCTTGCACGCTGGTAGCGACAGCCGAGAGATGCCAGCGCCGCTGCGCGATGCCCCCGGATCAATGCAGTGCATCGCCTGCGGGTGTTGCGTGATGCGCAGGGCGGTCGCAATGCCGCTGCACTGCGTGCGTCACCGCCCCCTCGCATCCAGACCTCCACGCACCGCATGCCGGGAAGCAGCGTTTGGCCATGCGCCTGCGCGGCCGATAACGCTGCCTTAGCGCCCTGTTGGCGAGGATGCGGGCAGTCCGCGCCGCGAGGGCGCGCCGTCTTGGAGGTTGGGATGTCTCGTATCGTGTTGATCGGCGGCCATGGCAAGGTCGCACGCCTGCTCACGCCGCTGCTGGTGCGCGGCGGGCATTCGATCACTGCACTGTTTCGCAATCCTGCGCACGCAGACGATGTGATTGCCGACGGTGCTACCCCGCAGCTGTTCGATATCGAACAGGCCGACACCGACGCCATCGCCGCGCAGCTGGCCGGCCACGATGCGGTGGTGTGGTCGGCAGGCGCCGGTGGCGGCAATGCCGCGCGCACCTACGCGGTGGACCGCGATGCGGCGATCCGCTCGATGCACGCCGCCGAACAGGCCCGCGTGCGCCGCTACGTGATGGTGTCCTATCTCGGTGCCGGGCTGGAACACGGCATCGGCCCGGACGATGCCTTCTTCGCCTACGCGCAGGCCAAGGCCGCGGCCGATGCACACCTGCGCACTACCCCGCTGGACTGGACCGTGCTGGGGCCGGGGCGCCTCACCCAGGACCCGCCCTCGGGCCGCATCACCCGTGATCCGGGCGGCGATGCCGACGGCGGCGTGTCGCGTGCCAACGTCGCGCAGGTCATCGCAGCGGCATTGGCGCTGCCGGCCACCATCGGCAAGACGGTGGGCTTCATCGACGGGCAGACGCCGATCCAGCAGGCCTTGTCGCAGCTGGAATGAACGCCAGGCCTATCGCGATGCCTGCGCGGGGCGCACAGTGGGCCTGCCTAACGAATTCCTAAAGCCGGCCTCGGCATAGTCGCGGGCGCAGTCCTTGTGGAGGTCGCTCATGTCTGCAGTTGTCACCCCACGC
The DNA here is from genome assembly GCF_003993525.1 of Xanthomonas sp. BRIP62411. Classification (NCBI taxonomy): domain Bacteria; kingdom Pseudomonadati; phylum Pseudomonadota; class Gammaproteobacteria; order Lysobacterales; family Lysobacteraceae; genus Xanthomonas; species Xanthomonas sp. BRIP62411. The sequence goes on from NZ_QEZI01000007.1 coordinate 13,184, forward strand.
CGTGCCGGCATCCTGCCGCCGTATCTGCTGGACCATGTGGCCCAGGCCGCACCCGAGCGTGCGCGGCAGTGCGCGCGGCTATCCCGGCAGATCACCGCCCAGCTGCGGCAGCAGCGCGCGCTCGGCCTGCTCGCACGCACCCGGCCGCCGGCCGCCGATGCGGCGGACACGCCCACTGAGCAAGCAGTGCAGCGGCAGATCTACGACGCGCAACAGGGCACCGCACTGCCCGGCACCCTGGTCCGTGCCGAAGGCGCGGCCGCCACCGACGATGTGGCAGTGACCGAGGCCTACGACTATCTCGGCGCCACGCACGCCTTCTTCCAGACCGTGTACGCGCGCAATTCCATCGACGGCGACGGCATGCCGTTGATCGGCACCGTGCATTACGAGCGTGGCTACGACAACGCCTTCTGGAACGGCGAACAGATGGTGTTCGGCGATGGCGACGGCGAAATCTTCAACCGCTTCACCATCGCCATCGACGTGGTGGGCCACGAGCTGACCCACGGCGTCACCGAGCGCACGGCCAACCTGATCTACCAGGACCAGTCCGGTGCCTTGAACGAGTCGCTGTCGGATGTGTTCGGCGTGTTGATCAAGCAGTACACATTGCAGCAGCAGGCCAGCGAGGCGGACTGGATCATCGGCGCCGGCTTGCTGATGCCCGGCATCAACGGGGTGGGCCTGCGCTCGATGCGCGCGCCCGGCACGGCCTACGACGACCCGGCGCTGGGCAAGGATCCGCAACCGGCCAGCATGGACGGCTTTGTCGACACCCAGGAGGACGATGGCGGCGTGCACTACAACTCCGGCATTCCCAACCACGCGTTCTATCGCGCTGCCGTGGCCATCGGTGGTTACGCATGGGAGAAGACCGGCCGCATCTGGTACCGCGCGCTCACCGGCGGCGAGCTGGCCGCCGGCGCGGACTTCGCCACCTTTGCCGCGCTCACCGTCCGCATCGCCGGTGCGGACTATGGCGCCAGCAGTGCCGAGGCAACCGCGGTGCAACAGGCCTGGCGCGACGTGGGCGTGCTCACATGAGTGCACAACGTCCGCCGGTGGAGGCAGGCGTGACCTTGCGGCTGGCCCGCGAAGGCGGGGTGGCCGCCTTCCCCGCCATGCGGCGCGAACGGCAGCTGGTGATGGACGACCTGGACGATGCCCAGCGCCTGCAGCTGCGCAGCGTGCTGGACCAGTGCCTGGCGCATGCGCTGCCGCGCCCGCAGGCCGGTGGTGGCGATCGCCGCTACTTCAGCATTGCCTGGGACGGCGCCAGCGAGCCGCTGCGCATCCCCGAAGAACATGCACCGGCCGCGATCGTGCGGCTGTGGAAACAGGGCACGCTCTAGCGCGGTGATGCCGTAATGCACCGCCTGTGACATCGCGCGCGTGTGCCCGTCCCCGTGCACAAACGCAGACACCGCGCCATGCGCGGTGTCTTCGTATCGAAAGTGGTCCAACTGCGGATGCCTGCACCCTTTAAGCTGCCTAGATGCTCTAGGGCTGCACAGCTGGTGACGCATAGTGCTGCCTGCTGCGTTAGCGCCACGTGCAGCGCAGTGGTCAGCTGGAAGACACGCCGCTCATCCCCGCAGTGCAGCATGGCAGTGCCGGTGTGCGGGTCTGCTTGCACCGCGCGCCACCGCACGCCTGCATTGCCGTGAACAGCGGCTTCGCGGATAGTCGCTGCACCGATCAGACGACCCCTGGACCTCCGTGATTGTGTTGCTGCTTGCTGCCGGACTGCTTGCCGGCCTGGGCTTGGCCGGCGTCATCGCATGGCTGCTGCTGCGCCAGCGCGCGCGCACCGCCAGCGCTGCGGCCGCGCCTGTCGCCACCGACACCGGCCTGCAGGACGCGGACGCGGCCGTGCATACGCACGGGCAGGCACAGGCGCAGAGCACGGCTACACCCCACCCCCTGCTGTGCGGGCCGCCGCCGATGCAGCCGCTGCTGCGCCGCATGTATGCCGCAGTGATGTCCAACCCGTCGCTGGCCGAGGGCCGCCTGCCCACCGACCCGGCCCAGGCCGCGGTGCTGGATGCGGTCGGCGCTGCGCTCGCCCATGTCGACCTGCGCCCGCAGCTGTTGCCACGCCGCCCGCAGTTGTTGCCGCAGCTGATGCGCGCGGTCAACGACCCGGATGCCTCCGGCCGCGGCATCGCCGCGATCATCGCGCAGGACCCGGCGCTGGCCGCCAACCTGTTGCGCATCGCCAACAGCGCGCTGTACCGCCCGCAGGGTGGTCCGCTGGAAAGCCTGGAGCGGGCCGTGGTGCATATCGGCACCGAGGGCGTGCGCCAGATCGTAGCCGCCGCCGTCATGCAGCCGGTGCTGAGCCTGGAGGGCGGCCTCTACGCGCGCCTGCCGGCCGCGGTATGGGATTACGCCCTGCGGACCGCCGCCGCCGCGGCTGCCTACATGCGCGAGCGCGCCGGCGATACCTTGGCGGCGCAGCTGGCCGGCCTGCTGCAGGGCCTGGGTGCGGTGGTGATCCTGCGCGTGCTGCGCGATGCCTACGCCGAGCGCCCCAGCGTGCCCTATAGCCTGGAGGTGGCCGCCGTGCTGGTCGAGCGCCATACCGCCGCCGTCGCTAAGACCATTGCCACCACCTGGGAGCTGCCTGCCGCGCTGGGCACCGCGCTGGACGAGCAACGCCCCGGGCACGACCCTACCCTGCTCACCAGCTCGCTCGGCATGGCGCTGCGGTACGGCCGGCTGGCCGCCGCGCTGGCCATGCTCGCCCGCCACGGCGCCGAGCAGCAGGAGCATGCGCTGAGCGTGCTGTCCACGCTGGAGCCGGACCACGCGGCCAATGCCGCGCTATGGCAGCGGCTGGTCGCCTCCAGCGTGGAATGAGGCCGGCGCGGTCGCCGCAGGCCGGGCACACGCACGCGCGCAGGCAAACGCCTGCACAGCACCGCACCACTCAGCACTCGCTGGCGATCATCTCCTTCACCCGCGTGGCGAGCACGCTCACGCTGAAGGGCTTGGCCAGTACCGCCATGCCCGGTTCCAGGTGGCCGTCGTTCAATTGCGCGTGTTCGGCAAAACCGGTGACGAACAACACCTTGAGGTTGGGCCGGCCCACGCGCGCGGCGTCGGCCATCTGCCGGCCGTTCATGCCGCCGGGCAGGCCCACGTCGCTGATCAGCAGGTCGATCCGCACCGGCGACTGCAGGATGCCCAGCCCCGCGGCGCTGTCGCCGGCCTCCAGCACGGTGTAGCCCAGCTCTTCCAGCACCTCGGTGAACAGCAGGCGGATGGACGGTTCGTCATCCACGATCAACACCGTTTCACCGGCCAGCGACGGCGCCAGTTCCAGCGTGGCCGTGTCGCTGCCGCCGCTATCGTCGGCACCGGCATGCCGCGGAAGGTAGATGCACACCGTCGAGCCCTTGCCCACTTCCGAGTGGATGCGCACCTGCCCGCCGGATTGCTTGGCAAACCCGTAGATCATCGACAGGCCCAGCCCGGTGCCTTCGCCGATCGGCTTGGTGGTGAAGAACGGATCGAACGCGCGCGCCACCACCTCCGGCGGCATGCCGGTGCCGGTATCGCTCACGCACAACGACAGGTAGTGGCCTTCCGGCATGCCCAGTTGCTGGCCCATCTCGCGGTCGATCCGGCGGTTGCTGGTCTGCACGCGCACGCGCCCGCCGTTGGGCATCGCATCGCGCGCGTTGATGCACAGGTTGAGCAGCGCATTCTCCAGCTGCGGCGCGTCCACCAGCGCCAGCCACAGTTCGGCGGCGACGACGTTTTCCACGCAGATCCCCGGGCCCACCGTGCGCTGGATCAGCTCCAGCATGTCCACCACCAGCCGGTTGACGTTGGTGGGCTTGGGCAACAGCGTCTGCCGCCGTGCAAACGCCAGCAAGCGGTGCGTCAGCGCCGCCGCGCGCGTGGTGGCGCCCTGCGCGGTGGCCACGTAACGCTCCAGTTCGCAGAAGCGGCCTTGCTCGATGCGCAGGCTCATCAGCTCCAGCGCACCGGAAATACCCGCCAACAGGTTGTTGAAGTCGTGCGCCAGCCCGCCGGTGAGCTGCCCCACCGCTTCCATCTTCTGCGATTGGCGCAGCGCTTCTTCCACCGTCATCAGCTCGCGCGTGCGCTCGGTGACCCGCTGCTCCAGCGTGTCGCTCAACTCGCGCAAGGCCGCCAGCGCGCGGTCGCGCTCTTCCGACAGCGCATGGCGCGCCTCGATGTCGAGCAACACGCCGGGAAACCGCAGCGGCGTGCCATCGGCGGCCTTTTCGACCCGGCCATTGGCTTCCAGCCAGTAGTAGTTTCCGTCGCGCCGTTTGACCCGGTACTGGTGCGCGTACGCACCGCCGCGGGCGAGCGCCTCGCCGATGGCCGCGCGCAGCCCCTCGCGGTCGTCCGGGTGCACCGTCCGGATCACCTGTTCCAGTGTCAGGCCGTTACGGCTGCTGGACGGATCGAAGCCGAAGTTCTGCGCAAAGGCCTCATCCACCGAAAACGCGTCGGTGGGCAGGTCCCAGATCCAGGTGCCGATGATCGCCCCGGCCGCCAGTGCCAGCTGCACGCGCTCGGCATTGCGGCGCGCCACGGTTTCGGCCTCCAGCGCACGATCGCGCTCGCTGGTGCGGTTGACCACCTCGTGCACCAGGTGCGTGTTTTCGTCGCTCAGCATCGCGTGCTGGAGGTCGCGGTTGCGCGCATCCGCCACCTGCGCGGTGGTTTCGATGGCGATATTCATCAGCCCCACCACGCTGCCGTCCTCGCCGCGGATCGGCGAGGCGGTGGCATTCCAGTAGGTCATCTCGCTGACGCCGTTGCGCAGCATCGGCAAGGTGATCACTTCCTGCCCGAAGCCTTCGCCGGTCTGCATCACCCGCGCAAAGGCCTGCGCGATGGGCGCGTAGGTTTCCTTCCATACCTCGGTCACCGGCTGGCCCAGCGCCTGCGGATGACGCTCGCCCATCGATTGCACGTACACGTCGTTGTAGAACAGGCGCAGCTCCGGCCCCCACAGCACCGCACCGAGCAGGGTGGAATTGAGCACCACCGACAACGACGAGCGCAGCGACTGCGGCCAGGTCTCGGGCGCGCCCATCGGCGTGGCCGCCCAATCGTGGGCGCGCATCAAGGCCCCCATCTCGCCGCCCCCCGCAAGAAACTCCAGGCCAATGGGCTCGATGGCGGGGCGCACTGTGCTCACGTGACGGCATTGCCTGGCAAAAAAGTGCGCGCATTGTGGCACGCAGCGGTCTCAACAAGACGTGCAGAACAACGCCCTGCTCGCGCACAGGCCGCGCACGCGCCAGCGCAGCAGCAAACGTCCTGACGCGCGGATGACGGCATGCCCACGTCGCACTCACACCTCCGGGGTCCAGACTGGCCTTCAACATCCCCAACCGTAAGAGGCACACCCATGGACAAGAACCGTATCGAAGGCACCGCGAAAGAGATCAAGGGCTCGATCAAGGAAACCGTCGGCCGTGTCACGGGCGACAAGAGCACCGAGCTGGAAGGCGCCACCGAAAAGAACGTCGGCAAGGTGCAGAACAAGGCTGGCCAGGTCGCCGACAAAGTGCGCGACGCCTCCAAGTAAGTCGATCGAAGGCGTCCACGCCGACTGCATTGCCCGCGGGTGTCACGCCCGCCGCGGCGAAGCAGTGGACTGGTCAGCAGCCGTAACGCACGACAGTGCGAACGGCAACGCCCACTTCGGCAAGATCGCACCAACGCCCCGACATGATCGGGGCGTTGGCGTTTGTGGGGTCTGGACAGGTGTTGCTCTACAAGCCTGATCGCCAGGATTGTGCGCAGATCGCTGTAACGATTCTTGGGACAGATGCGCGCTCATGCCGGCCAATAGGTCTGCGTCATGAACCCGCCCGGAAGGACCAGCCGCTTGTCTCTAACCGCTTGGCTTGCGCCCGCGTGTAGCAGGCCGCTTCGCAATGCTGTCGCCGTACTGTTGCCACCACGCGGTCAGCGCTTCCATAGTTGGCCCCAGTCCATGCGCCTTTGGCGTGATGGCGTATTCCACGCGTGGCGGTACCTCTGCAAAGACGGTGCGTGTGACCAAGCCATCTGCTTCCAGCTCGCGCAATTGCGCCGTCAGCATGTGTTGAGTGATGCCGGGGATTGCCGCGCGCAGCTCGCCAAAGCGATACATCCGCTGATTCAGCAGCCACATGATTTCCAGCTTCCATTTCCCCGACAGCAGCGCAAATGCACGGCGCATTTCCTCATGCATATTGGGCTCGCCTGTATCAATGGTCTGCTTTTTCATACTAAGCCCCAGTGATTCATCCTACTTTTCAATAGGTATCTTAGGCGACATTCTGATTGCCGGTTGCATTTACTTATTGACTGGCAAAAACCATGAGCATCTCTGTCTATTGGATCAGTACCGCCCTGCTGTGCCTGCTGTATCTCGCCTCTGCCCGCATGTATCTGGCCAAGGGTGAGTTCGTGCGCAAGGCGCAGGCCGAGCTGGGCTATTCGGCGCCGTTGCTGGTGCCCTGGATGATCGTCATCAAGATCCTGGGCCCGGTGGCGATTGTGTGGCACTTCAACACCGCGCTGAGCGATCTCGCTTACGCCGGCATGTTCTATCACCTGCTGTTATCCGGCATGGCGCATCTGGGTGTGCGCAAGCCCAAGGGTGCGGTACCGGCCGCGCTGGGCCTGCTCTTTCTGCTCGCCTCGTTCGGCACGCAAAACGCCGCCCGCCAGCCGCCTTCGCCCTATGCGCCGACGGCAGCGGCCATCCACGCAACGCTGCAGTGATTGGATACCCGGTTGAGCGCTGTCTGCCGGGCCGCTACAACGCGCCCGGCCCAGCCAGTACCCTCACCCTCGCGCTAACTCGAAGTGTGCAAAGCAGGCGCACAGCCACGGGCAAGGCGACGAGCACGTGCGTCTCGCCCCCCGCTTGAGGCTACCTGCTAACGCTGTCCGGATCGGCCCTTGGCCCTGCGTTGGCGGCCACCGACTTGGCGACGTCGTTGGACATCATCGGCCTGACGCTGCCTATCGCATTCTTCCAGGTCGCATTGCCGGCAATATTGGCCATCACCGTGGTGTCCAGCAGAAACGATTCCTGTCCGGTTTCCGTGTAACTGGTGACACAGGAACGCCCCAGCGTCTGTGAGCAAAGCGACCCAGTGGAGGACACGTTCTCATCCAGTGGCGCGAACACCAGATCGCCGGGTGTGTCCGTGATCGGGACAAAGAACTCGCCTCCAGGAGTGAAGTAGTTACCCTCCATCAACAGGCTGACGGTCGTTGTCGCAGAAGCGCCAATGTAAAAGTTTGAGGTGTAAAGATTGTTCACCAGATGAATGACGCCACCAGTGCCTCCCGCTGGCGTGCCCATTTCCGGAGAACGCCCTGCGGTGGCATAGAAGTGATTCGCTACCAAAGTGATTTCTTGAGCATCTCCGTTCAGCAGCAGGATCCAGGAGCTTCGACCATTGCAGAAGTGCCCATACTCAGTCTCGCCGTCAAACGTGTTGTTGGAGATGGTCATCGCTTTAGCGGCGCCCCAGCCCGTCACGATCATCTGTCGGCCAATCCGTGCGAACGCGTTATGGTCGATCCAGATCCTGCTTGCGTTATCGACGGTGATCGCATCGCCAGCAAAGACGATGCCCTCATTGATATCGGTGATCGACAGGTTCCGCACAATGATGTTTGACACGCCCCCGGTCATCGTCAAGCCTTTGCCCTTGATCCCCGCCGACGCCCCAATACCGATCACCGTCTTGTTCGAACCCACCAGCAACGCCGATGCTGCTGCGCTGTCATAGGTCATCGGGAACGTTGGGCCAGTGCCACAGTATCCGAGCACATCCAGAATCTTTTCCTGTTTGCCGGTCGGCCCCACGCATTGTCTGTCAGAGTAAACGCAGCCCTTTCCGGAAATGGTTCCCTCCGTTCCCCTGAAGTCGATGACTGTATTCAACCGGATGATGCGAGGCGTATCGTCTATGCAGTTAGCGCCCTGGTAACGCTGGCACAGAGCGTCCTTAAGCTCTGCTGGCGTCGATACATCGACCACCTCGCCCCCCGTGCCTCCGGTGGTTCCCGCGCCGAAGCCGACCGGCTCGCTTGCCAGTGCCGCGGTTGTCGTTCCAGCCAATAGCACGACGGTGGAAAACACGGGTCCCATGACCGAACGTCTTGAGAAGATTTGCCGCTTGATGACATCGATCATGAAGAACCTTTGCGCTGGGGGCGCTGTGTTGTGGGGGGGCGATTGCGTCTGACTGCCAATCGGCGGCGAGCCGAGTGACTCACGTTTGCCGTCGCTGCCTGTCGGAACACTAGGGAAATTCTCGCGTTGGGTCCCCGTTGCGCGTCACAGTCGTCGTCGCTCAAAGAGAACCCGAGGAAACGGGAGCGAAGAGCAAGGAATGGAGTCTTGACAGGATGAGGTGGCACGCCCTGCGTCTACTTCACCAGAGTCGTCATGCCACCGACGAAAGAGGCGCGGTGTCGGCTTGAAAAATGTCAAAGCACGTCGTCATTTGCGCAGGCCACCGCTTCAACAGGCCAGGCCTCACCCGGTTATCGGCACCGAGCTTCGGTGTAGAGACCATTGAAACAGATGTTGGCGCAGCCGCCGCCAATGTTTTTTTGATCCGGCCTGCCGCTCGCGCTGGGTCATGCACCTATCGGACGCTGTAGTACAGCGCCAAGCGACATGCTTGGGTAAGACACCAAATGTCGGCGCAGCAGGTGCCTGCGACATCGCGCACCTTACGCCGCCAGATATCCCTTACCCGCTTGAAACTACCGGCTAACGCTGTCCGGATCGGCTCTTGGCCCTGCGTTGGCGGCCACCGACTTGGCGACGTCGTTGGACATCATCGGCCTGACGCTGCCTATCGCATTCTTCCAGGTCGCATTGCCGGCAATATTGGCCATCACCGTGGTGTCCAGCAAAAACGATTCCTGTCCGGTTTCCGTGTAACTGGTGACACAGGAACGCCCCAGCGTCTGCGAGCAAAGCGACCCGGTGGAGGACACGTTCTCATCCAGTGGCGCGAACACCAGATCGCCGGGTGTACTGGCGACAGGGAAGAAGTATTGGCCCTCTGGATTGAAGTAGTTCCCTTCGGCCAACAGGTTGACGTCCCTCGACGCAGTGGCGCCAAAATAGAAGTTGGACGTATACAGATTGTTCACCAGATGAATCATGCCGCCCGTACCGATTTCCGGCGAACGCCCTGCGGTGGCGTGGAAGTGATTTGCCAGCAGGGTGATTTCTTCAGCTTCGCCGATCAGCAGCATGATCCAGGAGCTTCGACCATTGCAGTAGTGCCCATACGCGGTCTCGCCATCAAACATGTTGTTGGAAATGGTGACTGCCTTGGCCGGCCCCCAGCCCGTCACGATCATCTGCCGGCCGATGCGTGCGAACGCGTTGTGGTCGATCCAGATCCTGCTTGCGTTATCGATGCTGATTGCATCGCCGCCAAAGACGATGCCCTCATTGAGATCGGTGATCGACAGGTTCCGCACGATGATGTTCGACACACCGCCGGTCATCGACAAGCCCGTGCCCTTTATCCCCGCCGATGCCCCGACACCGATCAGCGTCTTGTTCGAACCCACGGACAGCAGTGACTTCGCTGCGTTGTCGTAGGTCAGTGGGAACGTTGTACGACCGCTGCAGTATGACCCGTTGTCCAGAACCCGCTCCTGCTTCCCGCTCGGCTCTGCACACTGTCTGTCAGCGTAAACGCAGCCCGTTGTGGACGTGGTTCCCAGCGTTGCCGTGAAGTCGATGACGGTGTTCAGGCGGATGATGCGAGGCGTGTCGTCTATGCAGGTATAGCCCTGGTAACGCTGGCACAAGGCATTCTTGAGCTCTGCCGGTGTGGAGACATCGACCACCTCGCCCCCCGCGCCTCCGGTGGTACCCGCACCGAAGCCGACCGGCTCGCTTGCCAGTGCCGCGGTTGTCGTTCCAGCCAAGAGCATGACGGTGGAAAACACGGACCCCATGACCGAACGTCTTGAGAAGATTTTCCGCTTGATGACATCGATCATGAAGAACCTCGCGTTGGGGGCGCTGTGTTGTGGGGTGATGCGCGTTTGTCTGCAATCGGCGGCGAGCCGAGTGACTCGCGTTTGCCGTCGTTGCCTGATGTAACACTAGGGGAATTCTCGCGCTGGGTCCCCGTTGCGCGTCACAGTCGTTGGCGCTCAAAGAGAACCCAAGGAGACGGGAGCGAAGAGCAGCGAACGGAGTCTTAACAGGATGACGTGGCGCACCCTGACCGAATGAGCACCACCCTATTAGTGACCGGTGGAGCCGCGTGCCGCTAACGTAGCCGAATAGCTAAGCGCGATGAACCGGGCCAGCGCCCGGCTGCTCGTGATGCACCGCGAACCTACGCAGTGCGATGCACTGACCTCACTCACCCACCGCCGCGCGGCAGGCGGCCAGGGCGCGGCTGATGTGTTTTTCCACCATTTTGACCGAGATGCCCATGACGGCGGCGACTTCCGGGTAGGTGAGGCCGTCGAAGCGGTTGAGCATGAAGGCCTGGCGGCATTTGGGCGGCAGCGCGGGCAGCGTGTGGGTGTGCAGGTGCTGCAGGGTGCGGCGGGCGTCCACCAGCTGGTCCACCGCCGTGCCAGCGGCGGCGAGCGGTTCGCTGTCCTCCAGCGGCACATGGCGGGCGGCGTGCCTGCGGTGGCGCGTGCGCCAGTGCTCCAGCACCACGTTGTGGGCAATGCGGTACAGCAGCAGCTTGTAGCTGTGGATGTCTGGCGTGTTGCGGTAGGCCAGCAGGCGCAGCAGCGTTTCCTGGGCGAGGTCGGCGGCGGTGTGCGGGTCGCGCAGGCGCCGCCGCATGTAGGTGAGCAGCTCTGCCTGCAGCTGCACCACGGCCTGGTCGAAGCGTTCCCTGGCCGGCGCGTGCTCCTCGCGCACCTGCCAGCGCGTGGCGACGCGGCCAAGCGCGTAGAGACCCGCCGCGGGCGCGCGGGCCGGCAACTCGCGCACAGCGTAGGCGCTGCGGTGGCGCCACGGGCGGCTGCCGTAGCGCTCAACCGGCACCGCGCTTGCGGCGTGCGCGCGTGCCGCGACCACCTGGCCGATGACACCGTGGCGGTCTGCACGCGACGCGCCGGTCATGCCCTCACTCATCATGCGACATCTCCAGCAACGGGCCGGGCGCATGCGGTGCGCGCATGCGCTGCGGCGTGATCAATGTGGGTCTACAAGGCTGATGACCAGCTCGCCATCGCGCTGGCGGATGTGCAGCTTGCTGCCGATGGCAAAGCCCAATTGTTCCAGCCAGCGGCCGCGCAGGCGCAGGGTGGGAACACGCTGGTGACTGTCGGGATAGTACCCATAGCCAACGGTGCACTGCTGCGGCGCACGCGGGCGGCCGGGCTGCCGTGGTGTGCGGGGTTCGGCGCGGGGTTCGGGGATGGGCGTGCGCTCGAGGTAGCGCCGCGGCGGGATCGAAGGATCCAGCGAGCGCCAGACAACTTCGGTAGGCGGCGGCACCGTGGCGCGCTTGCGCGCAGGCGTGGGGCGGGATGGGGATCGACGCATGGCAAAGCCCTCCTTGACAAACAGGCCCCGTCGCGCGACGCGACGGGATGTCGGGAGGCTAGAAACCGCACGTAGCCGGCGGGCGTATTCCTCCCGAAGGAGTGTTGTATTAGCCGCCCTCCCGACGCAGGCATTGCGTCGGTTGCACCTGCGAGAATGCAGGCACAAAAAACCCACCGGTTTGACGGAGGTGGGTACCGCTACGTGAGGAGTTTCTAGGCTCCTTGCAGCCGAGATTGCTACGTGTGTGGTGATGTGTCAACTGGCAGCAGCGGGCCATTGCCACCGCACGTTCACTCGAAAAACGTTTATGCAGAGTCGCGCTGCCGCACACCGGCTATCGCTTCAACTTGACCCGATGCATCGCCATACGCACACTTCCAGTCGGAGCCTAGAAACTCCTTACAGAGCGGTCGCCACCTTCGAAAGCCGGTGGATTTTTTATGCCTGGTCGAAAGATCAGGTGTGGCTCGGCGTTCCTACGCCGGGAGGGCGGCCAATACAACACCCGCAAGGGGAATACGCCCGCCGTCTCTGTACGGTTTCTAGCCTCCCGGCATCCCGCTGCGTTGTGCAGCGGGAGCTGCCTCACGGCAAGGAGAGCGGCATGCACAACGAACCCGGCTACTGGATGTCCGAAGGCACGCAATACCACCTGCTCCGCGTACGCGACCAATTGCGCCTGCTCGCTACCTTGGCCACACCGCGTTCGCGCGACGAAGGCTCGCTCAGTGCACCAGCGATTCCACTGCAGCAATGGGCGTACTGCCTGCAGCACTTGGCCGAGCAGGTGAATGATGTACTGGGTGACTTGAGCAACCCCGGGTAGTGCGTTTCCTTCGATGCATGCAAGGCGCCATGTGAGCCGCCAAGCGTGCAGCGATCAGCAAACGACCTAATTTACCCGCGTGCACTACGCCCAGGCTATGAACAGTGCGTACAAGCAGAATGTCATGGACCGCATCACCTCCATAGCGCTGCATCGTACTGGTAGCATCAGCGCTGTGCACAAACGCGCGCGTGCAGCGGGCGCATGCATAAGGCGTACGCTTTAGCCGCCGGTAAAGCAACGAACAAGTAAATCGCCCGAGCGCGGCAGCCGTACAACTCGATGGCGCACGACGCCACGCCCTTCCCCTGCTAGCGATTGGGTATTAGCAGGTATCGGATGCTGCGGGTGGATGGCAGAGTCGTCGAATTGAATAAGTAAGCCTGCCCCGTTATTCCAGTGCGTCAAGAATAACCCCTAATTAGCGAAGAGAAATGGGAGCCCGGTATCAGCTGGGCTTTCTTCTCGCGGCCTTGCGAGCTTTTTTAGGCTTGACACCGAGCTTCACGCCGCCGAGGTAGAGGCCACGAACTGTCAAGAACGCGTCTGCCCCAAGACCAGCTAACAACGCTTCAGCCTCCTTGTTAAGGCGGCGAATCACTTCGCCGAAAGTCATTGCCTCGCCAGTTTCTGGATCCTCCCAAGTCTTCTGGCCACGCCATGAGATCCAGAGGACTCCCACGCGCCGATACTCCGGCGCCATGTACTGCCCAACCAACTGCATCCTCAGTGCGTCGCTCAGATTCTTGTAGGTGTAGCCATTCTCGCCAATCTTCAGTTCAACCGACGCCTGTTGACCTCCCGGTGCAGTAGAGATCAGGCGAATGTCCGTCTCTTTCTCTTCGGCCGTCACTGACTCTTGGGTAGTGGTGTAGGAGTTCAACGAACGTTGTCGAAACTGCGATGCGAGTTCGCGCCGTAGCAGCTTTTCCTCTGTGATCTTCTCCCAGAGTTCGCGGGGTGATTCATCCTGCCGAAGCAGGTCGTCTACATCATCAAGCCTCGACGCAAGTAGCTGCGCCATCTGCCACCGGCTTCGCGGGGCGACTTCGAAATTTTCCTCAAACGCGATCACGTCTCTCTCAGTCATCGCCTCAGCGTCCAGCTCCTGAGCGAGCTTCTCTCTTCCAATCGCAATCAGTCGGTCACGATAGCGCGCCACATCGGGGTCATCTGCCAAGCTGAGCTTCAATTTCCAAGCTTCCGGGCCTGGTGCATCGAGAAAAGCGTTCGAAAGCGAGCTTCTCGCATACTCAGCGTTATCACGAACGCCACTCTCACGCACGCCTCGCCGGGTGTCGTCGTCCTCGCTACGTACATGGCGATTGGCCAGACGAACAAATCGCAGGAGTAGTTCCGGCTGCTCGCTTAGGGTAGCGATATCGATCGTGGCGTGATGGCCGAAGAGCGCGCCGATCCACCGAACCATGTCTGATCTCTTGGCGGGCGTCACCGACTCACCTAGACGCTCCAACGCGTCCGCTAGCCCCGTGAGATTGATGCGCGCAAGAATGGGAAGCCAGAGATCAAGCGTAGGCTCGGTCGCGCCTTTTTCGATCGCCGCAAGCGCAGCGACTTCGAGAATCATTACATCGGCAGCCGTGCCCAACTCGAACAGGTATGAGGTTGCATGCTCCATCGTCTTCTGGTCAGGCCCAGAAATTGGACCTTCGGCCAGAACAGTGCGAACCCAGGTCTGAACGCGCGGTAGAAGCAGCGTTGCCACTGCCGGGGCACTGCGCTGAACATACCTCAGGAGCATTCCGTGCAAGTCGTCTCCGTCGCGCAACGTGTCTTCCAGCTCGGCTCCAATAATTTCTTCAACTGCCCGCGGGTGTCGCACCGCTAACTGCTCAACCCAACGCGGCAGGCGATTGAGATCCAGTAGCGCATACCGGCACGCAAGCTTCGCCTCGTCAGCGGAGAGCCTGTCGGCCCAATGCGGGTCTTCCGCTTCGGCGTATACGCCAGCGAGCCCCATGCGCCAGACGACAAGATAGGTGCCCTTCTCATCCTTCGCTCTCTCAGAGCGAACCGTTGGCGACCTCGTCCGCCAGTCAGCCGAGAACGCTGCTTGAAAACGATCGGCGATCTGCTTTCCAAACATCCGCTCGAGAAAGCCTCTGTTCCAGCCCGCATGCTCATGCTCACCTCGGTCGGTATCCATTGCGCGCCATACATCCCAGATCGTTCCTTCCACCCGTGCGGCAGCGAATACGTCATTCGGGTGCTCCGTGATCTCGCGAAAGCGCAGGCGCCAGTTAGACAGTCCACGGGCATGCTTGCGACGATTGGTTTCTTGGCGTTCGGCATCCTGTCTCATCCAGGCAGGCTGCTCTTGCGGCTCCGAGATGAGCTGGGCGAAGAAGTCCGCCTCAGCTTCGAGGTCCGCATTTCCCTGGGCAGCGGCTTGCAGCTTGCGCGCCCACGCCTCCCGATTTGTCTTCTTATGCGTAAATGACTTCGCAGTCTCCAACGCGAGTGCACGTTCCGCTTGGCTGCGCGCGGGGTCGGAGATCGCAGACACCACCCACTGTTCATCCTTGATCGGATCGACGCGGAAGCCGCCGTCGCTATGGACGCGGATCAAGCGCGCCCGAGCATGGCGGTCGCCATTGAGATGGTACTTCTGAGCAATGTCGTCTTGTGCCCAGTAGACCTCCGCGCGAACCTCGGGTGATGCATCACTGAGGGCCGCGTGAAGCGCCTTGGCATCCCCGTCAGCGTCATAATCCCCGCGGGCTAGGAGGAGCGACATAGCAATGTCGCGGGTGAGCGCGGAGTTGGTGCGGCCTTCCCGAAGGCGCCGAACGCTACTGGCGAAGAGAACCGGGACCAGGTTCTGCCGATTGGTGCAAAGCTTGTAATGCTCGTTATGCCAGTGGATGCCGCCCTCAACAAGCGCCGATAGTTCTCGATCGAGAAGTTCGACTTGATGCTGAGGAAGGTCTGGTTGCTCAGCGACATTGGCCAAATGTGTGTATTGGCCATAGACGGACTCCTCTTCAGCAGGCTCCGTCTTCAAAATGCCAACCAGCTGTTCAACGGTCATCGTGCCTGGGAAGAGCTCCAGGATTGCGCGCTGACGAAGCGACCATGGCCAGTTATTTTTGGACTTGGACATCTCGTCCAAAAGCAACGGGAGGCGCGGGTCCGATAGGCGTGCCAAGGCCGCCAGTGCACTGAAGCGCGTAGGGAGCTGTTCCTCCGGATCGATCGCTACTGCATAGGCGATGTCGGCGTTATCCACCATGATCCCGGCGCCGATCAAGCCAAGGAGCGCGTCCTTGACCTCGGGATTCTCGATGCCGGTCGACCAGAGATGGGCGACATCCGCGGTCAGTTCCCTTGAGGCGAAGCGCTCGACCTGTACTTGCGATACAGCTTGGCCGCGCCAAGTTCCCTTGCCTTGCTGAGCCACATAGGCGGCCAGCGCAGCCTGTCGCAGCGGAAGGTCGAGCGACTCCGGATCGCCAAAGTGTAGGAGGAGCGCAGGCTCATGCTTCAACACCTCCTGGCGCACATACTCATTTCCTGCGGCAAGCCATGCTACGACCGAGCGCATCGCCGGGCGCACGAGACTTTGGCCATCCGGGAGCGTGGCAAACAGCAGCCGTCCAAGTGCACGATGCGACATGCCGCGGGTGACAAAGCCTTGAATGTGCTCCGCGGCGAGAAACTCAATCACGGATCGGTGATAAAAGCGCACGCGGCCGTAGTTGGCAAAGCCGAACAGCGCTCGCTGCAACAGGGTGTCGATCTCTTCCCCGGTGAAGTCGCCGAGTACCTTTGACGGATCGACAGATCCATCACCAGACGCGCGGTCGGCATCATCCCCAAACCAAAGTGCGAACCGGCGGCGCATCAAGAGAGCGAACGCGAGGCGTGCAGAGGCCTCGCGCGCGCGCGCGCCGCTCAGATCTTTGCGTTCTTCGCGCTTGGGATTCTTCCTGAGCCTGATGTCGATTGCTGAACTGATCTGGTCGCGGTGGCGCTGGATGGCGCCATGCTCCTTCCAATCTCCGCATAAGTTCAAGAAGTCGAGAGGCCTTCGCGCGAAGTCGTATGCGTTGCGGGCTTCAATCGCCTTAAAGAGTGCATCTACATCATGGACTGTGGCCTCGTGCGCCAGCGTGCGCATCTGCTCTCTCCGAAGAGGCGACAGAGCGACCTCGCGCCATTGCGCCCGCTTAGGCTCTTCACGTTTTCGCGTCTCGACGTGCATTGCAACATTCGCAAATTCGGTCTCAGCGTCCTCTAAGGTTTCGGGTGAAGACACTGGGAGATACCTTGCGATGATCTGCCGGTCGATCGCGATCGGGCGCGTAGTGATGACAATCGTTGCGCGGTCGAGCTGGCCATGCAAAGAGCGCGCAATGGAGCGCACGGCGCGCTCGAATAGCCTCGGCGAGAGCTTCGCCTCGTCGATCGAGTCAAGAAAGAAAATGGCGCGCTCGGTATGCGCAGATTTCCAGGCATCGAAACGTGCTAGCTGGTCCGGATCGAAGCCTTCCTCAATTAACGTATCGCCTAGGGCCGCTAGTTCGGCGAAGAAAGCAGGACGACCTTCGTCCCAGAGCTGTTCTTGCATGCGCTGGCATTCATAGGTCTTTCCCATGCCTGCTTCAGATACGATAAGCACGCGATCAGACTCAAGAAGCACTGGCCAGTTAATCTTGCCGAGGCCCGTGAAATCAGCGAGGAACTCTGCTCTCTCAGGATCGTCAGTGTAATCCTTGGGGAGGTCGAAGAAAGTCCGGAGAACCGCGGAATGCCCCTGGAGCATGGCGAAATTTGACCTTAAGTGGTGAAAAGAAAAGGGGGTCAGGTTAGAGGTCAACCTGATCCCAGGTTCCGGTGCCACGCGGCGAAGTGACTCGGCCTAGAACGTATTAAGAATTTTTTAGTAGGGACGTGGAATTTCCAACCAATGAGGGTGGGTAGAACGACGAAATGGAGACCTGCCAGGGTTCCGGCAGGCGTTCGTAATGACTGGCCAGGGATCGGAACCGATTGACCCAACCGAAACTACGCTCCACGACCCAGCGCTCCAATGGTCTAGTCCCCTCGTGCCAAAGCACTGTACCAAGCGATCACTACGGCGACAGCTCGGGCGCCGGTAGCCGCGCCTCGCCCCACGCGAGCAAAGCATCCAACGCAGGGCACAGCGCCTGCCCCCAAGCCGTCAGCCGGTAATCCACCTGCGGCGGTACCTGTGGGTAGACGGTGCGGAGTACCAGGCCGTCGCGTTCAAGCTGGCGTAGTTGCTGGGCCAGCATCTTTTGCGAGATGCCGGGGACCAAGCGTTCCAGGTCGGAGTAGCGCTGCACCTGCCCGTCGAACAGATGAAACAGCAGCACTAATTTCCAGCGGCCCTGGATGAGATTGAGCAGGGCTTCGACATCGCAGGCGGCGGTGTCCGGGGTGTGCGGCTTTCCCATGGGTGCGTGACTTACCTTTGCGTGCGTTCTTGCGGGCGGTGATGCCGCTCCCGATGATGACATACACGTTTGCAGTGGAGACCACGCCATGACCCCTGCCCTGCCGGATGCGGTTGCCTGCTTCTTTACTGCCAGCAATCAGGGCGATGCGGCGGTGCTGCTGCCATACCTGGCTATTGATGCGGTGGTGCGCGATGCCGGTCATCAGCATCAGGGCGCGGCCGCGATTGCGGCATGGTTGGCGCATGCGCAGGCCACCACGCCGTACCGTGCGGTGCCGGGTGAGGCTCGCACCCACGGCGATGCGCTGCATGTCACCGCCGAAGTCTCAGGGGCATTCCCGCAGAGCCCGCTAGAGCTGGTGCATGTGTTCCGCTTGGTCGACGGCAAGATCGCAGCGCTGGAGATCGACTGAGCGGGTGGCGCGTGGGTCGCGTGCCTTGCGCTGCATGCTGCAGCCGCAGTTACCAGCAGGCGTGGCGCCAGCTGCGGCAGTAATCCTGCTGATATGCCGCTCAGGCCGCCGATGCGCGCATCGAACTCACAGAAACCGCACCACGCCAAGGCTGCGCGTTGCCGGAACGCCTTGGCCTTTATTCCCTCGCTTTGGAGGTACCGCCCCATGCATGCCTTGGTTGTTGTTGCACACCCCGAGCCACGCTCGCACACGCACGCAGTGGCCGCACAGTTACGCGATGCCATCGTGGCGTCGGATTCATCGCATACGGTTGAGGTCGCCGACCTGACGCAGGAGGGCTTCGACCCGCGCTTCACCCAGGCGGACGTTGCGTTGTTCCAGCAGCAGACTGCGCCGCCGCCGGATGTGGCGGCCGAGCATGCGCGGCTGGACCGTGCGGATGCATTAGTGCTGGTGTTTCCGATCTATTGGTGGTCGTTTCCGGCGCTGCTCAAGGGCTGGATCGACCGGGTGTTTACGCTGGGCTGGGCGTTCGACGAAAGCGCTGACGGAAAGATCATAAAGAAGCTGCAGCATCTGGACGTGCATCTGCTGGCCATCGGCGGCGCAGACGAGCGCACCTATGCACGCCATGGCTATTTCGGTGCGATGAAGACCCAGATCGCCCACGGCATCTTCGATTTCTGCGGGGCGCCGGTACATACCACCGAACTGCTGTTGCTGCCTGATGCACAGTTTCCGGAGTCGCACTACGCCACAGCGCGCGCGGTGGGTGGACGGGTGTTTGGCGCCAAGGTGTAAACCGGTCGCGCTGCGGTGGACTACGGCCGTGCGGGGACGCTGCGTACGCCGGTGAGACCCGGATGCCCTGCTTCTACATCCACGCTATTGGCCGTGGCTTGCTGCCATGCTGCACGTAGTGCGTCTTGCGAGCCATCGGCAAAGGCTGCCCTGGGCCGGGCCAGATGTAGCACCGGGCTACGCAGGCTCACGGTGTAGGTTTGCCCAGGCGTGAGCCTGTAGTTGCGTTGCAGATCCACTATGACGACTCGCCGCTGACCCGGCGCAATGGTGACGTAAGTGTCCTCCGGCGCGCCCTCCAGATTGACGTAGACGCCATCGTATGGAGCCTCGCTGCCGCTGGTATCGCGCACGCTCAGCACGTTGTTCATCATCGACCCGTGCCTGTTTAACCGTGGAAAGGATTGATCGAGCAGCTCTACCGCCTGGTCGCCATCATTCTGGGCGACGATCTGCAAACGCGTCGCCTGCTCGGGTAGCTGCGGGCTGTGTGGAGGCTGTTCCAGCTGTACGTGCAGCCTGCCGGCCGCGATTGCGGGGCTGCTGCAAAGCAGTGCGGTAGCGATCAGGATGACGGCCCAGGGCTTCATCGAATGTCCTTGTGCTTGGCAGGTGGTGGTTGGCTTGCTGTCTTCATGGTGTTTGCGCGGACGCCAACACACCGCTCGAATATGGTGTATCACCTTGCCAACCTCTCGGTGAGAGCGTGGAGGCAGCTCATGCATCAGCGTCATTGATCACCCACTGCGGGCGATGAGGAGATCTTAGGGTGCTGCCTAATCACGTGCTGCTTGAAATCGAAACACCATGCCGCCCTGTTGCGCATCTTCGCCAAAGGTCACTGTGACCGTCGCTCCTCCATTCATCGCCTCATGACGAAAGGTCAGCTCGGCGTTGAAGAATAAGGCGCGCAGAGCGCTCGGCGGAAAGAAGACCTGCGCAGTATTGGCTCAGCCGCATGGCGCCGCAACGTCGAGGGGCATGGCGGATGCACACCTGCTAACGCGCGTGCCCCTGTGCCTGCCGCACGCGCCCGCTCCACCGCACCACACGCTATACAGCGAGGGCAGACGGTGCGGCCACCCTGCAAGTTGGCCTTGGCTGCTTACGCCGGCACACGCACCGCCTCTGCCAGCAGGGCGCGCTGCCTGTACAGATGCTGCTGGAAGCGGCTGGCGTAGTCCTGCGCCACCGCGCCGATGACGCTGGGCCGCGCGGCCAGGGCGGCGCGCCATGCGCCGACGCGCGGCAGCCCTTCAAAGATGGGTGCACAGACATCGGCGGGCAGCAGGCCGAAGTAGCGCAGCAGCGGGGCGAACACCACATCGACCATGCCGAACGTGGGGCCGGCGAAATACGGGCCCTGGCCCAGCGCCTGCTCGAGCTTTTGCAGCTTGCCGCGGAAGGCGGCGCTGGCGGTGTCGGCGCTGGCCTGGTCGCTGGCATTGAGGAACTGCCAGGCGTCGGCAAAGGTGGGCGCGGCAAACTCGATCCAGGCGCGTTGCTGTGCACGTTGCAGCGGGTCGCGCGGGTACAGGCTGGTGCTGCCGCTGGTCTCGTCGAGGTAGTCGCAGATCACCACGCTCTCGAACAGGGTGGCCACGCTGCCGTCCGGCTGGCCGATGCGCAGCAGCGGCACCTTGCCGGTGGGCGACAGGGCCAGGAACCAGTCCGGCTTGGCGTGCAGGTCGATGTCCACGCGCTCGAAGGCGACGGCGTGTTCCAGCAGCACGATGGCGGCGCGTTGCACGAACGGGCACAGCGGGTGGCTGATCAGGGTGAGGGTGTTGGGCATGGGCAATGGCTCGCGTTGCGAAAGGGGGGTGCCAGGGCAGCCGTGGGCCGGCCTTGCCTGCATGGCAGAAAACGCCTGCGCATCGCCATGCAACCGGTGCATGGCGATACGCAGGCGCAGGTGGGTGCCGGCAGGGCGGCGAGGCGCGCCGCCTGCCGGCGCCTGGCGGGGGGCCGCCAGGCTCAGCCGTTGAGCAGGCGCCCGCCGTCGACCACGATTTCCGAACCCACCGTCCAGCTGGATTCGTCCGAGGCCAGGTACAGCACGGCCTTGGCCACCTCTTCCGGGGTGCCGAAGCGGCCCATCGGGATGCTGGCGGCGATTTCCTCGTTGAGCTTTGCACGGTAGGCGTCGGGCACGCCGAGCTTGTCGTACAGCGGGGTTTCCACCGGGCCGGGGCTGACGGCATTGACGCGGATGCCGCGGCCCAGCAGCTCGCTGGACAGGGTCTTGGTCATGCTGAGGAAGGCGGCCTTGGTGGCGGCATACACCGACGAGCGGGCCATGCCGGCATGCACGTTGACGGAAGTGTTGAGCACCACCGAGGCGGGGTTGGCCAGCACCGGCAGCAGCGCCTGCAGCAGGAAGTACGGGCCCTTGACGTTGATGGCGAAGGAGGCGTCGAAGGCCTGCTCGGTCCACTCTTCGATCGGCACCCAGACCGAGACGCCGGCATTGAGGAAGACGACATCCAGCTGGCCGTAATGGGCCTGCACCGCCTGCGCCAGCTCCTGCTGGGCGGCAACGCTGGCCGAGTCGGCGCGCAGCACCGGCACGTCGGGCCCCAGGATGGCCTGGGCCTTGGCGATGGAGTCGGGGTTGACGCCGGTGACGATGACGCGGGCGCCTTCGGCGAGGAACTGCTTGGCGGTTTCCAGGCCAATGCCGGTGGTGCCGCCGGTGATGAGGGTACGTTTGCCTGCAAGACGTGACATGGTGTGCTCCTGATGGTGCGGTGCCCGGCCGCCGTATGGCGGCCTTCGATGCGGCATCTTCGCCCCATGCGCCTGCTGCTATAAGATCCTGCGGGAACATAACCTTCATGCGCTGTGCGCATGAATCGAGGACGCATGGACCGGTTTCTGCTGATGACCTGCTTTGCCCGCGCGGTGGAGACGGGCAGCTTTTCCGCCGCCGGGCGCGACCTGGGGCTGGGCCAGCCCAACGTCAGCCGGCATGTGGCGGCGCTGGAGCAGCACCTGCAGACCCGGCTGCTCAACCGCTCCACCCGCAAGCTGGTGCTCACCCCGGAGGGCGAGCGCTATTACGCGGAGGTGCGCCGCATCCTGGATGCGGTGGGCGAGTCTGAAATGGCGCTGCGCGACGACGTGCAACCGTCCGGGCTGCTGCGGGTGGCCTGCCCCACGGCGTTGTCGCATACCTTCGTGCTGCCGCTGGTGCCGGCGTTCTTGCAGCGGTTTCCGGCACTGGAGCTGGACCTGCAGATCAACGACCGCTACGTGAACCTGCTCGACGAAGGCGCGGAGCTGGCCATCCGCATCGGCCACCTGGACAGCAGCGCGCTGCGCGCACGCCGCATCGGCGCGTTCACGCGGGTGACGGTGGCCAGCCGCGCCTACCTGGACAGGCGCGGGGTGCCAGCCGTGCCCGAGGACCTGCGCCACCACGACTGCGTGCTGTACACGCTGCTCAGCACCGGGGCGAGCTGGCGTTTCCGCGATACCGACGTGCCGGTGTCCGGCCGGTTCCGGGTCAACTCGCCCGAGGCCGCGCGGGCGGCGGTCAGCGCCGGGCTCGGCATCGGCCTGGGCCCGGCGTGGCTGTACGAAGAAGGCCTGGCCTCGGGCGAATTGCAGACCGTGCTGGATGCCTTTGCGCCGCCGCCGGCGCCGATGCAGATTGTCTACGCCGCCAACCGGTTGGTGCCCAAGCGCGCGCTGGTGTTCATGGATTTCATTGCCGAGGCGTTTGCAAAGATTCCGCAGCTCAACCGTTAGCGCCACCTGCGCTGCGGTGGTGCCGGTGCCGGGGCGCCGCCGGCGCTTCGCTTTCCTGCACGCATGTGCCGCTGCGGGCGCGGGAATGCTCAACTTTGTTCGCCCGCGCGCAGCCTGCGCGCAAGGCTCGCCTAAGCTCGCGGCACCTTCCCCATGCACGGCTGCCACGCCCATGTTGAGCAGACACGTTCTCGCGCTTGCCACCTTCATGGCATTGAGCGGTTGTAAGCAGGCCAGCGAGCAAGCGACCGCGCCCACCGCACCCACACCTGCGGCGGCAGCCACCGCGGCGGCACCGGCGCTGGATATCAACGAACTGGATCCAGGTGCCGACGCCTGCCAGGATCTCAATGCCTTCGCCAACGGCAAGGCGCTGGCCAGGGGCATCCCCGACGACGAGGTGGGCATCGGCACCTCGTATGACGTCTACAACGCCAGCTATCGGGATCAGCACGCCATTGCAGAGGCCTTGCTGAAAGCGCAGCCGGCCAGCGGCTCGGTGGAGCAGCTGGTCAGGACGTTCTACGCCTCGGGCATGGACGAGGCGGGCATCGAGCGCCTGGGCGCGGCGCCCATCCAGCCGCGGCTGGCGGCGATCGATGCCTTGAAAGATGCGGGCGACATTGCCGGCTTCATCACCCAGCGCCACGCCGAGGGCGCCAACGTGCTGTTCCAGTTCGTTGCCCAGCCCGACGCGCAGAGCGTGTCGAAGATGGTGGGCTATGCCCTGGTCGAAGGCATGACGCTGCCCGCAAAAAATTATTATGTGGACGCGCAGTACGCTCCCATCCGCAAGGCCTACCTTGCGTACATCCAGCGCACGTTCGTCCTGGCCGGCGTGCCGGCCGAGCAAGCGGCCGTGCAGGCCGGGCAGGTGCTGCAGCTGGAAAGCCGCCTGGCCGCCGCACTGCTCACACCGGCCGAGCAGCGCGAGCCGAAGAACATGTACCACTGGCTCACCACCGCGCAGGCCAATGCGCTGACGCCGCACTTCGCCTGGGACCGCTTCATGGCCGCGCAAGGTGTCACCGGGGAAAGCGGCCTGGCGCTGTCGCAGCTGGCGTTCTTCAAGGCATTCGATGCGCAGTTGCAGCGCGCGCCGGTGGCGCAATGGAAGGCCTACCTGCGCTTCCGCACCATCGACGATGCGGCGCCGGCACTGAGCAAGCCATTCGCGCAGAACCACTTCGCGTTCCACTCCACAACGCTGGAGGGCCGGCAGGTGCAGCAGCCGCGCTGGAAACAGGTGATCACCACATTGAACCAGACGATCGCCGAGGCAATGGGCCAGCTGTATGTCGCCCAGAAATTTCCCCCGGCCTCCAAGCAGCAGGTGCTGGCGCTGGTGGAGAATGTGCGCGCCGCCATGAAGCTGCGCATCACGCACGCCGACTGGATGAGCCCTGCGACCAAGGCCAAGGCATTGGACAAGCTGGCCAACATGATGCCGAAGATCGGGTATCCGGACACCTGGCGGGCGTGGTCGGGCCTGCAGCTGGACACCGGCACCTACCTGCAGAACATCGAACGGGCGGCGGCGTTCAATCACCGCGCCGAGATGGCCAAGGTCGGCAAGCCGGTGGACCGCAAGAGCTGGGGCGATGTGGCGCCGCAGACCGTGAATGCCTTCTACGCACCACGCGAAAACAGCATCTACTTTCCCGCGGTGATCCTGCAGCCGCCGCTGTTTGCGGCAACGGCCGACGATGGCCTCAACTATGGCGGAATCGGCGGGTTCATCGGCCACGAGATCAGCCACGGCTTCGATGACGAGGGCAGCCAGTTCGATGCCATCGGTGCCAACCGGAACTGGTGGCTGCCGGCGGACCGGGTGGCCTTCGAGGCGCGCACCGGCAAGATCAAGCAGCTGGTGGGCCGCTACGTGCCGCTCAAGAGCAGGCCGGACCTGCACGTCAACGGGCAGCTGGTGCTGGGCGAAAGCATCGCCGACTTCACCGGGGTCACCATCGCCTACGACGCGCTGATGCTGGATCTGCAACAACACCCCGAGCGCAATGTCGCCGTGGACGGCTACACGCCCGAGCAACGCTTCTTCATCAACTGGGCCCGGCTGTATCGCAATGCGCGCCGGGAAGAAGTGCAGGTGAAGGCGCTCAACGCCGACCCGCACCCGCCCAGCGTGGTACGCGTCAACGCCGGGCCGTCCAACATGCCGCAGTACGCCAAGGCGTTCTCGTGCAAGGCCGGCGATGCGATGGTGCGCTCCGATCAGGAGCGTGCACAGGTCTGGTGAGGCGGGCGTTTTGCCGCGTGGTGGGTTGGTGGCCGTGGATGCATGGATGGCATTGCAGCGGCATGTGCGAACAGTCTGCAGCGCATGGTGGCATCGCGCCCTCGACGCGGGCCGTGATGCGGTCGTCGTGACGGCACCACTTCGTTTTTGCGCATACTGGCCGCTGATCGCGTTGGGGGAATGCTCAACTTTGTTCGTCTGCGCGCAGACTGCGCCAAGCGCTCGACTAAGCTCGCTGCACTCCCCCATGTACGGCTGCCACGACCATGTTGAGCAGGAACCTTCTCGCGCTTGCGGCCTTCATGGCATTGAGCGGTTGCAAGCAGGCCAGCGAGCAGGCAATCAACGCCAAACCTGCAGCGCCGGTTCCGATGGCCACTGCCGCTGCACCGGCGTTGGATATCAACGAACTGGATCCCGCTGCCGACCCCTGCCAGGATCTGAATGCCTTTGCCAACGGCAAGGCGCTTGCCAGAGGCATCCCTGACGACGAGGTTGGCATTGGTACCTCGTTTGATTTCTACAACCGCGCCTATCGGGATCAGCACGCCATTGCAGAGGCGTTGCTGCAGTCGCAGCCGACAGCCGGTTCGATCGAGCAGCTGGTCAGGACGTTCTACGCCTCGGGCATGGACGAGGCGGGCATCGAGCGCCTGGGCGCGGCGCCGATCCGGCAACGGCTCGCCGAGATCGATGCGCTGAAGGATGCGCGCGCCATTGCCGGCTTCATTACCCAACGTCATGCCCAAGGCGCCACGGTGCTGTTTCAGTTTGTTGCGCATCCGGATGAAAAGGACGTTTCGACGATGGTGGCCTATGCCAACGTCGAAGGCATGACGCTCCCCTCCAAGGATTACTATGCCGATGCGCAATATGCCGGCATTCGCAAAGCCTACCTGGCGTATATCGCGCGGTCGTTCGTGCTGGCGGGAACACCGGCCGCACAGGCATCGGTGCAGGCAGCGCAGGTGCTGCAACTGGAAAGCCGCCTGGCCGCCGCGCTGCTGACGCCGGCCCAGATGCGCGAGCCCAGCAACACCTACCACTGGCTCACCACGGCACAGGCCAATGCGCTGACGCCGCATTTTGCCTGGGACCGCTTCATGGCCGCGCAAGGCGTCGAAGGGGAAAGCGGCCTGGCGCTGTCGCAGCTGGCGTTCTTCAAGGCATTCGATGCGCAGTTGCAGCGCGCGCCGGTGGCGCAGTGGAAAGCCTACCTGCGCTTCCGCGCCATCGACGATGCGGCACCGGCCCTGAGCAAGCCGTTCGTGGAGAACCATTTCGCGTTTTACGCCAAGACGCTGGAGGGCCGGCAGGTGCAGCCGCCACGCTGGAAGCAGGTGATCGATGCGTTGAACACGACGATCGCCGAGGCGATGGGCCAGCTCTATGTGGCCCGCCACTTCTCTCCTGCCTCCAAGCAGCAGGCGCTGGCGCTGGTGGAAAACGTGCGTGCCGCCATGAAGCTGCGCATCACGCATGCCGACTGGCTGAGCGCTCCGACCAAGGCCAAGGCATTGGACAAGCTCGCCAACATCGTTCCCAAGATCGGGTATCCGGACCGGTGGCAGGATTGGTCGGGCTTGCGGCTGGAAGAGGGCGCCTATCTCGGCAATATCGAACGTGCGGCCGCCTTCAACCACCGCGCCGACATGGCCAGGATCGGCAAGCCGGCCGATCGGATGAGCTGGGACGATGTGGCGCCGCAGACCGTAAATGCCTTCTACGCGCCGCGCCAGAACAGCATCTTCTTTCCTGCGGTGATCCTGCAGCCGCTGTTGTTCAGTGCCACTGCCGACGATGGCCTCAACTATGGCGGGATCGGCACCATGATCGGTCACGAGATCAGCCATGCCTTCGATGACGAGGGCAGGCAATTCGATGCCATCGGCGCCACACGCAATTGGTGGTTGCCCGCGGATGTTGCCGCGTTCGACACCCGCACCGACAGGATCAAGCAGCAGATGAGCAGCTACGTGCCGCTCAAGAACCGCCCGAACCTGCACGTCAACGGGCAGCTGGTGCTGGGCGAGAGCATCGCCGACTTCACCGGGGTCGGCACCGCCTACGATGCGTTGATGCTGGATCTGCAACAGCACCCCGAGCGCAACGTCGCCATCGATGGGTATACGCCCGAGCAGCGCTTCTTCATCAACTGGGCGCGGAAGCACCGCAGTGCGCGCCGGGAAGAAGCACAGGTGAAGGCGCTCAACGCCGACCCGCATCCGCCCAGCGTGGTACGCGTCAACGCCGGGCCGTCCAACATGCCGCAGTACGCCAAGGCGTTCTCGTGCAAGGCGGGCGATGTGATGGTGCGCTCCGATCAGGAGCGTGCACAGGTCTGGTGAGGCGGGCGTTGGGCGGTGCGGCGGCCGCGCAGGCCGCTGTGCTGCGTTGACGGCCTGCCGGGCCGTGCCCGGTGAGGCGCCGGGCTGCTGCAGCCGCGCCGGTGGTGCCTCCTGCACGGCCGTGCATTCGGCCCGCGCAGTGCACGCTTAGTCGAGCGGTCTGGGCGCCGGGCGCTGGTAGTGGGAAAACGTCTTGTAGAGCGCTGCGGCGCGCTCGTCGGCAACGGCGTTTTCGACGCCGCTGAGTCCTTTCGCCGCGATGGCGCGCGCGGCTTTGCCATCACCCAGCAGGGACGCCAGGCGCAGGTAGGCCAGGCTGTCGACCAGGTTCTTGTGCTGCGTGTCGCTGGCATACACCTCCGACAGGCCGTAGTAGGCATACAGGTTGCCGGCCAGTGCGGCCCGCCGCAGGATGCCGATGCCGGCGGAGAAGCGGCCGGCAACTGCGGTCTTGATGCCGTAGACCACCGTGGCGGCCTGGTTGCCTGCCTGCGACGCTGCCTTGAGCTGGTCCAGGTGCAAGGTATCCAGGCGTGCGCGCTCGCTCTCGGTGGGGTAGCCGTGGGTGAGCAGCCACTGTGCTTCTGCCTCGGAGTCGGCCACCAATGGCCCACTGGTCTTGCAAGCGCCCGGACCCTGCGGGCACAGGTAGCGCCGTGCCTGCTGGCTCACGCCCTGGGTGAGGGCGGTTGTTCGATCCGGCGACGGCGCTGCTGCGCCGGGGCCTGCCGTGGGTGTGGCCGCTGCAGGCGTGGCCGCTGACGCTTGGTCGGTAGGCGCTGGCCGGCCTGTGTCTGTGCAGGCGGCGAGCGCACTGCACAGGGCGGCCAGGGCCAGGACGTGGGTTGTGCGCATGGGTCACTCCATTCCGTTGAAGACGGCGGCATGGTGCGCGATGTCGGCGCGCCATGCGACTGCGGCCTGTGCCTGTGGGCATGGGAAGCCGACACTGCCCCGAGGGGAGCGGGCAGCGAGCTCCGTGCCGTTGGCCCCCTCGCTCAGGCACCTGCCCCGTTGATCGCCCACTGCGCCGCAAAGGCGCGTTGGTAGGCCGGCCGGCGCTCGGCGCGGGCGACATAGGCCAGCAGTTCGGGGAAGGCGTCCAGCAGGCCGAAGTGCCCGATGCGCAGCAGCACCGACGCCATCAGCAGGTCGCCGACGCTGAAGTCGCCATCGAGCCAGGCGTTGCTGCCCAGGTGCGCGGTGAGGTGCTGCAGGCGCCGGCGGATGCGCTTTTGCAGCAGCGGCATGCGCTCTGCGGTCCAGGGTTTGTCGGCTTCCAGCAGCGTGGCGGTGGCCAGCTCCAGGCTGGGCGGCTCCACCGTGTTGAGCGCGGCAAACATCCAGGCGATGGCACGGGCGCGGGCGTTGGGGTCGGCCGGCAGCAGGCCGGGATAACGCTCGGCGATGTGCAGGACGATGGCGCCGGTTTCGAACAGCACCAGCGCGCCCTGTTCGAAGGTGGGGATCTGGCCGAACGGGTGCAGGGCCAGATGCGCGGGTTGCTTCAGCGCGGCGAAGGGCAGCCGCCGCACCTGGTAGGGCTGGCCCACCTCTTCCAGCGCCCAGCGCACGCGCAGATCGCGCACCAGGCCCCTGCCGCCGTCGGGCGAGCGTTCGAAGGCGGTGATGGTGATGGTCATGCAGACGGCTCCGTTGAGGTGAGCGGGCTACGGTGCCGGTTGCCGCCGGTGCGTGCAAAGGGCGGACCGGGTCATGCCGCGGCCGGCTCGGTGGCCGGAGGGTGCCACGCCCCGGCCCGGCGGCGCAGCGGACCGGGCCATGCCCGGCGCTGGCAGCCCCTTGCGGCGCCGGCTTGCTGGCTGGAGGCGACCAGCCAGGGCGCGAAAGCGACCTGATTCAGGCCGGCAGGCGGTTTGAAACAAATTGCTCCCCTGGTCTCGCCTTTTCCGTATATCGTGCGCTACGTCACAATAAAATGTGACTGGTGTCGCACTTTATTAGCGGATCAAGGATTTCCACATGACCGACAACATGCTGGCGCTCACCACGCCGTTGGTGGGCGGGCGCGGTGCGCCAGCGCAAGGATGGTTGGCCATGCCGCCGCCGTTGATGGCCTCGTTCGACGAGCGCTGCGCGGCCCCGGCACCGCAGCTGCCCGCACCGGCCTCGGACATGCCGGGCCTCAGGCGCCTGCTGCGCAAAGGCGCGCGCGGCCTGCTGCGTACCCTGCCCTGGCGGCACCAGGACCGGCTGTATTACCTGCACACCTTCGGGCGGCTGCCGGACCTGTATGCGCCCAAGTGCTTCAACGAGAAGATCCTCTACCGCAAGTGCGTGCACGGCGATTACCCGCTGTACCAGCGGCTGGCGGACAAGTTTGCGGTGCGCCCGTATGTGGCGGCCAGGATCGGCGAGGCGCACCTGATCCCGCTGCTGCTGGACAGCACCGACCCGCAGGAGCTGTTGCGCCTGCCGCAGTGGCGGCAGACCGTGATCAAGGCCAACCACGGCGCGGCGATGGTGGAGGTGGTGCGCGAGGAGCCGGACGCGGTGCAGAAACGGCGCATCATCGAGCGCTGCGGCCAGTGGCTGCGCACCGACTTCTCCGACATGGTGCGCGAGATCCATTACCGCGATATTCCGCCGCGGATCCTGGTGGAGGAGTACATCGGCGATGCGCAGCAGGTGCCGGTGGACTACAAGTTCCACATGTTCCGCCAGGCCGACGGCAGTTTTCAGTACGTGCTGCAGGTGATCTACGGGCGCTTCGACACGCCCAAGCTGGCGATGACCTTCTTCGTGAACAACCTGCACACGGCCTTCCACCGCATCCGCGACGACGGGCGCACGCCGCCCAGCCCGCCGGCGCTGCTGGAACAGGCGCTGGAACTGAGCAAGCGGCTGGCGGGCGATGTCGATTACGTGCGGGTGGACTGGTACATCCAGCGCGGGCAGATCTACTTCGGCGAGCTGACCTTCACCCCGGGTGCGGGGCTGGTCACCGGCCTGGACCGCGGGCTGGACCGGATGATGGGCGACATGTGGGTGCAGCGGCGGGCGCCGCTGGACCCGTCCTTTGCGACGGACGGCATCCGCATGCGGGTGCCGACGCGGTGAGGTGAGTACGGCCGCGGCACGCCACGCGGCTGCGGGCAAGGGAAACGTGCACCGCGCCGTCGCACTGCCGCCGGCCACAGTGCGCCTGGCGCGCCAGCCGGCAGCGGCGGATACTCCACGGCCGCCGATGCGCCCGCATCCGGCGCACCGCCGACCGCGGTGCCGCACTTGCCCCCTTGCATGGACGCCCCCTTGCCGAACCTTCGCCTACACCGCTGCCTCCCACTCGGCCTGCTCTGCGCGTTGTGCGCGTGTACCGGCGCCGGCACCCCCGGCGCGCCGCGCCCGGAAGCCGAGCACTTCACCCTTGCCAACCTGCAGCAGCTTGGCTGCACGGTCACCGCCACGCCCAAGCGCACCAGGCACAAGATCCCGCTGATGGGCGAGGTCGATGGCTATGGCGTGACCAGCACCACCGCCTGCGCGACGCACCTGATCAGCCTGCTGCAGCCGATGACCTACGAGGACGCGGTGTGGGAAGGCGCACGTACCGCCGCCGGCAACTTTGCCAAGGAGCACGGCTTCGATCGCGAAAGTTACGAAGGCCGGCTCGGCGAGTACAGCGAGATCGAGGTGTTCAGCCACGGCGGCACGCCGGTGGGCTTCGAGTACAACGTGCAGGCCCGGGGCACGCTGCATTCGGTGATCGTGCTCTCCGACAGCATCGCGCCGGACGCGGCCTTCGAGGCGGTGTTGAAGACCAAGTTGTAGGGGGGCGCTGTCAGCGCGAAAGACGATTTCTCCGGAGTAACCGCTCCGAGCGCATCACGTGAACCACGACGACGCGCTGCCCATCCACACGGTAGAACACGCGGCACGGTGGTTCGACGATTTGACGGTAGCGGGAGCGCTTGAGCTCCTGCGGGCGGCTCCCGCTCTCCGGGTGCTCGGCCAATTGCTCGACATGCGCAACCACCCGTCTCACCAGTGCCGCTGCGGCGGCTGCGTCCTCAAGTGCAATGTAGTCGGCAATCGCGTCCAGGTCGGCCACCGCCGGCTCCGACCAGACTATTTCAGCCATCGCGCCAGGCGTTGTTTGGCCTGCTCGTGGCTCAGGCTGCGGCCTTCCGCTACCGCCATTTCACCACGGGCGATACCTTCGAGGATCGCCATCCGCTGCTGCAGGCGCTCATAGCTGGTGACATCGACCAGATATGCGCTGGGCAGACCATGCTGGGTAATCAGGATCGGCTCCTTGTCGCGCTCGACATCAGCGAGGAGTTCGGTGGCCTGACGCTTGAGCGTGGTGACAAGTTCTGTGCGCATGGAGTGACACTAAAGTATCACTCAGGGTGAGGCAAGTCGGCTGCGCCGGGCGAGGCGGCCGACCTGGCTACACCCCACCCAACGGCCGCAGGCACAACCAGATGGCGCACCAGTGCAAGAGCGCGCCGCCCAGCACGTGGGCGTGCCAGATGGCGCGGTTGTAGACCAGCGACTTGCGTACGTAGAAGGTGACGCCCACGGTGTAGAACGCGCCGCCGGCGGCGATCAGCCAGAGCACGGTGCTGTCCAGGCCGGCGACGAACGGCTTGATCACCACGATGCCGGCCCAGCCCAGCAGCAGGTAGATCGCCACCCAGAAGCCCTTGGCGATGCCGGGCAGGAACAGCTTGGCAAACACGCCGAACAAGGCCACGCCCCACACGCCCAGGATCATCGCCCAGCGCCAGGTGCCGTCCAGGGCGACCAGCAGGAACGGCGTGTAGGAGCCGGCGATCATCACGAAGATGCCGGCGTGGTCGAACTTGCGCAGCATCGGCTGGCGCTGCGGCGGGGCGAAGTTGTAGGCCGCCGAGCAGCCGAACATCACCAGCAGCCCCAGCGCGTACACGCAGGTGGCCAGCAGCATGGTCTGGTTGGCGTGGGCGCGCCAGACCATCCAGGCACCGCCGACGATGGCCAGGAACAGGCCGGCCGCATGCACGATCACATCGGCACGGCGGGCGGAGCGGGTCTTGTAGTGCGGGGCGGTGATGCTGGGGGAAACGGGCACGGCGGTTCTTCGAGATGGGGGAGCCCACGCCGTGCAGGCAACGGTGACGCGGCGGGGGCAACAGAATACCCGGCTTGCTGAATCCGCTCAGTGACACAGGCTCGCCGGTTTGGCCTCGGTCTCATACCCTGAGACACCTCCCCTGTCTCATGCCCCTCTTTGGGAGCCGCCGTATGCCTCCGTTTGCCCTCGCTCCCCGCACCGAAACCGCCGAACGCGCGCTGGCCACCACCGATGGCCGGCCCAGCCGCGATGGCGCACTGCTCACCGAACGCCTGGAACGGCGTTACCACGACCGCATCACCGGCAGCTTCACCCTGCCCGGCCGCGAGGGCCGCTATGCGCCGATCCCGGACGACGTGCCGGCCGCGCTGGCCGACGCCTTGCGCGCGCGCGGCATCGACCGGCTCTACAGCCACCAGGCCGACGCCTGGGCGGCCACCCAGCGCGGCGAGCATGTGGCGATCGTGACGCCCACCGCCTCGGGCAAGTCGCTGTGCTACACGTTGCCGGTGGTGAGCGCGGCGATGACTTCCGGCGCCAAGGCGCTGTACCTGTTCCCGACCAAGGCGCTGGCACAGGACCAGGTGGCCGAGTTGCTGGAATTGAACCGCGCCGGCGCGCTGGGGGTGAAGGCCTTCACCTTCGACGGCGATACGCCGGGCGATGCGCGCCAGGCGATCCGCCTGCATGGCGACATCGTGGTGAGCAACCCGGACATGCTGCACCAGGCGATCCTGCCGCATCACACCAAGTGGGCGCAGTTCTTCGAGAACCTGCGCTATGTGGTGATCGACGAGATCCACACCTACCGCGGGGTGTTCGGCAGCCACGTCACCAACGTGCTGCGCCGGCTCAAGCGCATCTGCGCGTTCTACGGCGCCAACCCGCAGTTCATCCTGTGCTCGGCCACCATCGGCAACCCGCATGCGCACGCGCAGGCCTTGATCGAAGAGCAGGTGCACGCGATCACCGAGTCCGGCGCGCCCACCGGAGACAAGCACGTGCTGCTGTGGAACCCGCCGGTGGTCAATGCCGACCTGGGCCTGCGCGCGTCGGCACGCTCGCAGAGCAACCGCATTGCGCGCATCGCGATCAAGAGCGGGTTGAAGACGCTGGTGTTCGCGCAGACGCGGCTGATGGTGGAAGTGCTGACTAAGTACCTCAAAGACATCTTCGACCACGACCCGCGCAAGCCGCCACGCATCCGTGCCTACCGCGGCGGCTACCTGCCCACCGAACGGCGCGAGGTGGAGCGCGCGATGCGCGCGGGCAATATCGACGGCATCATTTCCACCTCGGCGCTGGAACTGGGCGTGGATATCGGCGCGCTAGACGTGGTGATCCTCAACGGCTACCCCGGCAGCGTGGCGGCGACCTGGCAGCGCTTCGGCCGTGCCGGGCGGCGCCAGCAGCCGGCGCTGGGCGTGCTGGTGGCCAGCTCGCAGCCGCTGGACCAGTACGTGGTGCGGCACCCGGATTTCTTCGCCGATGCCTCGCCCGAGCACGCACGCATCGCGCCGGACCAGCCGCTGATCCTGTTCGACCACATCCGCTGCGCGGCGTTCGAGCTGCCGTTCATTGCCAGCGAACCGTTCGGGCCGATCGACCCGCTGGTGTTCCTGGAAGCATTGGCCGAAAGCGAGGTGATCCACCAGGAAGGCGACCGCTGGGAATGGATCGCCGACAGCTACCCGGCCAATGCGGTGAGCCTGCGCTCGGTGGCCGACGGCAACTTCGTGGTGGTGGACAAGAGCGACGGCAAACAGCAGATCATTGCCGAGGTGGATTACTCGGCCGCTGCGCTGACCTTGTACGAAGGCGCCATCCACATGGTGCAGAGCACGCCGTACCAGGTGGAGCGGCTGGACTGGGAAGGCCGCAAGGCCTATGTCACGCGCACTCACGTGGACTACTACACCGACAGCATCGACTACACCAAGCTCAAGGTGCTGGACCGCTTCGACGGCGGCGCGGCCGGGCGCGGCGATTCGCATCACGGCGAGGTGCATGTGGTGCGGCGCGTGTCCGGCTACAAGAAGATCCGCTACTACACGCACGAGAACATCGGCTACGGCCCGGTCAACCTGCCCGACCAGGAACTGCACACCACCGCGGTGTGGTGGCAGCTGCCGCAGGCCACCCTGGGCAAGGCGTTTGCGTCCAAGCAGGACGCGCTGGATGGATTCCTGGGCGCCGCCTATGCGCTGCACGTGGTGGCCACGGTGGCGGTGATGGCCGATGCGCGCGACCTGCAAAAAGCCGTGGGCAATGGCGACGGTGCGTGGTTTGCGGTGGCCGACCAGACCGGGCGCGGGCAATTGCGCGGCGTGGACGAAGGCGAAGAAGGCGCGGTGGAATTGCAGCAGGCGTTTGTGCCCACCGTGTATCTGTACGACAACTTTCCTGGCGGGGTGGGCCTGAGCGAGCCGCTGTGGCTGCGCCAGGCCGAGCTGCTGCAGCGCGCCGACGAGCTGGTGCGGCGGTGCGATTGCAGCGCCGGCTGCCCGGCCTGCGTGGGCCCGGTGCTGGCCGCGCACGAGGAAGGCAAGGGCGAGTCGCCCAAGTCGCTGGCCTTGACGGTGCTGGCGCTGTTGTTCGATGCCGATGCGCCGTTGCGGCATGCCACCCAGGTGGACGAGGACCTGGCGCTGGACGTGCTTGCATGAGTGTAAGTGCGGACCGGCTGCGGCTGTTGCGGCGCCAGGCCGGGCATGCCGATGTGCGTGCGCCGGTGGCGGTTGCAGACGGCGATGCAGCGCATGGCGCGCAGGCAGCGCCTGTGGTTGATGCGGATGCCGGAATTCTTGGTGGAGTGCTCCAACTGCATTCCAATGCAGGCGCGCCTGTTGCGCCGCATGCAGCGATGGCACGCGCAGTCGTGGATCCTGCTCCTACTAGCGACATTGCCGCACGTGAGGTGCGTCGTGGTGCATCTTCGCCCTGCGATGCGCCGGCGATCGCGCAGACCGGCGTGGACGATGAAACCTCAGCGTTCGCGACCGAATGCATGATGCTTTCGCCTGCACAACAGATGCATTCCGCAGTGGTCGGACGAACATCTGGTAAAGCAGTTGTTGTGGGCGATGCGCGCACGCGTGCCGCAAGTGAAATGTCTTCAACGGCACCGACGCGTGAGCCGGCAGCGCCGGTGCCTGGCAGCGACCCTGGTGTGAGCGCAGAACGTTTGCGCCTGCTACGCCGTCAGGTCGGCGGGCTGACGCCTGCACCGCGCAGGGACGATGCGGTGATGCCCACGCGTGCCCAACGTCAGCCTGCACCGGGTGCGGCTGCGTCTGCGTCACGCGCCCTGCCGCGCGGTGTGATTACGCCAAGCGCGCAGCCCGGCAGCGCAGAGGCTGTCCGTGCGCCCCGTCCCCAGCCCGCCGCAGCGGCGATGACGCGCCGCGCCCTGCAGGCGCCGGTTGCGGCGCCGCCTGCGCGCGATACCTCGGCGTTTGCCTGGGTGGAGCACGAGGTGCGCCACAAGCCGGCAGGCGCGGCGGCCGATGCGGCCGCGCGCATGCCGGCGGTGCGCGCGACACCGGCTGCGCCCACATCACTGCCGGCACCGCAGCGACGTACCGATATCGCCGGGCTGCGCCGGATGATCGGCCTGCGCGAGCGCGCGGTCTCGACGCACGCGCCGCTGCGTGCGGCCTCCACCGACCGGCAGCTGCCCGGCAACGAGATCGCGCCCGGCCTGCACCTGATCGAAGCCTTCCTGCCGCAGGCGATTCCGCACCAGGCGCTGTCGCTGGCCTTCGCCAAGCGCGAGGACGCGGTGGACCCGATGGACCTGCTGTTCTTCGACACCGAGACCACCGGCCTGGCCGGCGGCACCGGCACGCGCGCCTTCATGATCGGCGTGGCCGATTGGCACATCGACGCTGCGCAGGGCAGCGGGCTGCGCGTGCGCCAGCTGATGATGTCCACGATGGCGGCCGAAAGCGCGATGCTGGACCTGTTCCGCAGCTGGCTGTCGCCGCAGACGGTGCTGTCCAGCTACAACGGGCGCTGCTACGACGCGCCGTTGTTGAAGACGCGCTACCGGCTGGCGCGCCGCGGCGACCCGATCTCCGCGCTGGACCATGTGGACCTGCTGTTCCCCACACGCCGGCGGTATCGCGGCACCTGGGAGAACTGCAAGCTGGCCACCATCGAACGGCAACTGCTGCGCGTGGTGCGCGAGGACGACCTGCCCGGCTCCGAAGCCCCGGCGGCATGGCTGAGCTACCTGCGCGGCGGCAGCGCGCGCAACCTGCGCCGCGTGGCCGAGCACAACCACCAGGACGTGGTGACCTTGTCGCTGCTGCTGCAGCGCCTGGTGGCGGTGGAGGCACAGGACCGCGAGGTGATTCCGTTGATGGACGCGCCTTGAGGTCGATGCGCGATCGGTCGCGCAATCAGCGCAGCATCGGCCCGTGATTGCGATGCTGGATGCACCCTGGAGCGCTCCCGACCGCCTTGCAGTGCGCACGTGAGAGCGACGCCCAGCCGAAAGCGCGGTGTGCCCGGAGCCGGTACCGCTGCGGCAATGCCATCGGAAAAGACGGCCGCGTTGGCGACGGGAAACGTGCTGCGCCGCGCCGCGGCTTGCCGTGATCAGCCCTCGATCTGCGTGGCCAGCCCCTGTGCGATCGCCTCGCGCATGAGGCGCCGGGCTTCCTTGGACTGTGCGGTGGAGTTAACGACTGCTATCGGCTTCAGGCATCGTTTCCTGCACTTCGTCGTCCCCCAGCCCACTTCGTCGGATCGCGTGCCCTATCTCTACCCTGCTCAGCTATCGTGTGGCGGGATTTGCAAACGCGTTGCAGATAGGCCTCAGATCAAGACCTACAAGGAAGTGCGGATACATGAAACGCTGGCTGTTTGTCGCTTTGCTCACCCTTTCGTTCGCGGCGAAGGGGGTTGTCATCCGCGCCGATGTTGACGACTCAGAATATCGCATCGAACAATCAGCGTTTCCTGCGCTGGCGGACATGCCAGGCGAAGGGCATGGCGTGCTCATCGCGCCGAAGTGGGTCGTCACCGCCGCACACGCGGCTCCCATGGAAGGCATGGATGCGGAGGTAGCCATCAACGGGAACGCCTACAAAGTTGCTCGGGTATTCGTCCATCCTGGCTACAAGCACATGCCCGACGCATTGGGCCAAGACGCGTTGAAGTCGGGCGATCCGTCCAGGATTCACGCCTTTCTGGCAGGTTCGGATGACATCGCGTTGATCGCGTTGGATGCGCCTGTTGAGCAGGTTGCACCGGTCGCTCTCTATCGAGGCAGCGATGAGGTCACGGAAGTCGCCATGTTTGTAGGAAAGGGGGCAACCGGCAATGGCATTGAAGGGCAGATTCCCAACTCTCCACATCGTGGCGCGCTGAGGCGGGCGTACAACGCCATTACTGGCGCCAACGACCGCTACCTCTGGTATCGATTCGATCCCCCCGCACAAGGCCTGCCACTCGAAGGTGTGTTGGGAAGCGGTGACAGCGGCGGCCCCCTCGTTGTGCAAGGTCAGGGCACTTGGCGACTCATCGGGCTGGGGTCGTGGATCACGGCAGTTCCGGAACACGCGCTAGAGGCTGGCTTTTATGGGCAAATGGTCTACAACGTGCGCATCTCGCGATATGTCAGCTGGATCGATGGCGTGATGTGCGCGGCAGATGGAGCCTCCTGTGCGGGGAACTAGCCAACGCGGCTGCCCTTAGCGCGTGCCAGGAAGAAACCATCGCGATGAAGCGGCCTGCCTTCACATGCGCCACCGGGCCAGCGCGCATGATCACAACCTCTAGCGGCGCACCTGCTGCACAGGTCATGTCTCGATGCCGCTACAGCGGAAGGCTTCTGCGTTCTCCCTCTGGTGGCAGTCGATCACGCAGCCAGCCGCAACACTGCAACAGTCCCCGGTCGATCCAGCGCCGCAAGGCGCGGCCCTGTTCGGCGACGAACAGATGCAAGCGCTGGGACAGGCGCTGGCGCAGGCCCATGTGCTGCATACCGGGCCCACGCGCGAACTGCTGCTGGCGCAGCTCAAATCCAACCAGCGCTCGCTTGGCAGCACTGCTGCACGATTGAGCGAGATGGCGGCCGATGGCGTGCAATTGCACCCGGCCGGCGAATGGTTGCTGGACAATTATTATCTGGTCGAAGAACAGATGCGCCTGGCGCGCCAGCATCTTCCGCCCGGTTACAGCCGGCAATTGCCGCGCCTGCGCACGCCCACCTCGGTGGGCCTGCCGCGCGTGTATGAGCTGGGCTTGCAGGTGGTGGCGCATGGCGACGGGCGCGTGGATGTCATCACGCTGAGCCGTTTCATCGCCGCCTACCAGCAGGTGGTGCCACTCAAGCTCGGCGAGTTGTGGGCGATTCCGATCATGTTGCGGCTGGCGCTGATCGACAACCTGCGCCGCATTGCCGACGACATCATGCACGATGGACGCGACAGCAGCCTGGCGGCGCATTGGGCGGCATTGCTCAACACCACTGCCGCCACCCAGCCCAAGGATGTGGTGGTGGTGGTGGCCGACCTGGCACGCTCGCAGCCGCCGGCCACCGGTGCATTCGTGGCCGAGCTGACGCGTGGCATCCAGGGCCGCGGGCCGGTGTTGTCGATGGCCAGCGCCTGGGTGGAGCAATGGCTGGCAAGCGAGGGCCACAGTGTGGAAGCGCTGGTGCACGCCGAAAGCCAGCGCCAGGCAGCCGAGCAGGTGTCGATCAGCAACAGCATCGGTAGCCTGCGGTTCCTGGACGAGATGGATTGGCGCGACTTCGTCGAGGCCATGAGCGTGGTCGAGCAGAGCCTGCGCAAGGATCCGGCCGACGTCTACGCACGCATGGATTTCCATACCCGCGATAGCTACCGGCATGTGGTGGAACAGCTGGCGCAGCGCCTGGAGCGCGACGAGCCGGCCGTGGCCGAGGCGGTGCTGCAGCTGGCCGCGCACGCCGATGCCGCCACGCCGGTGGCCAGCCACGTGGGCTATTACCTGGTGGATGCGGGATTGCCGCGGCTGCGTGCCGCGCTGCGCGACCCAGCCGCGTCAGGCACGCCGGCGCCACTGCGCCCACGTGCGCGTCGCGTTGCGCTGCCGGTCTACCTGCTGCCGATCGCAGCGGTCGCGTTGCTGTGGACCGGCGTGCTGCTGCAGGGCATGAGTGCAGCGCCGCCAATGCTGCGGTGGATCACCGCCGGCATCGCGCTGCTGGCCGCCAGCGAGCTGGGCATTGCGCTGGTCAACTGGGTGGCAACCCTGTGGGTGCGCCCGCGTCCGTTGCCACGCATGGACCTGCGCGCCGGCATTACGCCCGATTGCCGCACGCTGGTGGTGATGCCGAGCATGCTGGCCAACCACGAGGCCATCGACGAGCTGGTCGGCGCGCTGGAGGTGCACTACCTGGCCAACCGCGACGCGCAGCTGTACTTCGCGCTGCTCACCGATTTCCTCGATGCCGGGCAGGCAGTGCTGCCCACAGACATGGCGCTGGTGGCGCATGCGGCGCAGCACATCGACCGGCTCAACGCGGCCTATGCCGATGCGCACGGCGACCGTTTCTTCCTGCTGCACCGCGCACGCCAGTGGAACGCCGGCGAGGGCTGCTGGATGGGCGCAGAGCGCAAGCGCGGCAAGCTGGAGGCGCTCAACCGCCTGCTGTGCGCCGACGACGCGCGGCTGCAGGCAGCCAGCGAATTCCTGCAGGTGCAGGGCGATGTGGCCGCGCTGGTGCAGGTGCGCTATGTGATCACGCTCGACAGCGACACCCACCTGCCGAGGGATGCGGCACGCGCGCTGGTCGGGGCGATGTCGCATCCGTTGAATGTGCCGCGCATGGATGCGTCCGGGCAGATCGTCGAGGCCGGTTACGGCATTCTGCAGCCCGGCCTGGGCACCGGCATGAGCGAGGGCGGCGAATCGCGGTTTGCGCGCATGTTCGGCATCGAGCCGGGCATCGACCCGTACACCCGCGTGGTGTCGGACGTGTATCAGGATCTGTTCGGCGAAGGCTCCTTCATCGGCAAGGGCATCTATGCGGTGGCCACCTTCGAGCAGGTGCTGGCCGGCCGCTTCCCCGACAACCGTGTGCTCAGCCATGACCTGCTGGAAGGCTGCTACGTGCGCGCCGGCTTGCTCAGCGACGTGCGGTTGTACGAACGGCATCCGCAACGCTATGCCACCGATGCCAAGCGGCGCGCACGCTGGGTGCGTGGCGACTGGCAGTTGTTGCCATGGCTGTTGCCGTGGGTGCCCGACCGTGGCGGCCGACGCGCGCGCAATCCGCTGTCGTGGTTGTCGCGCGGCAAGTTGCTGGACAACCTGCGCCGCAGCCTGGTGGCACCGGCCGCCTTGGGCTTGTTGGTGATCGGCTGGCTGGTCTCGCCCACCCCGTTGCGCTGGACGCTGTGGCTGCTGGTGCTGTGGTTGCTGCCGGGGCTGTGTTCGGCGCTGTATGCGCTGGCGCATCCTCCCGAGGGCCTGGGACTGCGCCATCACGCGCGCCAGGTCGGGATGGGGCTGCGTCAGCACCTGCTGCGCACCGGCGTGGTGCTGGCCTGCCTGCCATTCGAAGCGGGGCTGCAGCTGTCGGCAATCGCCCGCACGCTGGTGCGGATGACGATCACCCGGCGCCACCTGTTGCAGTGGGCGCCCTCCAGCGAAGTGGAACGCAGCGCGCGCAGCGGCAATGCCGAGCAACAGCTGATGGCCGGCGCGGCCTGCAGTGCGGCCTTGGTGGTCGCCGCGGTGGCTTGGTGGTCGCCGCTGGCCCTGTGGGCGGCATTGCCGCTGGGGCTGGCGTGGATGGGCGCGCCCTGGTTGATGGCCTGGCTGGGCGAGCAGCCCGCCGCGCCGGTGGCACAGCTGTCGCAGGAGCAGCGCGCCTTCCTGGGTGGATTGTCGCGGCAAACCTGGGCGTTCTTCGAGAGCCATTGCACGGCGCAGCATCATTGGCTGCCGCCGGACAACGTGCAGGAATATCCGGTCACGGTGGTGGCCAACCGCACCTCGCCGACCAATATCGGCCTGGGTCTGCTGGCCAATCTGGCCGCCTACGATCTGGGCTACCTGACGGTGGCCGGCGTGATGACCCGCGTGGCCGATACCCTGGCCACGCTGGAAACGCTGCCGCGCTACCGCGGCCATTTCTACAACTGGTACGACACCGAAACGCTGGTGCCGTTGTTGCCACGCTACGTCTCCACCGTGGACAGCGGCAACCTGGTCGGGCATCTGCTGACGCTGCGGCAAGGGCTGCTGGCGCTGGTGGATGCACCGGCGGTGTCGATGGCCGTATTCGATGGACTGGCCGACATCCTGGGCCTGCTGGCATCGCCAGCACGCACACGCAGCGACGCCGCCACCGAGGCGCTGGACGCAATGGCGCAGAGCGTGCAGCGCATCCGCAGCCAGCCCGCGCCGAACCTGCACCAGGCTGAGCAGGCGCTGGCCCTGCTGCTGGCGCAGAGCCACACGCTCCTGGCGCTGATGCCGGGCAGCGACGACGACGAGCCGTGGCCGCAACG
This sequence comes from Xanthomonas sp. BRIP62411, assembly GCF_003993525.1. Lineage (NCBI taxonomy): Bacteria > Pseudomonadati > Pseudomonadota > Gammaproteobacteria > Lysobacterales > Lysobacteraceae > Xanthomonas > Xanthomonas sp. BRIP62411. The sequence goes on from NZ_QEZI01000007.1 coordinate 55,180, forward strand.
CTTGATCGACAGCTGTGCGGCCGCCCTGGCCGAGGTGATCCATTGTGCAGGCACGCCTGCCGATACCGATACGCACGCGACGCAGACGCCTGGCGCCACCGTCGCCACGCTGCGCCAACTCGCCGCCGGCCACCACACACCTGGCGTACAGACCTGGGCCGCCGCACGCGTGCAGGAGCTGCAACGGCTTGCGCATATCGCCGGGCAACTGGCGCAGATGGACTACGACTTCCTCTACACCCCCGCCCAGCAGTTGCTCTCGATCGGCTACAACGTCGACGACCACCGCCTGGACAGCGGGCATTACGATCTGCTCGCCTCCGAGGCACGCTTGGGGATCTTCGTGGCCATTGCCCAGGGCAAGCTGCCGCAGGACAGCTGGTTCGCACTCGGGCGCACGCTCACCGACACCGGCGCCGAACCGACGCTGCTGTCATGGAGCGGCTCGATGTTCGAGTACCTGATGCCCGACCTGGTGATGCCCAGCTACCCGCAGACGCTGCTGAGCCGCTCGATGCGTGGCGCGGTGCAGGCGCAGATCCGCTACGGCGCCGCGCGCGCGGTGCCGTGGGGCGTGTCCGAATCGGGCTACAACACGGTCGATACGCGGCGCAATTACCAGTACCGCGCCTTTGGCGTGCCCGGCCTGGGGCTCAAGCGCGGCCTGGGCCAGGACCTGGTGATCGCCCCATATGCCAGCGCCATGGCATTGATGGTCGAACCGGATGCGGCCTGCCGCAACCTGCAGCAGCTGCAGGCGCTGGGATTTGGCGGGCGCTTCGGCTTGTACGAGGCGATCGACTACACCCCGTCGCGGGTGCCGCGTGGCGAACACCACGCGCTGGTGCGCTCGTTCATGTCGCATCACCAGGGCATGGCGCTGCTGGCGCTGGACCACGTGTTGCGCGATGCGCCGATGCAGCGGCGCTTTGTCGCCGACCCGCAGTTCCAGGCCACGCTATTGCTGCTGCAGGAGCGCGCACCGCGCGCAGGCGTCTACGTCAAAGGCCTGGCCGACGCGGCGCAACGCCCGGTGGCCGCCGAGGCGGGCATGGCCTTGCGCATCCATCGCGACCCCAGCCTGGCCCAGCCGGCGCTGCAGTTGCTGTCCAACGGGCGCTACCACGGCATGCTGACCTCGGCCGGCGGTGGCTACAGCCGCGCGCGCGACATGGCGGTGACGCGCTGGCGCGAGGACGGCACCCGCGATCACTGGGGCACGTTCTGCTACCTGCGCGATGTGGACAGCGGCGTGGTGTGGTCGGCCGCGCACCAGCCCACCTGCGTGCCGGTGGAGCGCTACGAGGCAATCTTTTCCGAGGCCAAGGCCGAGTTCAAGGGCAGCCACCAGCGTTACGACAGCCATCTGGAAATCGCCATTTCCGCCGAGGACGACGTGGAACTGCGCCGGCTGCGCATCCGCAACCGCTCGCGGCAGACGCGCGTGATCGAAATCACCACCTATGCCGAAGTGGTGCTGGCACCGGCGCAGGCCGACGAGGCACATCCGGCCTTCAGCAACCTGTTCGTGCAGACCGAGATCCTGGCCGACAAACAGGCGCTGCTGTGCACACGACGCCCGCGCGGGCATGACGAAGCGCAGCCGTGGATGCTGCACCTGGTGGCCGTGCACGATGCCGATGTGGCGTCGATCTCCTACGAGACCGACCGCGCCGCGTTTGTCGGGCGCGGGCGCAGCACCCGCGATCCGCTGGCGCTGCACGGTCAGGCCAGCCTGTCCGGCGCAGCCGGCTCGGTGCTGGACCCGATCGTGGCGATCCGCTGCCGTATTTCGCTGGCACCGGACCAACAGGCGCAGGTGGACATGGTCTACGGCGTCGGTACCCAGCGCGCGGCCTGCACCGCGTTGATCGACAAGTACCGCGACCGCCGTCTGGCCGATCGCGTGTTCGACCTGGCGCTGACCCAGAGCCAGGTCACCCGCCGGCAGATCAATGCCTCGCTGGACGACGCGATGCGCTACGAGCGGCTGGCCGCGCGCGTGCTGTTCGTGGACCCGCAACTGCGCGCCGACAACGAGGTGCTGCTGCACAACCACCGCGGCCAGTCGGCGTTGTGGAGTCACGCCATCTCCGGCGACCTGCCGATCGTGCTGTTGCGCATCACCGACCCGGACAATCTGGAGCTGGTGCGCCAGCTGGTGCAGGCGCACGCGTACTGGCGCCTGAAAGGCCTGCGCGCGGATCTGGTGATCTGGAACGAAAGCCAGTCCGGCTATCGGCAGTCGCTGCAGGACGCCATCCTGGGCCTGATCGCCGCCGACCCCGAGGCCAATGTGCTCGACCGCCCTGGCGGCATCTTCGTGCGCGCCATCGAACACATCTCGCAGGAAGACCGCGTGCTGCTGCAGACCGTGGCGCGCGCGATCCTCAGCGATGCCAACGGCAGCCTGGACGCGCAGCTGCAACGCCACCCCAGCGCACGCGCGCTGCCGCCGGCGCTGGAACCCATCCAGCAACTGGACAGCGCCGATTATCCAAGCAGCACGCACGCCGCCTACCTGGACACCACCCTGCAGGCCGCAGCCGAAGAAGCGGTGGCGTTCGACAACGGCCTGGGCGCGTTCGCTGCCGACGGCCGCGAATACCGCATCACCCTGGACCCGGGCACGGCCACGCCGGCGCCCTGGTGCAACGTGATGGCCAATGCGCACTTCGGCACGGTGGTCAGCGACAGCAGCCCCGGTTACAGCTGGGCCGAAAACGCGCACGAATTCCGGCTCACGCCGTGGCACAACGACCCGGTCGGCGATGCCTCCAGCGAGGCGTTCTACCTGCGCGACGAAGACACCGGCCAGGTCTGGTCGCCGATGGCGCTGCCGTGTCGCGGCAACGCGCGCTACACGGTGCGCCACGGGTTCGGTTACAGCGTCTACAGCCATATCGAACACGGCATCGGCAGCGAGCTGTGGGTGTTCGTCGATGTGGAACGGCCGATCAAGTTCAGCCATCTGCGGCTGAAGAATCTGTCCGGGCGCCCGCGCCGGCTCAGCGTGACCGGCTATGTGGAATGGGTGCTGGGCGACATCCGCACACGCTCGCAGTTGCATGTGGTCAGCGAGGTGGACCTGGGCAGCAGCGTGCTGACCGCGCGCAACCCGTACAACACCGAGTTCGACGGGCGGGTGGCATTCTTCGATGCCGATGCGCCCAGCCGCAGCATCACCGCAGACCGCAGCGAATTCATCGGGCGCAACGGCAGCCTGGCCGCGCCCGCAGCACTCGGCCGGCAACGCCTGTCCGGGCGCGTGGGTGCCGGCCTGGACCCGTGCGCGGCGATCCAGATTCCGGTGACGCTGGCGGCCGAGCAGAGCTTTGAAACGGTGTTCCGCCTGGGCGCGGCGGTGGATCGCGACACCGCGCTGGCACTGGCACGCCAGAGCCGCGGGGTTGCCGCCGCGCAAGCCGCCTTGCTGGCGGTGCGCGCGCACTGGCAGCAGGTGCTGGGCAGCGTGCAGGTGCGCACGCCCGACCCGGCGGTGGACCTGCTGGCCAACGGCTGGCTGCTCTACCAGACCATCGCCTGCCGGTTCCTGGCACGCAGCGGCTACTACCAGTCCGGTGGCGCCTACGGGTTCCGCGACCAGCTGCAGGACAGCATGGCGATGGTGCACGCGCAGCCGGCGCTGGCCCGCGCGCATCTGCTGCGCTGTGCTGCGCATCAGTTTGCGCAGGGCGATGTGCAGCATTGGTGGCATCCGCCGCAGGACCGCGGCGTGCGCACGCAGTGCTCGGACGATTTTCTGTGGTTGCCGCAGGCGCTGTGCCGTTATCTGGAGGTCACCGCAGATGCCAGCGTGCTGGACGAGCGGGTGAGCTTCATCGACGGGCGCGCCCTCAAGCCCGACGAGGAATCGTATTACGACCTGCCGCAGATCACCGGCAACGTGCAGTCGCTGTACGCGCACTGCGTGCTCGCCCTGCAACGCGGCATGGCACGGCTGGGCGAGCGCGGCCTGCCACTGATCGGCAGCGGCGACTGGAACGACGGCATGAACCGGGTCGGCAAGGACGGCAAGGGCGAAAGCGTGTGGCTGGGCTTTTTCCTCTACGACGCGTTGCTGCGCTTTTCCGCCGTGGCCGCACAACGCGACGATGCAGCCTTTGCGGCAACCTGCCGCACGCAGGCGCAGGCCTTGCGCACCGCGCTGGAACAGCACGCCTGGGACGGGCAGTGGTACCGGCGGGCCTGGTTCGACGACGGCACGCCGCTGGGTTCGAGCGATTCGGACGAATGCCGCATCGATTCGCTGTCGCAGAGCTGGGCGGTGCTGTCCGGGGCGATGGATCCTGCACGCAGTGCGCAAGCGATGGAGGCGATGCACCAGCAGCTGGTGGATGCGGACGCCGGTATCGTCAAGCTGCTGGTGCCCCCGTTCGACCGCACCGGGCATGACCCCGGCTATATCCGTGGTTACGTCCCCGGCGTGCGTGAAAACGGCGGCCAGTACACGCATGCGGCGGTGTGGGCGACGATGGCCTTTGCCCACCGCGGCGACAGCGCGCGCGCCTGGCAACTGGCCGGCCTGATCAACCCGATCCACCACGCCCGCGACGCGGCCGGCATGCAACGCTACAAGGCCGAGCCCTATGTGCTGGCCGCCGATGTCTACGCGGTGGCGCCGCACGCCGGCCGCGGCGGCTGGAGCTGGTATACCGGCGCGGCCGGCTGGATGTACCGGCTGCTGACCGAATCGCTGCTCGGCCTGCAGCGCCACGGCGAGCGCATGCACATCGTGCCGTGCATCCCGGCCGGCTGGCCGGGCTACCAGCTGCGCTATCGCTTCGGCAGCAGCACCTATGTCATCGACGTCACCCAGCGCCCGGACATCGAGGCGCGGCTGGAGATCGACGGCGTGACACAGGCCGAGCTGGCTTTCACCCTGGTTGACGACGGCGCGGTCCACGCTGTGGCACTGGACTGGCCGGCGGACGCGACATGAGCACACGCAGACATACCCATACCAGCCATCAACTCGCCGACCTGGGCAAGATGCTGTCGGTCTGGCCGCAGCGGGTGCGCGACCCCAGCCAGTTCTGGCCGCAATTCGATGCCTTGGCCAAAGGCATTCTCGACGAGGCGGACAAGTCGGACCTGCAGCGGGTGCAGCGCCGCCTGCGGCAGCTGCTGCACCGCCACGGACTGACGCGCGCGCAATAAGCGCGTCGGCAATCTCCACGGCGGCGGCTCGGTGGCGGCATCCATGCCGCCACACGATCCCGCAACCGGCGAGGACACCGCACCAGACAGGTGGTCGGCGCTCATCTGAAAGCTGTCTCTCGTGCGGTGCGCATCAGACGTGGAGCCGATGCTTCACGATTGAACAAGGCGCACCCAGCACTGCTCTTACTTTGCGTACCGACCATCTCGACTGGTCCTTGCCCGCTCACAGTCGCGGGACCTTACGCGGCATGGATGCCGCGTAAGAGCCTACAAGGACGTACTTGCGGCGTGTCCTGCGATGGTGGGCGGGCAAGGGCCCTGCAGCCACAGCTGCCGCATACAGCACTCGATGCCGTCATGATCGACTGCGCGCAGCCAGCACGCTTAGACTCCGCGTTTACACCTGCCAAGGCCGCTGGTGATCGATCTCAATGACATTGCGCTGTACGTGCAGGTGGTGCGCAGCGGCAGTTTTGCCGAGGCCGCGCGCCGCCTGGGCACCGCGCCCAACAGCGTCAGCCGGCGCGTGCAGCAGCTGGAAGCGCAGCTGGACACGCGCCTGATGCAACGCTCCACCCGCAAGCTCACCCTGACCGATGCCGGGCAGGCCTTTTACGAACGTTGCGCCGACGCGGTGGACGGGCTGACCTCCGCCGGGCAGAGCCTGGTGGCAGGTGGCGAGGAAGCGGCCGGCCTGGTGCGGGTGGCGGCGCCGGCGGATTTCCTGGATTTCTTTCGCGTTGAATGGGTGGGCGAATTTCTCGCCGCGCATCCGCGCGTGCGCCTGGAATTCGTGCTCAGCGACGCCAAGGCCGACCTGATCGCCGAGCGCATCGATGTGGCCTTCCGGGGCGGTGTGGTGACGGACCTGGGCTATGTCGGCCGCCAGATCCTGGCCGACACCAACGATGTGCTGGTGGCCAGCCCCGGCTACCTGCAGGCACGCGGCAGGCCGCTGCGGCTGGATGAATTGCCGCGGCACGACTGCCTCAGTTTCCCGCATCCGAGCGGGTACGCCACCTGGACCCTGGTCGGCCCGTCCGGGCTTGCCGAAGACGTCCAGGTGCAGGCGCGCATGGCTGCCACCACCGCCCGCGCGTTGCGGCTTGCGGCGGTGGCCGGGCTCGGCATCGCGTTGTTGCCGCAGGCGCTCACCTGGCCCGATATCCACGAAGGTCGCCTGACCGTGGTGTTGCCGGATTTTCAACGCAAGGGTCAGAGCCTGTACGCGCTGTATCCAAGCCGGCACCATCTGCCGCGCGCGGTGTCGGCGTTCATCCAGGCCGTGACGACGCGATTGAATGCGGCTGAATGCAAAGAGGTGACTGGCTTGGCGAACAGCGTCGCCATGCCGGGCGTGCGGTGAGCGTGGCGATGCGGAGTGCAGCGGTTTCAACGCCTTGATTCGATCCAGTCTTCGCACCGAGCATGCGCGCGAAATGTGGTCCATCCAGCGGCACGCTGTCCGCTCGATGCAGTGTCGGCACGTGTGAAAGATCGGCACCGTGCAAACGGATGACATGATTGCCAGCGCGGGCGATGCCCCCCGGCACGCATCGCCCGCCACATCACTCAGGCAGCAAGCCCATCGATCTGCTGCTGGGCGCTGGCAATCCCCGCCTGGCGGGCGTCTGCGCCAGTGGCCAGGCCTTCGGCCACGATGACCTCGGGGGCGTGCACGCCGACAAAGCCCAGCGCGGTGCGCATGTAGCTCTCTGCATGCTCCAGCGATGCCATCGGCGAGCCGGCGCCATAGAAGCCGCCACGCGCCACCAGCAGGATCACGCGCTTGTTGCCGGCCAGCCCTTCGGGCACGCCCTGCGCGTTGTAGCGGAAGGTCTTGCCGGCCACCAGCACCCGATCGATCCAGGCCTTGAGCTGGGTCGGGATGGTGAAGTTGTACAGCGCCACGCCGATCACCACGGTGTCGGCATCCAGGAACTCCTGCAGCACCGCCGCACTGGTGGCAAGTTCAGCGGCCAGTGCCGGGCTCTGGTCGCCGGTGGGATTCTGCTGGGCCGCCAGATGCGCGCCGGACAGATGCGCCAGCGGCTCGGCGGCCAGATCGCGGTAGGTCACCGCGATATCGCTGTTGCCGGACTGCAACCTTGCGACGGTGGCCGCCGAGAGCTGACGGCTGGCCGAGTAAGCGCCGAGGATGCTGGAATCGAGATGGAGCAGTTTCATGTCGGTACCTTTGGAAACGTGTGGGAGGTGAGGGATTCGGCGACGCGTGGCGCAGGCGCACACGCATCGACGTGGTGGAGGTGGTGATTGAGATGAGCTGCCGAAGGCGCGCCGGTTGGTAAGCGTCGGCAGTGCGTCGGTGTGGCTGGCAACCGGCGCGCTGTGCGCCGGCCACACGGCATGCATGGCCGGCCGCTGGCGTCGGGCTCAGGCCAGGCGGCCGCGCGCGCGCAACTGCTCGCCGATGCGGCGGATTTCCGCCTCACCCTGCGCCAGCGTGGCCTCGCTGGTGTGCACCGAGTAGTGGCCCATCACCAGCGCGTGCGGATGCTTGACCGCCGAGCCCAGTACGAAGGAGGTCGCCCCCACCGCCGCCACCTCGATGGCCTGCTCGGCATCCTTGAACACCGCCATCTGGCCGCTGCCGATGGTCTCGGCCGCCTCCAGCTGGCCGCCGTGCACCGCGATCCAGGCCACCGTGTGACCGGCCGGCGGCACATAGCGCCAGGTCTCGCCGCCGCGCAGCTGCACGCCCAGGTAGGTCATGTCGGCCGGCGCCGGGATCCTGCTTTCCAGCGCGCCGTAGCGACCCAGCAGCACCCGCACCGGGCCGGCTACCGGCACATCGTCGGGCGACAGATACAGGCTTTGCGCCGGGGCATTTTCTTCGCTGGCGGGCAAGGCGACCCACAGCTGGAAGCCCTTAACCGTGGCCTGGCCGGCCAGCCCACCGTCGTGCCAGACGCCGTTGCCGGCACGCATCCACTCCACCCCGCCGGTCGGCAGGATGCCCTGTTCGCCGGTGGAATCTTCGTAGCCCAGCTGGCCACTCATCAGGTAGGTGAGCGTGGCAATGCCCGAATGCGGGTGCATCCCCATCGGCGCACCGCCGATCGACGGCTCGACGGTGAACAGGTCCAGGAACACGAACGGCTTGACCAGCTGGCCCAGGTCGCCCGGGCTCATCAGCCGGGTGATCGGGCCGCGGGTGCTGCCGCGGGTGCGGAACACCACCGGGCGCGGCGCGCCCAGCTCGCTGGGCGTGTGCTGCGGCTGAGCGGGGTCGGCGGTCGCCAGTTGTGCGTGCATGCCAGATCTCCTTGCGGCGATGGTGGGGCGCGCGGCCCCGTGAGGCACACAGTAAAGATCCACCGATTGATGGACTAGCCGGAAGATGTGGAGTGGAGTCGTCCAGAAATCGCAGTAATCGCAGGCGGGCACTGCGGGGCACGCAACAAGGGCCCGGCGCGGCGCCCCGGGCAGCGGCAGGCATGGTGCGTCTTGCACCGCGCCTGCGGCAGTCTTCATGCCACGCCAACGACGGGTTCTTCACGCTTGCCACATTCTTCCGCTGGAGACCCCGATGATCCGCACCCTCGCCCCGCTCGCTGCCGTGTTGTTGCTCTCGGCCTGTGCCTCCAACCAGGTTGCGCAGGTGCAGCCCATCGACGGGGCCATCTCCGGCCAGTGCCATATCGACAAGGTGCGCGGCGCGGTCGGCCTGGCCGCTGCAGCGCAGACCATCGAACGGGCGCGTGTGGACAGCGACAGCCTGCAGGTCAGCGTGCGCCGCGGCGAACGCGCCACCGGCGGTACCACTGCCAGCGGCCTGGCCGACCCGGCCCAGGGCGCCAGCGAAAGCGGCGGCGATCACCTCACCGTCGAGACCGGCCCGAACAACAACATCACCGCGATCTACTGCGGCTAAGACTGGCCCCCGGCAGCGTGGCCGCCCCCCTCGGGCGGCCACGCGTAGCGCGCAGGCACCACGTTGCCTGCAACTGCCGGACCACGGCCCGACCCCACGCTGGCGAACCGGCCAACCGCACCGCTGGGCGCTATCCCATGGGCTGACGGAACTGGCGTTGGCCCAGCCGCCGGTGCGGCAGGCGGCAGCATGCCGCCATTCGTCGCCACGGCGCTGATCACGCCTAGTGGATCAGCAACGTGTTCGATGCGGCGGCCGGATGCAGGCATCTGCCTTGGTTGGCGCCATGGCCGCTCCCCAGGGATCGGCGCTCAGCGCGATCGCGCTGCCGGCCGTGGCGGCTGATCTCGCCCGGCCTGCAGTCCATTGCCAACACCGCACGCCGGATGACGACGCCAGACCATCGTGCGATGGCACGCGTCAATTGGACAGTGCGTGCAAATCGCCTGGATGCGCGCGTGCCTGCACACCCGAGCATGACCTGCCAGTTGTCCGGCGTGCACACGCAACGATGCGCCATCGTTGCTGTCGGTGCGCAGCGTCTGCACGATTGACGCGCTGTGCCCACCGCGCAGTTTGGCTGTCGCCACCTGTGCAATGCAGGCGTTTGTGCAAGCGCGGCGCACTGCACCAGGCCATCGCCTGCAGCGACGATCGCCCAGACACCTGCTCTTTGATGACGTCATCAGTGCAGTGCCCACGTGGCCTTGCCACGGCACCAATGCTGATAAGAACCTGAACTCTTGTGGCCGATTCGCAGTCAGGACAGACGGCGGACAGCGTCTTGCTTTAGCCTTGTTTTTCGCACGATCGCGCATTTGCACCGATATGCGCAGCTACGGTTTGAACGAACTCTTTCAATGTTGTGAGGATAGATGGCTCGTTCGTATATGACGTCGTTTTTTCGCGAATGGCTCACCGCACCCTGCTCCGTTGCCGCGATACTCCCCTCCGGACGCGCACTCGCCTCCGTCATCACATCCGAGTTGTCGGAACAGACCGGCCGCGTTCTCGAACTCGGGCCGGGCACCGGCGTGTTCACTCAGGCAATGATCGACAAGGGCGTGCGGGAAAAGAACCTCATCCTGCTCGAGTACAACGCCACCTTCTCCGCGTTGCTCAGGCAGCGCTTTCCACACGCACGCTTGCTGCAGATGGATGTTGCCGATCTCGAATCGGTACCCCGCATCGATGGAGCCTGCGTCGATGCCGTGGTCTGCGGCCTTGGCTTGTTGAACATGCCGGCGCATCAGGTGGCCGCGATCCTGCGTGGCGCCTTCCTACAGTTGAAGCCCGGCGGCCGGCTGTACCTGTTTACCTACGGATTCAAGTGCTCGGTTCCGGCGCAGATACTCGACGCGCTGGATCTGGAGGCCGTCAGGATCGGGCGCACCTACCGTAACGTGCCGCCTGCGACGACCTACCGCATCCAGCATCGCGCCTGTCGGCGATAGCCTCAGGCCGATGCTGCACGGCGCGGGCGCGCCCCGGCCGCCTTGCGCGGTTTGCTGCTGGTTTTGCCTGGCTTGCTGCGCGAGTCGGTCAGAAAGCGCAGCGTGGCCGCTTCCCACTGGCGCTCGCCGCGCACGCCGGTGGCCATGGCCTGCAAGTGGCCGGCACGCCAGCCTTCGAACACGCATGGGTCGATGTAGGCCTTGCGACACACCGAGGGCGTGTTGCCCAGCGCGTTGGCCACTTCGCGGATGACATCGTTCTGCACCTGGGTCAGCGCGCGTTCGCTCATGCGCTCGGGCAGTGGCAGGCGTGCCAGCCGTTGCAGCGCGGCCAGCGTGCCGCCCCAGGTGCGGAAATCCTTGGCGGTGAAATCCTCGCCCATCGCTTCGCGCAGGTAGTCGTTGACCTCGCCCGAATCCACCGGCTGCAGCTGGCCGTCGTCATCGCGGTACTGGAACAGCGATTGCCCCGGCAATTGCTGGCATTCGCGGATCAGTTTGACCAGCTGCTTGTCGTCCACCTCGATATCGTGATCCTGGCCGCTCTTGCCGCGGAACTTCAGCCGCGCACGTCCGCCGCGCAGGAATTCCATATGCCGGTTGCGCAAGGTGGTCAGCCCGTAGGAACGATTGCTGCGCGCATATTCAGCATTGCCCACGCGCACCAGGGTGTCGGCCAGCAACGCCACCACGATCGCCAGCACCTTCTCGCGCGGAAAGCCCGGCAGGACCAGATCGCGGCGCAGCCGGCGGCGTAGCTTGGGCAATGCCTGGCCGAAGGCGATCACCCGTTCGAACTTGCCTTCGCCACGCACCTGCGCCCAATCGGCGTGGTAGCGGTACTGCTTGCGCCGGCGCGCATCGCGCCCGGTGGCCTGCAGATGGCCGTTGGGCTTGGCGCAGATCCACACCTCGGTATATGCCGGCGGAATGGCCAGGGCGCGGATGCGCTGCAAGGTCTCCGCATCGGCCACGCGTTGCCCGTCTGCGCTGCGGTAACTGAAGCTCTTGCCGGCCTTGCGGCGGCTGATGCCGGGCTGCTGATCGTTGACGTAGGTGAGCCCGGCCGCGCGCGCGGTGGCCTTGGCCTGCGCGACCGCGGCCACGCTCGCCACCGCGGCCGTGGCGGCCACCGCGCCGGCGGCAACGGAGGCCAGCTTGCCGGCCGCACTGGCGGTGCCTGCGGCATTGCGAAGAACACGTTTGGCTTTCATTGCGCATGGATCGAAGGACAGGCGCCGATTGTTGGGCCGGGCGGGACTAGGCCGCGTCAACGCTGCGACAACGCCATGTGGGCAAGCGATGCCCGCGAGCGGGTTTTCTGCTTATGCTTGGGCTTCCCCTCATTGTGCTGGAGTTATCGATGCGCGCTGTCCTGCCTACCGCCCGCCTGGCTTGTACCTTGGTCGTGCTGGCGGCATTGAGTGCCTGCGGCTCGCCGCAACCGGACGAGCAGGAAGCCGTCTCCGCCAAGGCGCAGCAAGCCGCCGAACAAGCCGCCGCACCGGCACCGGCCGCCGCGCCCGAAGCGCCGCCGATCGGCAGCTGCGATGCCACCCAGGTGCAGTCGCTGGTGGGCCAGGCGCTGACCGACGCGGTGAGCGAACAGGCCCGCACCGATGCCGGCGCCAAATCGGTGCGCGTGCTCAAACCCGGCCAGATGACCACGATGGAGTTCAACGGCGAGCGGCTCAACCTGGAAGTGGATGCCAAGAACGTGATCGCCTCGGTGCGTTGCGGCTGAGCGCCACCTGGCGCCTGTTGGCGAACAGGCGCCGAGCTAGCTGGCACAAGGCCTCGCGGCCGCCCTCGTTGCAGCTGTAACGGTGTATTGCGGCACCGCATCAACTGTGGTCTAGTCGATTATCCGGTGACCTCTTCGAAACGCTCCACGGATCGAGCGCTGCAACGTCGTCGCCGCTCTCCCAGATCGCAAAGAGGCAGACATGGCCCCCCGCACTCGCCAAGGGCTCAACGACTACGGTCTCTACAACAGCGCGCGCGATGAGCGCGACGCCTGTGGTTTTGGCATGGTCGCCCAGTTGGACGACCAACCATCCCGCTCGCTGGTGGACACCGCGATTGCGGCACTCTCGCGCATGACCCACCGCGGCGGCGTGGCGGCCGACGGGCTCACCGGCGATGGCTGCGGTCTGCTGATCCGCAAACCCGATGCGTTCCTGCGCGGGCTGGCGCGCGACGCCGGCATCACCGTGGGCACGCGCTACGCGGCCGGCGTGGTGTTCTTGCCGCTGGACGAGGGCGATGCGGCGCGCTGCCGTGCCGAACTGGAAACCCAGCTGCACGCCGCCGGCGTGCAGTTCCGCGGCTGGCGCGTGGTACCCACCGACGACAGCGTGTGCGGCCAGCTGGCGCGCGACACCTTGCCACGCATCGAGCAGGTCTTCGTCGATGCCGGTGCCGAACAGAGCGAGGACGGCTTCACCCTGGCGCTGTTTCTGGCGCGCCGCCGCGCCGAACAGGCGCTGCGCGAGGTGGCGGACTTCTATGTCACCACCCTGTCGCCCAACGGCATCAGCTACAAGGGCATGGTGCTGCCGGACAAGCTGAGCACGTTCTACCCGGACCTGCAGCGCAGCGACCTGTCCTCCAGCGCAATCGTGTTCCACCAGCGCTTTTCCACCAATACGCTGCCGCGCTGGCCGCTGGCGCATCCGTTCCGGCTGCTCGCCCACAACGGCGAGATCAACACCATCGAAGGCAATCGCCGCTGGGCGCAGGCGCGCAGCAAGGTGTGGCAGACCCCGCGCTTCGATATCGCGCAGTTCGACCCGGTGATCTCCATGCACGGCTCCGATTCGCAGAGCCTGGACAACATGCTGGAGCTGCTGATCGCCGGTGGCATGGACCTGCTGCAGGCGCTGCGCATCCTGGTGCCGCCGGCGACCCAGTCGCTGGAGTTCAAGGACGCCGACCTGGCCGCGTTCTATGAGTTCTACGGCCTCAACACCGAGCCGTGGGATGGCCCGGCCGGCATCGTCGCCTGCGACGGCCGCTATGCCGCCTGCATGCTCGACCGCAACGGGCTGCGCCCGGCGCGCTGGATGCTGACCTCCGACCGCCATTTCCTGGTGGCCTCCGAGGCCGGCGTGTGGGAACTGCCGGCCGAGCGCATCACCCGCAAGGGCAAGCTGGGCCCGGGCGAGATGATGGCGATCGACCTCAAGCGCGGCGACCTGCTCGACTCGGACGCCATCGACCGCATCAACCGCGCGCGCGCCCCCTACAAGCAATGGCTGCAGCAGGGCGTGACCTACCTGCAGACCGAACTGATCGACCCCTCGCTGGTGGAAGAACCCTTCAGCGAGCAGACCCTGCGCAGCTACCACAAGCTGTTCCAGCTCAGCACCGAGGAAGTGGAGCAGATCCTGCGCCCGCTGGCCGAGACCGAGCAGGAAGCCACCGGCTCGATGGGCGACGACACCCCGATGGCGGTGCTCAGCCGCCAGACCCGGCCGCTGTACGACTACTTCCGCCAGGCCTTCGCGCAGGTCACCAACCCGCCGATCGACCCGCTGCGCGAAGGCATCGCGATGTCGCTCACCACCCAGCTCGGCAAGGAGACCAACATCTTCCATGCCGGCGCGGAGACGGTGAACCACGTCATCCTCAACTCGCCGGTGCTCAGCCAGCGCAAGCTGCGCCAGCTGCTGAAGATGGAGCAGTACGTCGAGCGCAACCGCCTGATCGACCTGTCCTACAGCGTGGAGGAAGGCCTCAAGGCCGGCCTGGAACGCATCTGCCAGGAAGTGGAAGCGGCCGCGCGCGCCGGTGCGGTGATGCTGTTGCTGTCGGACCGCTACCCGGTGCCGGACCGGCCGATGGCGCATGCGCTGCTGGCCACCGGCGCGGTGCATCACCACCTGTGCAAGGTGGGCCTGCGCTGCGACGTCAACCTGATCATCGAGACCGGCACCGCGCGCGATGCGCACCACATGGCCTGCCTGCTCGGCTTCGGCGCTACCGCGGTGTATCCGTACCTGGCCTACCAGACGCTGTTCGACCTGGGCCGGCGCGGCATCCTGCAGCTGAGCAAGGGCGGCGAGCAGTCGCAGATCGGCCGCCGCTACCGCAAGGGCATCTACAAGGGCCTGTCCAAGATCATCTCCAAGATGGGCATCTGCACCATCGCCAGCTACCGCGGCGCGCAGTTGTTCGAGATCGTCGGGCTGGACCCGGACGTGGTGGAGCTGTGCTTTGCCGAAACGCCCGCCCGCATCGGCGGCGTGGGCCTGGCGCGGCTGGACACCGAGGCGCGCGAGCTCACCGCACGCGCCTGGAACGACCAGCTCAAGCCGGAAGTGGGCGGCCTGCTCAAGTACGTGCACGGCGGCGAGTACCACATGTACAACCCGGACGTGGTCATGACGCTGCAGCGCGCCACCCGCACCGGCGATGCCGGCGACTGGCAGAAGTACGTCGACGCGGTGCATGCGCGCCCGGCCTCCACGCTGCGCGACCTGGTCCAGCTCAAGCGTGCCGCGACCCCGACCCCGCTGGACGAGGTCGCCCCCGCGGCCGATGTGCTGCGCCGCTTCGACACCGCCGCGATCAGCCTGGGCGCGCTGTCGCCCGAGGCGCACGAAGCACTGGCCATTGCGATGAACCGCCTGGGCGGGCGCAGCAATTCCGGCGAAGGCGGCGAAGACCCGGCCCGCTACGGCACCGAGAAGCGCTCCAAGATCAAGCAGGTGGCCTCGGGCCGTTTCGGCGTGACCCCGGAATACCTGGTCAACGCCGAAGTGCTGCAGATCAAGGTCGCCCAGGGTGCCAAGCCCGGCGAAGGCGGCCAGCTGCCCGGCCACAAGGTCAACGAACTGATCGCGCGGCTGCGCTACGCCAAGCCCGGCATCGGACTGATCAGCCCGCCGCCGCACCACGACATCTACTCGATCGAGGACCTGGCCCAGCTGATCTACGACCTCAAGCAGGTCAATCCGACCGCGCTGGTCTCGGTGAAGCTGGTGGCGCATGCCGGCGTCGGCACGATTGCCGCCGGCGTGGTCAAGGCCGGCGCCGACCTGATCACCGTGTCCGGCCATGACGGCGGCACCGGGGCCAGCCCGGTCAGCTCGATCCGCTATGCCGGCGTGCCATGGGAACTGGGCGTGGCCGAGTCGCACCAGGCGCTGGTGGCCAACGACCTGCGCGAGCGCACCATCCTGCAGACCGACGGCGGCCTGAAGACCGGCCTGGACGTGGTCAAGGCCGCGCTGCTGGGCGCCGACAGCTTCGGCTTCGGCACCGCGCCGATGATCGTGCTGGGCTGCAAGTACCTGCGCATCTGCCACCTCAACAACTGCGCCACCGGCGTGGCCACCCAGGACGAGCGCCTGCGCGCGAACTACTTCACCGGCCTGCCCGAGCGCGTGGAGCATTTCTTCCGTCTGCTGGCCGAGGAAGTGCGCCAGTGGCTGTCCTACCTGGGCGTGCGGTCGCTGGACGACGTCGTCGGCCGCACCGACCTGCTCGAACAGCTGGAGGTCTCGCCGCGTGCCGGGGTCAAGGTCGATCTGTCGCGCCTGCTCACCCATGCGCGCTACGACGGCAGCCATTGCGCGGCCCAGCGCCTGTACGAATCGCCCGACAGCCTGGCCACGCAGATGGACGGCCTGCTGGCCGATGCGATCGCCAACAAGACCGGCGGCGACCATCGCTTCCTGATCCACAACACCGACCGCTCGATCGGCGCGCGCCTGTCCGGCGCCATTGCGCGCGTGCACGGCAACCACGGCATGAGCGATGCGCCGTTGAACCTGCGCTTCCGCGGCACCGCCGGGCAGAGCTTTGGCGCATTCAACGCCGGTGGCCTGCAGCTGGAGCTGGAAGGCGAAGCCAACGACTATGTCGGCAAGGGCATGGCCGGCGGCCGGCTGGTGGTGCGTCCGCCGCGCGGTGCGCGCTTCGAGGCGCGCAGCACGCCGATCGTGGGCAACACCTGCCTGTACGGCGCCACCGGCGGCGAGCTGTTCGCGGCCGGCCGCGCCGGCGAGCGCTTTGCGGTGCGCAACTCCGGCGCGCTGGCGGTGGTGGAAGGCGCAGGCGACCACTGCTGCGAATACATGACCGACGGCGTGGTGCTGGTGCTGGGCAAGGTGGGCCTGAACTTCGGCGCCGGCTTCACCGGCGGGCTGGCCTATGTGCTGGATATCGAACGCGACTTCGTGGACCGCTACAACCACGAGCTGATCGACATCCACCGTGTCTCCGCCGAGGGCTTCGAGAACCACCGCCAGCATCTGCACACCCTGATCAGCCGCCACCGCGAGCTGACCGGCAGCATCTGGGCGCAGCAGATCCTGGACGAGTTCCGCGACTACATCGGCAAGTTCTGGCTGGTCAAACCCAAGGCCGCCAGCATCGAGTCGCTGACTGAGTCGCTACGGCGCGCCGCCTAGTCGTGCTCCCCTCTCCCGCTTGCGGGAGAGGGGTCGGGGGTGAGGGCCGGTGGCCCGCAACCTTCATCCGCCCCTTCGGGGCACCTTCTCCCGCACGCGGGAGAAGGGAATCAGCCACGGATTTCTTTTATGAGCCGCAAGCAAGCCTTCCAATTCCTCGACCTGCCCCGGACCATGCCCACGCGCATTCCGGTGGAGCTGCGTACCTCCGGTGACTGGGGCGAGTTGTACGGCAAGTTCGACAAGGCCGACGCGCAGTACCAGTCCGGCCGTTGCCTGGACTGCGGCAACCCGTATTGCAGCTGGAAATGCCCGGTACACAACGCGATTCCGCAGTGGCTGCAGCTGGTGCAGGAAAACCGCATCGAAGAAGCCGCCGCGCTGTGCCATTCCACCAACCCGCTGCCGGAAGTGTGCGGGCGGGTGTGTCCGCAGGACCGCCTGTGCGAAGGCAGCTGCACGCTGGAGGAATTCGGCGCGGTCACCATCGGCGCGGTGGAAAAATACATCGTCGATACCGCGTTCAAGATGGGCTGGCGCCCGGACCTGGGCAACGTGCAGCCGAGCGGCTGGCGGGTGGCGGTGATCGGCGCAGGCCCGGCCGGCCTGTCCTGCGCGGACCGCCTGGTACGTGCCGGGATCGAGGCGGTGGTCTACGACCGCTACGAGCAGATCGGCGGGCTGCTGCAGTTCGGCATCCCCAGCTTCAAGCTGGACAAGTCGGTGATCGGCAAGCGCCGCGAGATTCTCGAAGGCATGGGCGTGCAGTTCCGCCTGGGCGTGGAAGTGGGCCGCGACATCAGCATCGAGCAGTTGCTGGGCGAATACGATGCGGTGTTCCTGGGCACCGGTGCCTACCGCTACACCGATGGCGGGCTGCCCGGGCAGGACCTGAAGAATGTGCTGCCGGCGTTGCCGTTCCTGGTGCAGAACAGCCGCATCGTCAGCGGCAACGACCCGCACGGCCGGCCGATCGCCGGCTGGGAAGACCAGATGGCGCTGCCCGATCTCAACGGCAAGCGGGTGGTGGTGCTGGGCGGCGGCGACACCGGCATGGACTGCGTGCGCAGCGCGATCCGCCTGGGCGCGGCCAAGGTCACCTGCGCGTACCGCCGCGACGAGGCCAGCATGCCGGGCTCGGCGCGCGAAGTCGCCAACGCGCGCGAGGAAGGCGTGCGTTTCCTGTTCAACCGGCAGCCGCTGTCGATCGAATCCGGCGCCGACGACGAGGCCATCGGCGTCACCGTGGTGGAGACCAGGCTCGGCGACCCCGATGCCAGCGGGCGTCGCAACGCGGTGCCGGTGGAAGGCAGCGAATCGCTGCTGGAAGCGGACGTGGTGATCATCGCATTCGGCTTCTCGCCGACCCTGCCCGACTGGCTGGCCTCGCAGGGCGTGGAAGCCGGCAGCAACGGCCGCATCGTCGCACCGGCCGACGACAACGGCCGCCTGCCCTACCAGACCAGCAACCCGCGCCTGTTCGCCGGTGGCGACTGCGTGCGCGGCGCCGACCTGGTGGTCACCGCCGTGGCCGAAGGCCGCGACGCGGCCGGCAGCATCGTGCAGCTGCTGGGCGTCAAGGCGCAGGTCAAGGAACCGGCCGCCGCCTGAGTGTGGCCAGCGCGTGGGCTCGGTGCCCGGCGCTGGCTATCGCGTTGCCTGCAGGCAAGCCGCATGCGGCCTGCGCGGCAAGACTGGATGACGCTGCGCGCTGCAGCGTATCCGCGGCGCGGGAAAACGCCCGCATGCGCGACGCAATGATCGCCTGCGCCTGGCGCAAGACCAGGCGCGCACCTGCCTGCCACGCCGCCAGACGCCTCTAGGCGCCTCCAGGCGCCTCCAGGCGCAAGCCAGCTTCGCCTCCGCACGGGCGTGTCCGGTCCGACCCGCAGCGCGCGACGAACACACCACGTGGCTCCACATTGGCCTCGCGCTCAGCACGCGCCGGCCGGTGCGCGGTGGCGGCAGACGCAAGCGTCCGGCCGCCATTTGACGCGCTGCACGCACGCCAGCGCCCGCAATCGGCATGCCCACAGGGCTGTCGCGATCTGCAGCCTCTACGATTGCACCCCCTGTGGAAGTGTGATTTAAGTCACATATCTTCTGTCGCCACGTAGTACCGGCCCAATCAATCACCCCCGACGCGCAGGACGTTCTGCGCCGACCTGGAGGCGCCGGGCAGTGACGGCAGTCGGTTCCATCCCAGGTGCGGGCAACACCGCCGCCGTGGACTCCAGACCTCGTTCACGTGTCGCCGCGCCACGCGGCGGCGAAGCCGTGGGCCTCACCAAGGAAGCAACCTCATGACGCAGCAACTCGCTACCAGCCAACATGGACGCGACGACTGGGTGGACTGGCTCCGCGGCGCCAGCGTATTGATGGTGATCGTGCTGCACGCCTATGGCTTCGCCTTCGATGCCTACCCGGAACTGCGCGGCGGCGCGACCGAGCAAGCCAGTGCCCTGATGCTGTCCATCGAGCACCTCAACCGCTCGCTGGCACCGCTGCGCATGCAGCTGATGTTCCTGCTGTCGGGCCTGTTCGTCGCGCGCGGGCTGGACAAGGGCATCGCACCCTACCTTGGCGGCAAGCTGCGGCACGTGCTGTACCCGTACCTGCTCTGGTCGGTGCTGATCTTCGCCCTGCGCGAGGCAGGCTCGGTGCTGGCCAAGGCCGAACCCATCGCCTGGCTGGATCTTGGCAAGATCGCGGTCGGCAACGTGGCGCTGACCTGGTTCCTGTTCTACCTGTTCGTGTTCCTGGTGCTGATGCCCTTGCTGCGTCGGCTGCCGCCGCCATTGGTGCTGGCCGCGACCGTGCTGGGCTCGGTCTGCCTGGGTCCGCTGCTGCGCCAGGGCGCAGATCCGTTCTATTACTTTGCGTTCTTCTACATCGGCACGCTGCTGGCTGGCCGGGTGCCGGCACTGCTGCGGCAGGCGCCGCGCTGGATCTGGCCGCTGTCGTGCCTGAGCCTGTGCGCCATCGTGCTGATCGCCAATCTCACCGCGCTGCATGGCATCTGGATCGGCTACCTGCCGCTGGTGGTGATCGCGCTGCCACTGCTGGTCGCTGTGGCGATGTGGGCGAACCGGCAACCGGCCGCGCAGGCGATCCGCTATGTGGGCCGCAACTCGGTGGTGTTCTACCTGAGCCACTTTCCGCCCTTCATAGTGCTGGCCTATCTGCTGCCGCGCTGGATCGACGAGGGAGCGGTGCTGTTCTTTGCCTTGCTGGGGGTCGGCGTACTGGTCCCGGCCGTGCTGTGCCTGCTGCGCGTGCCCGGCCGCCTGCCTGCGCTGAACCTGCTGTTCTCCGCACCGATGCCGGTCCGCCGCCCACGCAGCGCGTTGCCTGCCGTCGGCACGCTGCACGGCTCACCGGTGTCCGCCTAGTGGGCATGCGTGCCGATGGTGCCGCTCACCGGCGCCATCGATCCAACTGATTACGACCGATGTCGTGCGGTCACGCACCACCTGCAGTGCAAAACCCCAGGTGATGCGCGCGAGCATCACCTAGGGCCGAGCGCAGCGCCGGCAAACGCCCTGCCGCCCTGTGACAAGGCGGCAGGTCGGGCCATCAGGCCGCCTTGTCCAGCGTGGCCATGTCGATCACGAAGCGGTACTTCACGTCGCTCTTGAGCATGCGCTCATAGGCCTCGTTGATCTGATCGGCGCGGATGGTTTCGATGTCCGAGACGATGTTGTGCTTGGCGCAGAAATCCAGCATCTCCTGGGTCTGGCGAATGCCGCCGATCAATGAACCGGCCAGCGTGCGGCGCTTCATGATCAGGTTGAACACGCTCGGCGACGGGTGCGATTCCTCGGGCACGCCCACCAGCACCATCGCCCCGTCACGCTTGAGCGCATTGAGGAACGGGTCCAGGTTGTGCGGCGCGGCCACGGTGTTGAGGATGAAATCCAGCGTGTTGGTCTGCGCGGCCATCTGCGCCTCGTCCCGGGAGATCACCACTTCGCTGGCGCCCAGGCGCAGCGCATCGGCGCGCTTGCTCTCGGAGGTGGTGAACAGCACCACCGTGGCGCCCATCGCCTTGGCGATCTTCACCGCCATGTGGCCTAGGCCGCCCAGACCGACCACGCCCACCTTCTGACCGGGGCCGACCTTCCAGTGCGCCAACGGCGAATAGGTGGTGATGCCGGCGCACAGCAACGGGGCCACGGCGGCCAGGTTGTCGCTGTGCGAGATGCGCAGCACGTACTTCTGATCGACCACGATGTGGTCCGAATAGCCGCCGTAGGTGTTCTCGCCACCCCCGAACATCGGACCGTTATAGGTGCCGGTGAAGCCCTGCTCGCAATACTGCTCTTCGCCTTCCTGGCAGGACGCGCAGCTGCGGCAGCTGTCGACCATGCAGCCGACACCGGCCAGGTCGCCGACCTTGAAGCCGGTGACCGCATCGCCAACCGCAGTGACGCGGCCGACGATCTCGTGGCCGGGCACCGACGGATAGCGTGTGTTCTGCCATTCGTTGCGTGCGGTATGCAGATCCGAGTGACACACGCCGCAGTAGGCAATATCGATCTGCACATCGTTGGGGCCGGGCGCGCGTCGTTCGAACACGAATGGTGCAAGCGGCTGATCGGCAGTGTGTGCGGCGTAAGCGTGGGCTTGGCTCATGGGAAAGACTCCGGGATGTGACGTCCCCCGCGACAGTGCGGACGACAAAAGAAATCGGGTTGTAGCTTAAGACAGGCGCCTGTCGCACTCCTGCGACAGTGCGTCTTGCCTGTCGGGTTGCGGACGCGACCGCAGCGGCATGGTGCGCCCTGCAGGTGTTTGTACGCGATCAAATCGCCGTTGCCGGCGTGAATGGTGCGCTAACGCCGGAGCTTCTACGCTGACCAACCACCGTCCTGACCTGCACCATCCCTGCTGGCCGTGCCCTCCCCCTGCGGCCGCCTACGTCGATGCCGAAGGAGGCTTCCATGTTCCGTTCTCCCCCCACGTTCCCATCCTTGCGCAGCGCTGCACTCGCACTGACCCTGCTGGCCGCGATACCGCTGGCGCACGCCAAGGAGCCTGGCCATCCTGACAAGCAGTCCAGCGGCCTGAAGTATGTCGGCGTCAATCTGTCCGGCGCCGAGTTCAACTCACGCAAGAAGCCCGGCACCCTGTTCAAGGACTATACCTACCCGTCCGCATCGGATTTCAGCTACTTCGCCGGCAAGGGCATGAATACGATTCGCCTGCCGTTTTTGTGGGAGCGCCTGCAACCGCAGCTCAGCGGCGACCTGGACCCGGCGCAACTGGCGCTGCTGAAGAAAGCGGTGGCGGCGGCCAAGGCCAACAAGCAGTACCTGATCCTGGATGTGCACAACTACGCCAAGTACAACGGCAAGCGCATCGGCAGCAGCGAGGTGCCCACCGCGGCGGTCGCGGACCTGTGGCGCCGGCTGGCGCTCGAATTCAAGGACGACTCGTCGGTGATCTTCGGGCTGATGAATGAGCCGAACGGCATTTCCGCCACCGATTGGGCAACCGCGGCGCAGGGCGCGATCAACGCGATCCGCAAGACCGGCGCCAGGAACCTGATCCTGGTGCCGGGCACCGCCTACAGCGGCGCACACAGCTGGCGCAGCGCCAGCTACGGCGTCTCCAATGCCAAGGCCCTGGAAATCCTCAAGGACCCGGGCAACAACCTGGCCTTCGAAGCGCATCAGTATCTGGACAACGACTACAGCGGCACCAAGCCGGTGTGCACCAGCGCCACGGTCGGCGAAGAGAAGCTGCGCGGCTTCACCGCCTGGCTGCGCGAGAACAAGCAGAAGGGCTTCCTGGGCGAATTCGGCACCGCCAACAACCCGGTCTGTGACCAGGCACTGGAAGGCATGCTGACCTACATGGAAAAGAACAGCGACGTGTGGCTGGGCTGGACCTGGTGGGCCGCTGGCGCATGGTGGAAGCCGGAGTACTTCTTCACCGTGCAGCCGGGCAAGGACGGCAGCGACAAGCCGCAGATGTCGATTCTGAGCAAGTACGCACGCCGCGCGACCAAGTAGCCCACGCGGGCGGGTCGATCACGGTGGTCGCAGCCTGTGCTGCGGCCACCGTTTTTTTTGCGTGCCATCGTCCATGTCCTGCCACGGAGATGCGATGGGATCCGCCGATGCTTGCCTGCAGCGCGCTGCATCGCTGGCAGACGCCAGCGCACTCAGCGTGTCGCAGGATGCGCATTGGCGGTCCGCTGCCGGACGCATGGCGCAGCCCACAACGCACGCGCTGCACACGGCACATACCAAGTTCCGCGATCGCACCAGGTGACATTTGCGCGTGCCGGCGTGCTGATCCCAGCGCGTCGCACCGCGGTCGCACGCGCCGCGCCTTTGCGTTCCGACGATCGCCCTGCGCAGGGCAGCGCGTCGCGACTGCGATCTGCAGCGCCACCACGCGCGACGCCATCAACGGCAGTGTGGCGATCGCACAACAGCCGCCTCCAGGCAGGCCGGATGCACGGTGTTTCCGCAGCCTTGCGGCGCAGAGTGCACCCGGCCTGCAATGGGCGTGACTGCGTGGCGTCGCTTTACCACAACAAAGCGTGTGCATGTTTGGCAATAACTGCGGAGTGGCTCACAGCTCGAATTAAGTGATATCTCGCATTCGTAGTTTGAATGTCCGGATGCGCTTAGGGTGAAGCGCGATGCAGTGTCTTCATGCCCGTGGCAGGTTCGCCGGGCCATGCATCTCCCCCGCGAATGCTTCAGGAGTCACCCATGTTGCCCTCCCCCACTCCGACGCGCCGGCTGTCCAGCCGTGCGTTGTCATTGCTGCTGCTTGCCAGCGCGCTGCTTGCAGGCGTGCCCTTGGCACATGCACAGAACCGCCTGAAGTACGCAGGCGTCAATCTGTCCGGTGCCGAAATCAAATCCTCGCAAAAGCCCGGGGTGCTCAACGTCGACTACCTGTATCCGGCCGCCAGCGATTACCGCTACTTCGCCGGCAAGCACATGAACATCATTCGGCTGCCGATCCTGTGGGAACGCCTGCAACCCAAGGCCGGCGGCGAGCTGGATGCAGCGCAGCTGGCGCTGATCCGCCAGGCCGTGGCCAACGCCAAGGCCGCCAAGGTCTACCTGATCCTGGATATCCACAACTACGCCAGGTATTACGGCAACAAGATCGGCAGTGCACGCGTGCCGATCAGCACCTTCAACGATCTGTGGCGACGCCTGGCAATCGCCTTCAAGAACGACAACAGCGTGATCTTCGGGCTGATGAACGAGCCTTACGACATCAATCCGCAATCCTGGGCCAACGCGGCGCAGGCCTCGATCGACACCATCCGCAAAACCGGCGCCAATAATCTGATCCTGGTGCCCGGCGCGCTATGGAGTGGCGCGCACAGCTGGTACTCCACCGTTGCCGGCCAGTCCAACGCAGTGGCGCTGGCCTCCATTCGCGACCCGCTCAATCGCTACGCCATCGAAGTGCATCAATACCTGGATACGGACTCCAGCGGCACCAGCGCCGGGTGTGTCAGCAGCACTGTCGGTGCCGAGCGCCTGCGCAGCTTTACCCGATGGCTGCGCATCAATCACAAGCAGGGATTTCTCGGCGAGTTCGGCACCGGCAACAACGCCACCTGCAACAGCGCACTCAACGGCATGCTGGGGTATCTGGAGACCAACCGCGACGTGTGGCTGGGCTGGACCTGGTGGGCCGCCGGCGCGTGGTGGAACCGCACCTACCCCTTCAACGTGCATCCCGATGCGCAGGGCCGCGACAAGCCGCAGATGTCGATCCTGAGCGCGCGCGCAAAACGCATCACCCACTAGTCGAAGCACGCCGCGAGCGAGGGTCACCCGTCGCACGCGGCGCAGCAGGCACCCAGCATCGGCATGCACGCGCAGTGCGTGCCGATGCCAGGCAGCAACCGTGCCCGGCCGCGGTGAGCACAGTCCTTCCGCAATAAAACGCCAGCACACGGCGCGCGCTAGCGCTCGCCATGTGTACGCGCGCAACAACGCTGCCGCGTCAGTGACCCGACGTCGCAGCGTTGACGGCGAGCGCATCCATTCGCCGATTTTTCGACAGCGCCATGCATGCGATGGCGGTGCCGACAAGCGTGCGCGACCGCTTTTCAACGCGGCGCGTTACAGCGTGCTGTTCCAGAACGTGACCCCTGCGGTAAGTGACTGCGACCCAGCCAACACATTTAATTCACACGCGATGTGGTGGGCAATTAGGCACGGCAGATGCATTGGTTACGACAGGTGTGGCGCACCTCGCGCAGATCGCACGCAACCCGCTGCGACACACCATCCCCGTCGTCTAAGGAGTTGTTTTATGTCTGCTGTCTCTCAAACGCTGCGCACCATTTTCCGCTGCGCCCTGCTCTGCGTCCTGTTCGGCACATTCGCACCCGTTTACGCACAAACCCGCGCACTGAAATATGCCGGCGTCAATTTATCCGGCGCCGAATTTGCATCGTCCAAGAAACCCGGTGTCCTCAATAAGGACTATATGTATGCCCCGGCCAGCGATTACACCTATTTCGCCGGCGTTGGCATGAATACGATCCGCCTGCCGGTGCTGTGGGAACGCCTGCAGCCGAGTGCACGCGGCGAACTGGATCCGACCCAACTGGCTCTGGTAAAGCAAGCCGTGGCACGCGCCAAGGCATCGGGCATGTACCTGGTGCTGGACATCCACAATTACGGCAAATACTACGGCTACAAGATTGGCGGCGACCAGGTGTCGAACGCCACCTTCGCCGACCTGTGGCGCCGCCTTGCGCTGGTATTTCCCAGCGACAACGCCGTGATCTTCGGGCTGATGAATGAGCCCAACGGCGTATCGGCCAGCGGCTGGGCAGCCACTGCACAGGCAGGCATCGATGCGATTCGTGCCACCGGTGCGAACAATCTGATCCTGGTGCCTGGCGCATTGTGGACCGGTGCGCACAGCTGGTATTCGCCCACCAACGATGGTTACTCCAACGCAACCGCATTGGTCTCGATCTACGATCCGCTCAATCGCTACGCGTTCGAGGTGCATCAGTACCTGGATGCCGATTCCAGCGGCACCACCAATGTCTGCGTCAGTGCCACCATCGGTGTCGAGCGCCTGCGCAGCTTCACCGAGTGGTTGCGCACCAACCACAAGCGCGGATTCCTGGGCGAATTCGGCACCGGCAACAACCCGGTCTGCAATGAAGCGCTGCGCGGCATGCTCCGCTATATCGATGCCAATGCAGATGTCTGGACGGGCTGGACGTGGTGGGCTGCCGGCTCGTGGTGGAATGTCAGTTACGAGTACAGCGTGCATCCCAACAAGGACGGCACCGACAGGCCGCAGATGTCCATCCTCTCGCCCCAGGCCGTTCGCGCCACACGCGCCATTCCGTGAGGTGAGGCAGAGGGTTGTAGGTCAATCTCGAGCCGCCGCAAGGCGGCTCGCTTTTTTGCGTCCTTCGCACGGATCACATGTCGTCGGACAATGCGAATGATGCGGTTAAGGTAGCGCAACGTGCCACTGCGCAACGCCCTCTTACGAACGTGCGTACCACCGCATGCAGCGCGGGCGCATCATCACCAAAGCTTGAGCTCACTGAACTTTCGCAACGCGTTTGAAGTGGCTTTCACCTGACAGCGATAAAGCCGCGTCCAGCATGGGCGCACTTCACTGCAGGAGCATCACATGGCATATCGACTGATGAAGACCGCGCTGATCGGCGCACTGGCAGTGGCGGCGCAGGGCGCATTTGCGCAAGCGGCCGCCGACAAGCCGGCCAAGGCACTGACCTCCAGCGAGGTCACCAGCATGCTGACCGGCAAGGGCTACACCAAGGTGCACGACGTCAAGTTCGAGCATGGCGTGTGGACCGCTGACGCGCGTAGCGGCGACGGCAAGGACGTGGACGTCCGCATCGATCCGGTCACCGGCCGCGTCTATGGCGACCAGACCACCTCCAAGCTGAGCGAGGCCGATATCCGCGCCGCGCTGTCGACCGGCGGCTATTCCAACGTGCACGACCTCAAGTTCGAAGACGGCTTGTGGAGCGCCGATGCCGAGCGTGGCGGGCAGAAGGTGGAGCTGCATGTCGATCCGGAAGACGGGCACGTGGTCAGCGTGGACAACGACTGACCGGGACGCCAGAAGCCGGTGGCGTAGATGATGCCGCTGGCTTGATGGCAGCGCGTGGCCGGCAGCACGGCTAAAGGCATCGCGTAGTGCATCGATGCACTATTCATCGCAGCACCATCGCGACCGTGCTGCATCGGCAATAAGCGTGATCTGGTCCGCAACCGTCACGACGCACCCAACGCGAAGGGCCTCCACCAGGAGGCCCTTTGCGTTTTTGATCGATACGCGTCTGATCGATGCGCGGACGCACTGCCGCTGCCCTTACAGACCGCGCCACCCGGCCATGCATCGGCTGCATGACGCGTGCCGTCCCGGCGCCGGTCAACGCGTCGGTGCTGCCTTCTTGCCCTCTGCAGCGGTGTCTTTGCCGGTATCGGGCGCCTCGGCGCCCGTAGCGGGCTTGCCGGCCATCATGCGATCGCGCGCCGCCTTGAACGGGTTGCCGGCATACCAGTTGGGCCAGCGCTGCCCGGCGGCCACCTCCTTGCCCACGCCATACACCGCCTGCAGGTCTTCGATGGTGCCATCGAGCTTCCAGGTGGCCGCATCGTATTCGTCGCCAGGGGCGTGATAGCGATTGCGCCCGTAGTCCTCGGCGGCCGCGCGGCCGGCCGCGGTGCCGCCCTCGCGCAGGTCTTCGCCGCCATCGGCATACAGCGCCGGCACGCCGGCCTTGGCGAAGTTGAAGTGATCCGAGCGGAAATACGAGCCGCTTTGCGGCGTGGCCTCGGCATGCAGGGTGCGGCCCTGCATCGCGGCAATCGGCTTGAGGATGTCTTCCAGCTCCGAACTGCCCATGCCCACCACGGTGACATCGCGTGCGCGCCCGGCCACCGACATCGCATCCAGGTTGATCACCGCCGCGATCTTGTCCAGTGGAAAGCTCGGGTTGGCCACGTAGTACTTGGAACCGAGCAGGCCCGATTCCTCCAGCGTCACCGCCACGAACACCACCGAGCGCGCCGGCTTGGGATCCTGATGCGCGAACGCGTCGGCAATTTCGAGAATGCCGGCCACACCGGTGGCGTTGTCCACCGCACCGTTGTAGATGTTGTCGCCACTTTCGCCCGGATGCTTGCCCAGGTGGTCCCAGTGCGCCATGTACAGCACCGCCTCGTCGGCGTGGCTGGTGCCCGGCAACACGCCGACCACGTTGCGCGAAGTCTTTTCGGCGATGCTGCTCTTCAGGTCCACCGACCAGCTGGCCTTCAACGGCACCGGCTTGAAGCCGCGCTTGCTGGCGTCCTTGTAGGCCTGTGCCAGGTCCAGCCCGGCATTGGCGAACAGCTGCTTGGCGGTCTCGGCGCTGATCCAGCCCTGCACCGGCAGGCGCGGATCGGGATCGTCCTTGGCCGGCAGGTCGTATTGCGGGCCGGCCCAGGAGTTCTTCACCACGTCCCAGCCGTAGCTGGCGCCCGGGGTGTCGTGCACGATCAGCGCAGCGGCCGCGCCCTTGCGGGCGGCCTCTTCGAACTTGTAGGTCCAGCGCCCGTAATAGGTCATGCGCTTGCCGTCGAACAGCGTGGCATCGCCGGTCTGGAAGCCCGGGTCGTTGACGAACATCACCACCGTCTTGCCTTTCCAGTCCTGGCCGGCGTAATCGTTCCACTGCTGTTCGGGCGCATCCACGCCGTAGCCGACGAACACCAGCTCGCTGTTGTCCAGCTTGACCTCGGCCTGGCCGGTACGCGTGCCGACCACGATGTCGCTGCCGAAGGCCAGGGTACGGGTCTGCTCGCCGCTGCGCAGGGTCGGCGCGGTGGCCGCATCGGCGGTGGTTTCCACCATCGGCACGTCCTGGAACCAGCTGTCGCCGTTGCCCGGCTGCAGGCCGATGCGCTGCATCTGGTCGCGGATGTAGGTGACGGTCTTCTCTTCGCCGGGAGTCCCGGGGCCGCGCCCTTCGAAGTCGTCCGAGGCCAGCGTCTTGACCAGCTCGGCGAAGTCGCCGGGCGTCAGCTCCGGCGAGAAGGCGTGGCGACTGACCGGGGCGCTGGGCGCGCTGTCGGCCGGCACCTGCGCGGCGGGTGCGCTCGGCGCATCGGCGGGTTCACGCTTGCAGCCGGCCAGGGCCAGCGTCGCGGCCAGGCACAACAGGATCTTGCGGGGCATCGGGACTCCTCGTGCGGCGAAGGTCCCCCGATTCTAGGCGCTGGCCCCGTGGTCGGGGCGTCAGTCCCTGGGTGCCACGTCGCTGTCGAAGCTGCGCGCGGTAGCGCCGGTCACTGCGCCGATCTTCGCGGTGCGGTGCACGTACAGGCTGACCTCGCGCTCGAACTCCAGCGGGCCATCGACCACCGCATCCGGGCCGATCACCACCCGCGGCTTGCGCGCAGGCTTGAACGAGAAGCTGAAATTCGGCTTGGTGACCTCGATCCCGCCACGCACATGCGAGCGCACCCCGACGGTGATGTCGCCGTTGACGGTCTCGATGCCCTTGCCCAGCTCGGTTTCCACCAGGCCGATACTGCCGTTGACCGTTTCCACGCCGCCGCTGATCCGGCTGCCGCGTTCCACCAGCACGCTGCCGTTGACCGTCTCCAGCCCGCCGGACACCACCACCTTCTGGCCCAGCGTGATCGCGCCATTGACCGTGGAGACATCGCCGGTACGGGCGTTGTCGCCGATCTGGATGCTGCCGTTGACCGTTTCCACGCTGCGGGTCTGCGCGCCGGCGCCGATCTCGATGGAACCGTTGACGGTATCCAGCCCGCCATAGACCTTGCCGGCCTCGGCGCTGATGCGGCCGTTGACCTTGCTGATGTCCTCGTCGGCCCAGGCACTTGCGCAGACCAGGGACAACGCCAGAACGAGATGCTGGGCTTTCATGCTGAACCTTGCGCGGCGGCGGCTGTCTTGGGCGTGGCGGCGATCACACCATGCTTGGCTACAATCGCGCACCTGCCTGAAGTCATTGGACCTTTCGTTGCCCCTGTCGCCCGCACCGCGATCGCGCCTGCCGCTTGCCCCCGCCACCGGCCGCCCACGCGCGTGGCTGGCGGTGACCGTGCTGGCCTGTGCGCTGCTGGGCAGCACCGGGGCGGGCGCGCAGAGCCAGCGTGAGGCCGAGCGCAAATTGCAGCAGCTGCGCGACGAACTCAAGACCATCAGCGCCGACCGCCGCGCGCTGGAAGGCAAGCGCGGCAATGCCGCCCAGCAGTTGCGCCAGGCCGATGAGAAGGTGGCCAGGACCTCGCGTGCATTGAGCGAGACCGAATCGGCGATGCGCGAGCAAGAACAGCATCTGGGCAAGCTGCAGCAGGACCGTGCGCAGTTGCAGCGCGGCCTGCAGAACCAGCGCGTGCAGCTGGCCGCGTTGTTGCGCGCCGCCGACCAGGTCGGCCGCAACGCGCCGTTGAAGGTGCTGTTGTCGCAGGACACCGTCGGCGATGCCACGCGCATGCTGGCCGATCACCGCTATGTGCAGAACGCACGTGCGCAGCGCATCCAGGCGTTGACCACGCAGCTGGATGCGCTGGCCAAGGTGGAGCAGGACATCGCCAGCCGGCGCCAGGCGCTGGATGCGGCACGTGCGCAGCAAAAGGCGCAGGCCGCGTTGCTGCAGAAGGATCGCTCGCAACAGGCGGCGACCGTCGCGCAGCTGGACGACCGCTACAAACAACGCGCCGAACGCGAAAAAGCCCTGGGCCAGGACGCCAGGTCGCTGGAGCAGCTTCTCGCCAACCTGCGCGCGGCCGCCGCCAAGGCCGAGGCCGAACGGCGCGCCGCCGCCAAGCGCGCCGCCGCCGAAGCCGCCGCGCAGGCAAAGCGTGGCAATACGGAGCGCCCCGAGCGTCCCGGCAAGACCCCGCCCAAGGTCATCGCCAGCGCGCCGGCACCCAAGGTCGGCGGCCTGAGCTGGCCGGTGTCGGGCAACCTGCTGGCGCGCTTCAATGCCCCCTTGCCGGACGGCCATACCAGCAAGGGCGTGCTGATCGGCGCGCCCAAGGGCAGCACGGTCACCGCGGTGGCCGATGGCACGGTGGTGTTCTCCGACTGGATGACCGGCTACGGCATGATCCTGATCGTGG
Source organism: Xanthomonas sp. BRIP62411 (assembly GCF_003993525.1). Taxonomy (NCBI): domain Bacteria; kingdom Pseudomonadati; phylum Pseudomonadota; class Gammaproteobacteria; order Lysobacterales; family Lysobacteraceae; genus Xanthomonas; species Xanthomonas sp. BRIP62411. Next base: position 86,264 of record NZ_QEZI01000007.1, read on the forward strand.
ACCACGGCAACGGCTACATGAGCCTGTACGCGCACAACGACACGCTGTTGCGCGACGCCGGCGCGTCGATCAAGCGCGGCGAGGCGGTGGCCAAGGTCGGCAGCTCGGGCGGGCAGGGCGTGCCGGCGCTCTACTTCGAACTGCGGCGCAACGGGCAGCCGGTGGATCCGTCGAGCTGGTTGCAGCGCCGCTGAGCCCCACCCAGGCCACGCGCGCGCCGGTGCATGACCGTGGCCCGACCTGGCCCTGCCAAGTCAACGCGGATTTACCGCCGCTTCGCGCATAATCCAGGCCGCTCCGTTGCGGGGCGTCTTATCTCTTTGTCGGAGTGCTTCATGCGCGTAGCCGTCCTGTCCGTTGCCCTGTCGCTGGCGTTGTTCGCCTCACCCGGTTGGGCGCAGAAAGCCAGTCCCGCCGCCGCCCAGGCCACTGCGGACGATCCGGAAGCCAACGAAGCCGCCGTGTCCAAGGTGCCGCTGGACGAGATCCGCCGCTTCGTGGCGGTGTACAACGCGGTCAAGCAGGCCTACGTCGACCCGGTCGAAGACAAGAAGCTGATGCACGCGGCGGTGCGCGGCCTGCTCTCGGACCTGGACCCGCACAGCACCTATTTCGACAAGGAAGATGCCGAAGCCTTCGACGAGCAGGCCACCGGCGCCTACGACGGCATCGGCGTGGAATTGCTGCAGCAGCAGGACAACACGCTCAAGGTGATTGCGCCGATCGACGACACCCCGGCCGCGCGTGCCGGCATCCGCGCCGGCGACGTCATCGTGGCCATCGACGGCAAGCCGATCGACGCCAGCAAGGCGATGGAACCGCTGCGTGGCGAATCCGGCAGCAAGGTCGTGCTGACCATCGTGCGCGACAAGGCGCCCAAGCCGTTCGACGTCACCCTGCAGCGCGAGACCATCCGCGTGGCCAGCGTGCGCAGCAAGCTGCTGGAACCGGGCTATGGCTACATCCGCATCAGCACCTTCCAGGCCGACACCGGTGCCGATTTCCAGAAGAACCTCAAGCAGCTGCAGGCCGGCGGCAAGTTGCGCGGCCTGGTGCTGGACCTGCGCAGCAACCCTGGCGGCCTGCTGACCTCGGCGGTGCAGGTGGCCGACGATCTGCTCGACAAGGGCAACATCGTCAGCACGCGCGGGCGCATCTCCATCAGCGATGCCAAGTTCGATGCCACCCCGGGCGATCTGCTCGGCGGCGCACCGGTGGTGGTGCTGGTGGACGCCGGCTCGGCCAGCGCGTCGGAAGTGCTGGCCGGAGCGCTACGCGACAACCAGCGCGCGCGCATCATCGGCAGCCGCACCTTCGGCAAGGGCTCGGTGCAGACCGTGCTGCCGCTGGACAACGGCGACTCGGTCAAGCTGACCACCGCGCGCTATTACACACCCAGCGGCAAGTCGATCCAGGCCAGCGGCATCGTGCCGGAAGTGCTGCTCACCCCGGAACCGCAACCGGGCGACGCCGATGTGCCGGCCAGCCTGACCGACTTCAGCGAAGCCACGCTGCCGGGCCATCTGCGCGGCGATGCCGAAGGCGAGGAGGGCTACAGCGCCGGCGACGTCTTGCCGGGCGATGGCCCGATCGCCGCCGCGCTGGCCGAGCTCAAGCAGCCCGGCTCGGCGGCCAAGGCGCAAGCCGCGCTCAAGGCCAAGGCGCAGGCAGCGCAGAAGGCCAAGGCCGCCAAGCCCGCGGCCGACCCCAAGCCGCCTGCCGCGCGCCCGGCAGCGGCCGACAAGCCCAAGCCTGCCGACAAACCGAGCGAACCGGCGGAAAAGGCCAAGCCGGCCACGCCGGCCCAACCGGCCCAACCGGCTGCGCCTGCGGACAAGCCCAAACCGGCCGAACCGGTCAAGTAATCCGGCCGCAGCGCAGCGGGTGCATCACCCGCTGCGCGCCCGGCGCGATCGATACGCGCGGCCCTGCAACGCATTTGCACTCCTTCCTCAATCATCCATTTGCCACAGCGCAGGCCAGGTTTGACCTTGACCCAGGGCTTTGCCGCAGCGAGGCACTATCGAGCGCCAATGCTTTTGTAGGAGCGACCCCGGTCGCGACAAGCCTTCCCGAACACGCGATCACCACGTCAAACCAGCGTTACCGCGCTACCGCCAGCGCCTCGGGATTGACCAGATTGCGCGGCGTCCCTGCGGCAAATGCCAGCACGTTGTCGAACGCCGCCTCGAAGTACAGCGCATAGCTGTCGCTTTCCACATAGCCCAGATGCGGCGTCGCCAGCACGCGCGGATGCTGCAGCAACGGATCACGCGCATCCAGCACCGGTTCGCGCTCGAACACATCCACCGCCGCCTGTGCCGGTCGGCCCGCATCCAGCGCGGCCAGCAAGGCGCCGGGCGCGATCAGCTCGGCGCGGCTGGTGTTGACCAGCAACGCATCCGGGCGCATCCGCGCCAGATCCTGCGCACCGACCTGGTGGCGGGTCTGCGCGGTCAGGCGCCGATGCAGCGACAGCACATCGCTGCGTTCGAACAGTTCCTCGCGGCTGCCGGCGATGGCGAAGCCGTCGCGCGCGGCCTGTGCGCACGAGGCGTCGCCGCCCCAGACCAGCACCTGCATGCCGAACGCACGCCCGAAGCCGGCCACGCGCTGGCCGATCCGCCCATAACTCCAGATCCCCAGGGTGCGCCCGTGCACTCCGCGTCCCAGGCCGGGATCGCCTAGCGCCTGCCAGCGGCCCTGGTGCAACGCGCGCTGGTACTCGCTCAGGCGCCGGCTGGCCGACAGGATCAGGGCCCAGGTCAGTTCGGCCGGCGCCACCGGCGAGCCGACGCCTTCGGCCACCGCCACCCCGAACTCGGTGCACGCGGCCACGTCCACGTGCGCGCCGATGCGGCCGGTCTGGCTGATCAACTTCAGGCGCGGCAGTCGCCGCAACAGCGTGGCGTCCACGCGGGTGCGCTCGCGGATCAGCACCAGCGCATCGGCTTCGACCAGCCGCTCGGCCCATTCGTTGGGATCGGTGGCCAGTGCGCCCAGCACCTGCACATCGTGGCCGTGCAGGCGCTGCAGGCAGGGCAGGTGACGCACGGCGCCCTGGTAATCGTCGGGCACCAGGATGCGCATCAGCGCGGCTTGGTCGGCAACGGGAACGGCGTGACCACCTTGTCGCCGGTGGTGGCGTCGCGGATCACCGACTGGCCCTTCTTCTCGACTTCCTCGATGCGCACGATGCTCTGCATCGGCAGGTGCAGCGTCTTGGTGTTGCCGAACTCTTCGCGCAGGCGCTCTTCGGTGGGATCGACCACCAGCCCGTCGTGCACGTCGAACACCAGCTCGCCGATCTGGTTGAACCCCCACAGATGGCTGCCGGTGACCTGGCGGGCGTAGAGCTCGTAGACCTTGCCGTGATTGAGGAAGGTGACTTTGTACAGAGGCTTGGACATGCGGCGATTATAGGCGCGCCACTATGCAGCGCGCGGCCGCGCATCACTGCGCCCGGGGGCGCCTTGCCCCGTTGGCGCCGCGCTAGAAGCCGTGGCGCTTGCGCAGCCGCCGCGCGATCGCCGCGCGCACGTACAGCCCGTAGACGATGCCGAACACGAACCCGGCGATATGCGCCGACCACGCCACCATGCCGAAGGCCGGGCCGATGTAGGCGAACACCACCTGCAGCAGCGCCCAGGCGCCGATCAGCAACGGCGCCGGCACGCGGATGAATTCCAGAAACACCCCCAGCGGCAGCACCACGCCCAGCTTGGCGCCGGGAAACAACGCCAGATAGGTGCCGATCAATGCCGACACCGCGCCGGAGGCACCGATGATCACCCGGTCCGGCGTGCCGATCGCGAAGATCGCCGCCAGGTTGGAGGCCGCGCCGCCGACCAGGAACAGCAGCAGCAGGCGCCATGGCCCGAGAATGCGCTCGGCCGGCAGCCCGAAGATCAGCAGGAACACCAGGTTGCCGAGCAGGTGCGACCAGTCGGCATGCAGGAACAGCGCGGTGAACAGCCGCAGCACGCTGCCGTCGCGCAGCGTCGCCCACCAGTCGCCCAGGTTGGACACGCCACTGGACAGCGCGCCCCAGTCCAGCCACAGCGTATTGCGCGCCTCGCCGGGCCGGCTGATCGACCACAGATAGGCCAGCCAGACGGTGGCGAACAGCAACGGCACCGCCCAGCGCGGGGTGGGTTTCTTGCGGGAGGGGAGGGAGACGAACATCGGAGTGGCACTCTAGCGGGTTCACGCTCCTGAACCCACCCCTAACCTGTCCGGCCGATCAATACGCGCTTCGTTATTGTTCGGTTAATTGTCGTGGGTATACTGCGTACGGCGTCGTATGTCGGGGGGGGGTCTCCGGCGCGCTCCAGCAGCCACTTGGCGCTGGGCGCGGGCGCTGTACCGACCACTGCAGTCTTTATCCGGAGAGCACCATCTTATGTCTACCGCTTCCACTCTCAGCCGCGCCACCCTGTTGGCCGTCGGTATCGCCGGCGTACTGGCCGTTGGCCAGGCCCACGGCGCCGCCTTCCAGCTGAAGGAAAACAGCGCCAAGGGTCTTGGCCGCGCCTTCGCAGGTTCCGGCAGCGCCCCGGACGATGCCTCGATCATCGCCAACAACCCGGCCGGCATGCGCCAGCTGGACGGTCGCCTGTTCCAGGCCGACGTCAGCGCTATCAGCTTCTCGGCCAAGTTCCAGCCCGACACCGCCACCTACGCCAATGGCGCCCCGGTCTCCGGCGGCAATGGCGGCGATGCCGGCATGATCGCGCCGGTCCCGGCGATGTACTTCCATGTGCCGTTCGGCGAGAACGACAACATGCACCTGGGCACCTCGCTGACCGTGCCGTTCGGCTTCAAGACCGAATACGACAGCAACTGGGTCGGCCGTTACCACGGCACCAAGACCGAGCTGCAGGCGATCGATTTCAACGTCGCGTTCTCCTACGACGTGAACCCGTACGTGTCCTTCGGTGCGTCGGTGTTCGCCGAGCGCCTGGATATCGAACTGCGCAACGCCGTGGACGCCGGTTCGATCCTGGCGCGTTCGCGGGTGCCGGGTTTCGCACCGGGCAATGCCGATGGCGCGCTGAAGATGAAGGGCCACAGCACCGAAGTGGGCTTCACCCTCGGCGGCCTGTTCAGTATCGATGAGAACACCCACATCGGTTTCAGCTACCGCTCGGAAGTGGAGCACAAGATCACCGGCGCGGACGTCGATTTCACCATGCCCGGCGGCGCCGCTGCGGTCTTCGCAAATGCAGCACCAGGCACCTTCATCGACACCAGCGGCCGTGCAACCGTGAAGTTGCCGGCCAGTGCCACGGCCAGCTTCACCCACAACGTGAACGAGCAGTGGTCGATCATGGCCGACGTCACGCGCACCGCCTGGAGCAAGTTCGACCAGGTCACGCTGGACTTCGCCTCCAACCAGCCCAATACCGTGCTGGACTTCTCCTACCGCGACACCACCTTCGCCTCGATCGGTGCCGACTACCGCATGAGCGAGACGCTGACCCTGCGTGGCGGCCTGGCCTACGACCAGACCCCGACCACCGCAGAGCACCGTGACGTGCGCGTGCCGGATGCGAGCCGCAAGTGGGTCTCGCTGGGTCTGAGCTGGCGTCCGTCGCAGCAGGCCGAATACAACTTCGGTTACACCCACCTGTTCACCAGCGACCCGACCAGCGACACCGTCAGCGCCACCGGCGACCGTCTGGCGGGCAGCTACAAGGTGAAGGGCGACGTGCTGGCCGCTTCGGTCAACTACAAGTTCTGATCGTCGTAGCACCACGCGTGTAACGAAAAACCCCGCTTCGGCGGGGTTTTTTCGTTACTGCCTTGCGCACGCCGCCACCTGCGTTGCAGGCCGGCGGCTGAGTGCGACTGCGCACGCTCCCCCAACGCCATCGCAGCGGCGTACTGGCTGGCATGGCGCGCATAGGCGGGCCGAGGCACTGTCTTTCTGGGCGACGCAACGCCGAGCCACGCAGTGGCGATGCCTCATGGCAACGCGTTGACCGAGGCCGTCTACGCCGCCGGGCGCGCCGTGCAGGCGGCAGCGCGGATTGCTATGGTCGTGCGCATGGACCAACCTGACTTCATCCAGATCACCGACGACGCCGTCTCGCGCGAGGATTGCGCTGCCATCGTGCAGCGCATGCGCGCCAGCCAGCAGCTGCAACCGGGGCGCGTGGGCAGCGGCGTGTTTCCCGAACTCAAGCACAGCCGCGACCTGCGCATCAGCGGCGTGGCCGAATGGGCTGCGGTGGAAAACCGCCTGCAACAGGCCGTGTTCGAAGGCGTGCTGACCTACCTGCGGCAGTATCCACAAGCCCTGATTTCACCGCTGATGCTGCAGGTCACCACCGCCGACGGCAGCCCGCACCGGCTGGTGGCCGAGGACATCGTGCAGATGAGCGACCAGGCGCTGGGCGACCTGGCCCGCACCTGCCTGCGCCCGGGCGCGATCAACCTGCAGTGGTACACCGCCGAGCAAGGCGGCTACCCGTACTGGCATTGCGAACTGTATCCACGCGATGCCAGCGCCGACACGCTGCACCGCCATCTGCTGTGGACGCTGTACCTCAACGAGGAGTTCGAACAGGGCGAAACCGAATTCCTGTTCCAGCAGCGCAAGGCCCGCCCGCGCACCGGCAGCCTGCTGATCGCCCCCACTGCCTTCACCCACACCCACCGCGGCAACCGCCCGGTCGGCGGCGACAAGTTCATTGCCACCAGCTGGATCCTGTTCCAGTCGGCAAGCGCCTTGTACGGCGGGGATTCGTGATTCGGGATTGGGGATTGGTAAGGGCAGGTCACTGCAGTGCGCCGGCTGTTACGAATCCCCAATCCCCAATCCCCAATCTCCGCCCCTAGAACAGACTGCCCTGCGGCGATTGCGGTACCGGCTTGGCCGGTGGAGCAGGGCGCCGGAACTTGCCGGTGTCCAACGCCGGCATGGCGCGGGCGTCGAAACCGCTGCGGCGGTGGGCCAGGGCGAAGCGGCGTGCCAGCAACTCCGCGTACACGCCTTGGCCGCGCATGCGTGCGCCGAAGGCGCTGTCGTAGTCCTTGCCGCCGCGCAATTGCTGAATCGTGCTCATCACATGCGCGGCGCGTTGCGGGTGATGGGTCTGCAACCAGTCGCGGAACAGCGGCGCCACTTCGTGTGGCAGCCGCAGCAGCACGTAGCCGGCACTGTGCGCGCCGGCATCGGACGCGGCCTGCAGGATCGCCTCCAGCTCTTGGTCGTTGATCCACGGGATCACCGGCGCGGCCATCACCCCGACCGGCACGCCGGCCTCGTGCAGTGCCCGCATCGCGCGCAGGCGGGCGTGCGGTGCGGACGCACGCGGTTCCAGCCTGGCCGACAGATGCGGGTCCAGCGTGGTCACCGAAAAATGCACGTTGACCAGGCCCTCGCGTGCCAGCGGTGCGAGCAGATCCAGATCGCGCGTGACCAACGCGTTCTTGGTGATCAGCGTGAACGGGTGCCGCGTCTCCCACAGCACCTCGATCAGGCGCCGCGTCAGTGCGCGTTTGCGCTCGATCGGCTGATACGCATCGGTGTTGATGCCCAGCGCGATCGGGCTGGGTACATAGCCCGGGCGCGACAGTTCGCGCCGCAGCAGCTCCGGTGCATTGGTCTTGGCGAACAGCTTGGTCTCGAAATCCAGCCCGGGCGACAGGTTGAGATAGGCATGCGAGGGCCGCGCAAAGCAGTAACTGCAGCCATGCTCGCAGCCACGGTAAGGATTGACCGATTGCGAGAAGCCGATGTCCGGCGATTGATTGCGGCTGATGATGCTGCGCGCGGTTTCCTCGGTGACCTGCGTGCGTAACGCCGGCGCGGCGAACTCCTCGCTGTCGTCGGCGTACCAGCCATCGTCCACTGCCTGCTGGGTGGTGGTTTCGAAGCGTCCGGGGAGGTGGCCGGTCGCACCGCGGCCCTTGATCGCAGTTGCCATCGCGCCATCGTACGGCCGGCAGGTCTCAGGCAATGCGACCACGCGCAGCGCCACGATGAAGCTTTCAGGCCCGGCGCGGCGATCGTGTTGGTCGCCCGGTCATCGCAGCGGCGCGTGCGGCCCGTAGAATCCGCGCATGCTCGCATCCGTACAGGGCGCGTGGGATCGGCTGGCCACCGTTCCCCACCTCGAAGCGCTACTCCTGGCCGCCTATGTGCTGTACCTGCTGTGGATCGCCAGCTGGATCGTGCTGCAGAAGCGCGAGCCGGTGGCCACGCTCAGCTGGGTGCTGTCGCTGGCCGCGCTGCCGTACCTGGGCCTGCTGATCTACTACTGGCTCGGCCCGCAGAAGGTCAAACGCCAGCGGCTGCGGCGCGGCCGCTCGCGCTCGGGCATGGAGAGCTATAGCAGCGTCTGCCCGCCGGACGCAGACTGCACCGAGCTGGCCAAGATCGCCCAGTCCACCACCGGCCTGGCCCCCAGCAGCGCCACCGAGGTGCACTGGCTGGTGGATGGCGCGGCCACCTATGCGGCCATCATCGAGGCCATCCGCGGCGCGCGCGACCACATCCATCTGGAGTACTACATCTTCCAGCCCGACCACAGCGGCACCGCGATCTGCGATGCGCTGATGGAGCGCGCACGCGCCGGCGTCAAGGTGCGCCTGCTGATGGATGCGGTGGGCTCGTCGGCAATGACCCGGCGCAGCCTGCGGACGCTGCGTGCGGCCGGCGTGGAGACCGCCTGGTTCCATCCGTCCCAGCTGCTCAAGCCGTTCAAGCGGCCGTGGCTGAACCTGCGTACCCACCGCAAGGTGGTCGTGGTCGACGGCAGGATCGGCTTCACCGGCGGCATCAACGTCACCGACGAAGAGAACGAGCAGGTCCGCAGCGATGCCTATCGCGACCTGCACGTGCGCCTGCAGGGTCACGTGGTGCGCAGCCTGCAGCTAGTGTTCCTGGAAGACTGGCTCTACGCCACCGGGCAGGGCCGCGCCGCCTTCCACGGCCAGCAGCTCTGGCCCGAGGACGTGCCAAGCCGCGCGCAGGGCGATGTCGACGCGCAGGTGCTGATCTCCGGGCCGGATTCCTCGTGGGAGTCCATCCACCGGCTGATGGTCGCTGCGATTCACGAAGCCCGGCATCGGGTCTGGCTGGTCACGCCGTACTTCGTTCCCGGCGAGGCCGCGCGCATGGCGCTGACCTCGGCCGCATTGGGTGGCCTGGACGTGCGCCTGCTGGTGCCGCGCGTCAGCGATTCGCGTCTGGTCACCTACGCGGCGCGTTCGTATTTCGACGAGCTGCTCGAGGCCGGCGTGCGCATCTACGAATACGGCCCGCGCATGCTGCACACCAAGGCGCTGCTGGCCGACGACGACGTCTGCATCGTCGGCAGCGCCAATTTCGACAGCCGCAGCTTTCGCCTGAACTTCGAGCTGTCGATGCTGTTCCGCGACCAGGCGGTCGCGGCCGAACTGGCCGGCTTGATCGACGCCGACCTGCAGCACGCGCAGGAAGTGCGCTTTGTCCGCCATCGACCGTTGTGGCGCTCGCGGCTGCCCGAAGCCTGCGCACGGCTGCTGTCCCCGCTGCTGTGACCCGCATCGCCGCGCACACGTGGAACCGTGCCGGGCGCGGCGCTACACTGCCGCCACTGATCGGGGAGCTCGTCATGCACTGGCTGTTTCTGCTTATGGCGTTGGGTGCGCTGGTGCTGGCCTTCAGCACGCCGCACGTGTGGTTGCTGGTGGCTTCGCTGCTGGTGGCACTGCTGTTGCTGTTGCTGTGGACGCGCGGTTGGTTCGCCTCGCGCATGGGCGATACCCAGCGCGACACCAGCAGCCTGATCGACCCGGCCGAGCTGCGCCGCCTGCGCGAGATCGCCGAAGCCCGCAAGGCCGCCGCACTCAACGCCACCCGTGATGGCGAGCCGCAGGCCTGAGACCGACGCAGTGACCACCCAGCTCAGCGTCAACGTCAACAAGATCGCGGTATTGCGCAATTCGCGCGGCGGCCACGACCCGGATGTGGTGCAGGCCGCCCGCACCTGCATTGCCGCCGGCGCGCATGGCATCACCGTGCACCCGCGCCCGGACCAGCGGCATATCCGTGCCGATGATGTGCTGGCACTGAGCGCGCTGACGCGCGAGCACGGCGTCGAATTCAATATCGAAGGCAATCCGTTTGCGCCACCGCGCGACGGTTATCCGGGCCTGCTGGCGTTATGTCGTGCCACGCGGCCCGAGCAGGTCACCCTGGTACCGGATGGCGATGGACAACTGACGTCCGACCACGGGTTCGATTTTGCGCAGGACACCACCCAACTCGCCGCGCTGATTGCCTCGTTCAAGGCAATCGGTGCGCGCGTCAGCCTGTTTGTCGATGCAGGCAATCCCGATATTGCGCAAGCGGCGGTACTGGGTGCAGACCGTATCGAGTTGTACACCGGCCCCTATGCGCAGGCGCATCTGAGCGGCCAGCCGAGTGCTGCATTCAAGCTGTTTTCCGACGCTGCACAACGCGCAGCCGCGGCAGGTCTTGGCGTCAATGCCGGTCATGATCTGTCGCAGGCCAATCTCGGTGACTTTCTCGGCGCCGTCCCGGGCGTGCTGGAAGTCTCGATCGGCCATGCATTGATCAGCGAGGCCTTGTATCAAGGCCTGGATGTGACGGTACGCGCCTATCTGGGGATACTGCGCGGCGCATCGATCGACGCTTGAGATAATCAAGCGGAGTATATAAATGTGCAGCGTCGTTACCGGGCATTGTATCGGAGCAGGTTTTCTGCCCCCGATGCGATGGTTATCGATGACTTTCATCTGTTTACCAGGTGAGTTAATCGCGTATTTACTGCACAAAACCGATGCCATCCCCCTGGGTATTCCTGGCCGCATGCAGCGCCTTGGCCATTACCGCGTATTTGCCATCCGCACTGGCGGCGATGCGCAGCTGCGGCTGATAGCCGCTTGCCTGGCGTATCTGTTCGATCAACCTGTGCTGGAATTCCTGCAGCGTGACCGGGCTGGCATTCCGGAACACCTGGCCGCTGGCGTCCACCCACAACGCGATCGGTGCAGGCGGTTCGGACCCGTGAAAGCGCTTGCCGGCTGCGCTATGGCAGAGCAACTGTGATTAACCGCGCCAGCATCGGCACGGTGACGATGACGATGACGATGATCAACAACACGGCACTGTCGCCTGATCGAGCATAAAAAAACGCCACCGTTTCCGGTGGCGTTGCAGTCGCGTCATGACTGTTGTGTTGCAGTGTTGCGATGTCTTACTGCATGAAGCCAATTTTCTTCATCTGCGAGTTCTTCGCCGCAGCGAGCACCTTGGCCATCACCTCGTACTCCGCATCTTCATTGGCATCGATGCGCAGTTCCGGCTGATTGGTCGGATCGGCCTGCACCACTTCTTCCATCTTCTGCTGCAACTGCGCGACCGGGGTCGGGCTGTTGTTCCAGAACACCTGGTTGCTGGCGTCGATACGCAACTCGATCGGCGGCGGCGGTTCGGTCGTCTGCGGTGGCGGGTTGAGCACCCGTTGCGGCAGATCCACGGCGATCGGGTAGGTCATGATCGGCGCGGTCACGATGAAGATGATCAGCAGCACCAACATCACGTCCACCAGGGGCGTGACGTTGATGTCGGCCATTGGGCCACGGTTTCCACCGGTACTGAATGCCATGGCTTACTGCCCCTTCTCTTTGGTTGCGACGAAGCCGACGTCCAACATGCCCTGACCCTGCGCGATCTTGGTGATCTCGTTGATCGTACGCATCTTGGTCGTGCGGTCGCCACGCAAGTTGAGCGGCGGCTGCGGTGTCTGCTGTGCGGCGGTGGACAGGCGCGATTCCAGGGCTTCCTTGGAAATCGGCTCGTCGTTCCAGTACAGCGACCCGTCTTCCTTGACGGCCAGGGTGATCGGCGCGGCGCGTTTCTCCGCATCTTCCTTCTGGATCAGGTTGGCCTCTGGCAGCTCCACCTTGACCTTATGGGACATCAGCGGTGCCGTAATGATGAAGATGATCAGCAGCACCAACATCACGTCCACGAGGGGCGTCACGTTGATGTCGGCCATCGGGCCACCGCTGTTTCCACTACTGAAGGCCATAACGGGCTCCGTCTAAATCGTTGCGAAGTCGTTCTTTACTACGGATTAGCGAACGCGCGAACCAGTGGCGAAGAAGTCGTGCAGGTCGTGGGCGAAGGTGTCGAACTTGGCGATCACCGAGCTGTTGACCTTGGAGAAGAAGTTGAACGCGAACACGGCCGGGATGGCGACGAACAGACCGATCGCGGTCATGATCAGCGCTTCACCCACCGGGCCGGCAACGGCATCGATGGAGGCCGAACCGGTTGCACCGATCTTGATCAGCGCGCCGTAGATGCCCCACACGGTACCGAGCAGACCGACGAACGGCGCGGTCGCACCGACGGTGGCCAGCAGGGTCATGCCGGACTGCAGCTTGGTGCTTTCGCGGGTCACGGCCTGACGCAGGGCGCGATCGACGAATTCCGAACGGCTCAGGCTCTCGCCCAGGCCACCGGTGCTGCCTTCGGCGCGCTGGTGGTGGGCAGCAGCCTGCGCTGCATCCAGTGCGATCTTGGAGAACGGCTCGGAAGCCGGCTGCTCTTCCATGGCGCGGATGGCGTCCTGTGCATTCGGGGCATCCCAGAACGCGGTGGTGACGCGGTCGGCCGCGCTCTTCAGACGGGTGGCGCGGAAGATGTTGATGACGGTCCAGTACCAGGAGGCAGCGGACATGGCGATCAGGGTGATCAGGACGACCCAGGACACGGCGAAATCGCCGGGGCTGGAGGTCATTTCGGTGATCAAGTGCTCGAAGCCCATCTGCGACAGAGCGGCCGACGGATTGGAGCCCCCTGCAGCGGCGGCGATAAAGAATTCCTGCAGCATGACGCTTACCTTTGTTGTGTGTGGTGATGAAGGGTGGAGCGAAAGGAAGACAGGATCCTGGGCCGGCCGTGGCCGGCCCGTGGGATCAGTTCAGAGCAAAGTTGACCGGGACGCGGACACGTCCGGCGGCTTTCTGCCCGTTGACAGTGGAGGCGTTGAACTTCCACTTGCGTGCTGCGTCCATCGCGGCACGGTCAAGGTCGCGGTTGCGGCTGGACTTTTCGACCGACACGTTGGTCACGTTGCCGCTGGCATCCACATCCACGATCAGGATGACCTCGCCTTGGACACCGGCCCGGAATGCAGCCGGCGGGTACTTCGGCGGGTTCATGTTCTTGGACGAGATATCGACACTGGCGCCGATGTCACTCGGTGGAGCCGGTGGAGCCGGCGGAGCCGGTGGCGTGACGATATCGCTGGGACGCGGTTCGGGAACATCGACGACCGGAGCTTCCGGCGGCGGCGGAACCGGTGACGGCTTCGGCGGCGACAGATTCTTGACCGGCGGTGGCGGCTTGTCTTCCGGCGGCGGCGGCGGCGGCGGCGGCGGGGGAGGAGGCGGTGCATCCACCAAGGTGACCATGGTGGTGCGCTCCTTCTCTGCCGGAGCCTTCGGCGCCACTGCAGGGATCAGCAACATCATCAGTGCAGTGAGGTGCAGGGCAATTACAAAAGCAATGCCGATAATGCGGGCCCAGCTCAGACCCTGGTTCCCGGCATCATAGTCATGCCTGTGGATAACGAGTTGTTCCGTCATGCGCCAATGGCTCTTTCAGTGGGGGCCCCGGATCACTGTGATGATCCCCAGGTTTTCGGACGGCTTTGACACCGCAGGAACCCCCAAGCTTATACCAATCCCGAGTCCTGTAACCACTAAAAACACAGGGATTTCGGGGGTTTATTTTCTTTTTTACTTCAGATTGATGATCTTCTTGGCGTCATCAGGTTTTTTGACACCCTTGGCGATTGCCTGCTGCGCGGCCTGCTTGGCCTCCGGGATGCGACCTTCCGAATGCAGCACCTTGGCCAGATTCAGATAGGTCTCGCCGTCCTTGGAAAGCGGTGCGGCCTTTTGCCAATTCTCGATCGCCTTGGGCACATCTTCGCTGTAGTAATACGACTGTGCCAGCGCAAGGTATGTCTGATAATCGGGTTTAAGGATGCCTTTTTGCATACCTTCATTGATGACCGCGATGACGTCCTTTTCCTTGTTCTCGGTGTTGGCGTAGATGGAATACAACTGCTTGTACTCCTTTTCTTCGGTCAACTGCCCGGCCGCGCGCAGCTTGTCCATCACTGCGGCAGCCTTGTCCATCTGGTCGGCCTGCATATACATGCTGGCCAGGTTGAGCTGGGCCTTCTTGTCGTTGGGCGTCTTGGCGGCGAGCGCTTCGGCAGCGGCCACCGCTTCACCGGTCTGGCCGGCTTCGGCATAGGCCGCCATCAGCAACTGGTTCCAGGTGTCCTTCGGCTCGGGCGAGGCGGCGATAGCCTGCTTCAGCACCGGAATGGCTTCCTTGTAGCGCTCGGCCTGGTACAGCGCCTGACCCTTGAGGATCAGATCTTCCGGGCGCTGCGACTTGCTTTCTTCCAGATACTTGTCCAGCGTTGCCAGGCCTTCGGCCTGCTGATCGTCCTGCATCTGCAACTGCGCCAGCATCAGCATCGACTGGAACTGGCCGTTGTTGTCCAGCGCATTGAGGCCGATGGCCTGCTGCAGATACGTCTTGGCAGCGGCGGTGTCGTCCATGTTGTACGCCGCCTGGGCGGCCAGCTGCGCCGCCAGCGCCTTGTCGGCTTCGTTGGCCGAGCCATTGGCGAGGATCTCATCGGCCTGGGTACGCACGGCCGGGAAGTCTTCGCCCTTGTTGAAGGTTTCGATCAGCTTCTGCAGCTTGCTGCCCAGCTTGGACGAGGGCTTGATCGTCGGCGCGGCGCGGGTGGACTGCGGATACAACTCTTCGGCCTTGCCGCTGCCCTTGGACTTGCGGCTGGCGCGCTCGGACGAACGATCCGACTGCGCGACCGCATCGGCGACGACAGCCCCGCCCAGCGACGCGGCGATGAACAGGGACAACAGGGCTTGCTTGCGGTTGAGCAGTTTCATGTTTCACCTCGGACGAGCCGCCGTCGGGCGGTACGAAAAGCGGAATAAACGCTGTACGAAAAATCTGAGCCGGCAAAGTTAGCAGAAAGTCTCAGTTCCCGAAAACGGTTTCCGTGCTGTGTTGCGACATTCGGTACGTAAGCTCTGCACGATCAGCCGCAGCGCGGCACGCGTCCGTCCTGTCGCGCTTGCTGGTAAACCGGTTCGAGTTGACCGACGTCTGCCTGCAATTCGCGGATGCGATTGGCCGGGTCGGGGTGAGTGGACAGCCACTGCGGCTGGCGGTTGCCGCTGGCGGCCATCATGTTCTGCCACAGCGTCACCGCCTGGGCAGGATCGAAGCCGGCCTGGGCCATCAGGCGCTGGCCGACCACGTCGGCCTCGCTCTCCTGGGTCCGTGAGCCCGGCAGCAGAAACACAGTCTGGGCGGTCATTCCGCCGACCTGGTTGACGGCACTGGCCGCACCGTCGCCATAGGCCGCACCGGCCAGCGCGCCGATGATGCCAAGGCCGGTCTGCGCACCAAGCTGACGGGTGATGCGTTCTTCATGATGGCGCGAGATCACGTGCCCGATCTCGTGCCCGAGCACGGCAGCCAGCTGATCCTGGGTCTTGGCGACGGTGAAGATGCCGGTGTTCACGCCGACCTTGCCCCCGGGCAGGGCGAAGGCATTGGCTTCGTCATCGACAAACAACGCGGTTTCCCAACGGGTCTCGCGCCACTGCGGCGGCAGCTGCGCGACCAGCGCATTGACCACGCACTGCACGTAGGCGTTCTGCTTGCCGTCGGTGCTGACTTTTTCCTTGGCCTTGGTCTGCGCGAAGGACTCTGCACCAAGCTTGTCGAGCTGGTCCTGGGTGACGCCTCCCACCACCTGTCGGCGGCCGGTCGGCGAGGTTGTGGTGGCACATGCCGTCAATGCAAAGACGGCGACAACGATCAACAGCCTGGCTTTCATTCAGTCCCCCTTGAACCCTGGGGGCATTTTGGCAGGCTCGTCTTAACTTTTCGTCAAACGGCTCAGCCGAGGCCAAAAAAGTACAGCGCCGCCAGGGCGGTGGCGTTGTTGACGCCATGCGCCACGATCGGTGCCCACAACGTGCCGGTGCGCCAATACAGCCATGCAAACGCCGCGCCCATGCTGCCGTAGACCAGCCACAGTTGCGCGATGGCGGCCGGGCCGTTGCCGCTGACGCCGGGCACTTCGTGCACCAGCGCAAAGATCGCGCTGCTCAGCACGATGCCCAGCCAGGGCCGGCCGGCGGCGAGCAGGCGGCCGAACAACACGCGTCGGAACAGCAATTCTTCGTACGCCGGGGCGATCGCCACGGCAAACACCACCAGCGCCAGCGGCCATTGCCTGATGGCTTCTTCCATCAGCGGCAGATTGGTCGGCACCGGTTTGATGCCCAACGCGGACGCCGCGACGCTGACCAGATTGCTGAGCAGGAACACGCCGACCGCGATCAGCGCGGTCCAACCCCAGGTGGAGGCACGCCTCGCGGCGGCGCGCGAGGCCCGGTGTTCGTCTGCGGTCGCACGGCGGCGCCAGTAATACAGCAGCAGCGCCGGCGAGGCGGTGCTGACCAACGCGGTGAGCAATTGCACCAGCACGCCGGGTTGGCCGATGGTGGCCATGATCTCGCTCGAGGACAGCGTCAGGCCCTGCGCCTTGGCAGCCTGCACGGCACTGACGCCGCGGAACACGCCCCAGAGCGCGAACCCGGCCACGCTCAGCGACAGGAGCAGGCCGGTGGCGATCAGCACATCGATGCCGAAGCCGAGCAATGGCGGCAACAGCGGGGCGGTGCCGGCGGCCGGCGTCGGTACCGGCCGCGGGGAAGGATCTGCGCTCATCGTCGTCCTGAAAAAACCGCAGGCGTCGACGCAACGCCTGAGCGGTGCGCCGACGGGCAACGGTGACTCAGATGTCCAGGTTGGACACCTTCAGCGCGTTGTCCTCGATGAAGTCGCGGCGTGGCTCGACCACATCGCCCATCAAGGTGCTGAAGATCTGATCGGCGGCCACGGCATCTTCGATACGCACCTGCAACAGGCGACGCGTGTCCGGATTGACCGTGGTTTCCCACAGCTGTTCGGCGTTCATTTCGCCCAGGCCCTTGAAGCGCTGTACCTGGCGGCCGCGCTTGGCCTCTTCCAACAGCCAGGCATGCGCCTGGGCGAAGCTGGTGATCGGGTGGGTCTTGTTGCCGCGCACGATCTGCGCGCCTTCGCGCACCAGGTCGTGCAGGGCCAGCGAGACCTCGCGCAGCGGACGCAGCTCGCCGCTTTCGAACGCGCCCATCGGCAATACCTGGGTGAATTCCTCGCCCATGTGCCTGCGCACCGCCACCAGCGACGCCGAGGCGCCATCGGTGGCCGGGTCGAAGCGCAGCTGGTAGCGCGCCGTGCCGAGGGTGCCGCGGTTGAGCACCGCCTGCAGCGCCTCCAGGGTGGGATGCACCTCGCCTTCGGCCTGCAGCTTGTCCACGTCCAGCGGCGGCAGGTCGATCAGCGCGGTGAGCAGCGCCGGGTCGTAGCGGTGTGCGTTGCGCGCGATCGCCTCGTTGGCGCTGGTGAACAGCATCAACAGCTTTTCCAGCGCCTCGCCGGTGATCGGCGGCTCGTCGGTGGCGGGGATCAGCGCCGCGCCTTCGACCGCGTTGCTGGCCAGGTAGGCGTTGAGCGCCGCGTCGTCCTTCAGATACAGCTCGCTCTTGCCCTGCTTGAGCTTGTACAGCGGCGGCAGGCCAATGTAGATGTAGCCGCGCTCGATCAGCTCCGGCATCTGCCGGTAGAAGAAGGTCAGCAGCAGGGTCCGGATGTGCGAGCCGTCGACGTCGGCGTCGGTCATCAGGATGATGCGGTGGTAACGCAGCTTGTCCGGGTTGTACTCGTCGCGGCCGATACCGGTGCCCAGCGCGGTGATCAGCGTGCCGACCTGGTCGGAGGCCAGCATGCGGTCGAAACGCGCGCGTTCGACGTTGAGGATCTTGCCGCGCAGCGGCAGCACCGCCTGATTCTTGCGGTTGCGGCCTTGCTTTGCCGAGCCGCCTGCCGAGTCACCCTCGACGATGAACAGCTCGGACAGCGCCGGGTCTTTTTCCTGGCAGTCGGCAAGTTTGCCGGGCAGGCCGGCGATGTCCAGCGCGCCCTTGCGGCGAGTCAGGTCGCGCGCCTTGCGGGCGGCTTCGCGCGCACGGGCGGCGTCGACGATCTTGCCGGTGATGGCCTTGGCTTCGTTCGGATTCTCCTGCAGGAACTCCTGCAGGCGCGCACCGAAGGCGTTTTCCACCGCCGGACGCACATCCGAGCTGACCAGCTTTTCCTTGGTCTGCGAGGAGAAGCTGGGGTCGGGCACCTTGACTGAGAGCACCGCGATCATGCCTTCGCGCATGTCATCGCCGGTGAGCGCGACCTTGGCCTGCTTGGCGATGCCGTTCTGCTCGATGTAGGTGCTCAGCACACGCGTCAGCGCGGCGCGGAAGCCGGCCAGGTGGGTGCCGCCATCCTTCTGCGGGATGTTGTTGGTGAAGCAGTACATGGTTTCCTGGTAGGCGTCGGTCCACTGCAGGGCCACGTCCACCACGATGCCATTATGCTCGCCGGTCACCGAGATCACGTTCGGGTGCAGCGGCGACTTGAGCTGCGCCAGATGCTCGACGAAGCTGCGGATGCCGCCTTCGTAGTGGAAATCGTCGCGACGGCCGTCGCCGCGCTCGTCGATCAGGGTGATCTTGACGCCCGAATTGAGGAACGACAGCTCGCGCAGGCGTCGCGCCAGGATGTCGTAATGGAACTCGACGTCGCTGAAGATCGCCACGGACGGCTTGAAGCGCAGCGTGGTACCGCGCTTGGTCGAGGCTTCCAGCTGCTTGAGCGGGTACTGCGGCTCGCCCAGCGCGTATTCCTGCTGGTAGTGGAAGCCGTCGCGCCAGATGTCCAGCCACAGGTGCTCGGACAGCGCATTGACCACCGACACGCCCACGCCGTGCAGGCCGCCGGATACCTTGTAGCTGTTGTCGTCGAACTTGCCGCCGGCGTGCAGCACGGTGAGGATCACCTCCGCCGCGGAGACGCCTTCTTCCTTGTGAATGTCGACCGGTACGCCACGGCCGTTGTCGGATACCGCAACCGATCCATCGACCAGGATCTTGACCACGATGTCGTCGGCATGCCCGGCCAGGGCTTCGTCGACCGAGTTGTCGACCACCTCGAACACCATGTGATGCAGGCCGGTGCCGTCATGGACATCGCCGATGTACATGCCGGGGCGCTTGCGGACGGCTTCCAGGCCACGCAGCACGGTGATCTTGCTGGAGTCGTAGGTGCCGTTGGGGGTGGGCGAGGTGTTTTGTTCGTCGGTCATGCGTGTGCCGTTAGCTCCACAACACGGGCGCAGGCGGCAGGAGCCGCATCGCACCGTGGGAAAAGGGGGATAGCCCGGAAATTATACCAGTCGGCCCACCTGCGCCGCGGATGGCTAGGCCACGGGCCTCAACACGGCGACAGTGCCATGTTCCACGTGGAACTGGTGCAGCAGCTTTCCGGAGTCGAGCAGGCCGGGCGGCACTTCGGTGGCGGTGATCAGCACCTGGGCCGGTGCGGAGGCCAAGCGGTGCAGCACGCGCGCCTGGTGGTGGCGATCCAGCTCCGAACCCAGGTCGTCCAATGCAATCACCGGCCATTCGCCACGCTCATGGGCGAAGTCTTCGGCCTGCGCCAGCAGGCAGGCGAGGGCGGTGAGCTTTGCCTGGCCACGCGAGAGCGCATCCTTGCCCGGGAGCGCGTCGAAGGCGGGTGCCCAATCGGCGCGGTGTGGCCCCTGCGAGGTGTAGCCGTTCTGACGGTCACGCTCGCGTGCCAGGAGCAGCGCATCGGCAAGCGAGACCTCATGACGTTTCCAGCCCGGCACGAATGTCAGCGCGGACAATCCCAGCGACGGGGCGATGGCAGCGGCGACCGGGATCAACCGTTCCTGCAGCCGCTCCAGGTAGCGAAGGCGACGCGATGTCAGCGTTTCGCCGGATTCGGCAAGTTCGTGATCCCAGGCATCGAGCATCCGCGGCTGTGCGCCCTGCTTGAGCAAGGCATTGCGCTGCTTGAGCGCCCGCGCATAGCGCCGCCATAGCGCCAGGAAGTCAGGTTCCACGTGGAACAGGCCCCAATCCAGGAACCGTCGCCGCGGTTCACCGCCACCACTGATCAACACATGGCTCCCGGGCTCGAAGGTCACCACAGCCAGTGCGGCACACAGGGCGCCGAGCTGTGCGACATCCTCGCCGTCCAGCCGGCCGGTCCATTCCTGCCCGCTATGGCGCAGACCTGCCCGACGCGTGCGTTCGCCCGTCTCGGCCGTGCCCTCGTGCCACTCCACGAAGACTTCCAGATCGCTGGCGCCTTGCTGGATCAGTCCGTCGCGCACGCGGCCACGAAAGCTGCGGCCGTAGGCCATCAGGTGCAGTGCTTCCAGCACGCTGGTCTTGCCTGCACCGTTATCGCCGGTCAGCAGGTTCAAGGAACGGGCGGGGTGAAGGTCGACGGTCGCGAAACGACGAAGTCGATGGATGGACAACCGCACTACGTGCATCGATCGGTGTGCTCTGCGCTGTGATCCGGCATCCCGGTCGGAGCGGAGGATACGTGATCGATGCGGATCCTGCGCGTGGCCACATGAAGCGATCCACGGACAAGCAGGGGACAAGCTGTGGATAAAAAACAGGCCTGAAGAGCGCCGCATGCTTATCCACAGGTTGCTGACCCTTCCACAGGGGTCTAGACACAGGGTTTCGATGCAATAAAATCCTTTCAAAACATAGAGATAGGCTGGTTTCTGGCGAAATCTGGCCCTACCATCACCACCAAGCTCTTAAATTAATTATAGATTTAAAAGCAAAGCTCGATGTGCATAAGTCAAAAACGGGGCAAGGAACTACGTCAACCGGGCGCTGCCGAGCAATTGAGTCTGGAGCAGCAAATCTTGGACTCAGGTGAAGTCGTTCAGGCCAACCGAGCTTCGCACGATGTGGATTGGGGCACCGAAGAAGCGCCCCGACTAAAAAGCCAATCTCACCACCAAGTGCGACGCGCGGTATCGCCAATCCTCGAAGGGCGACGACCTGGGTCAGGTCAACTCTGGGGGATTCCACCGACAGCATGCATCGGGAATAGCCTGCTCTAGAACCGGCGGGTGGTCCAACCCAGGCCCCTAGCGTTCACAGCAATGCGGTAACGAGACAGCTCGCTGCCTGTCGCAAGGATGTGGCGCAGCACTGCACCCATCGTCCCGACGTCCACGTCGATGACAGCGGCCGAATAGCTGCACGATCGTGGCCTGCGAATGCCTGGGCCGCTTCAGCGGTCGTGGCTTCAAGGAAGCGAGCTGACGCGCGTACCACTCGATCCTCGACCGCCGGAAAAGCCGCGTGGCCATCGAGCCTCGCCTGGCCTACTGCCTGGCGATCGGCTCCGGCGACCTCTTCGGCCACTCAGCACGCCATAGGAGGCGCTTCAGGGCAACGTCCCGAGGCAGCGACGCAGGCAATGCCGCTCCTGCGCGGCCGGTGATTGCCAGCGCTTAGAAAGCTTGACTCAGCAAGGGAGTCGTCCTTTCGCCGCACAAAACAAAAAAGCCCGGCAATCGCCGGGCGTCTCGTGTTCCACGTGGAACGCAACGTCAAAGACGTAGCGGCATCACCACATGGCGCGACTTCTCGCTGCTGGCTTCACGCACCAGTGCCGACGAATTCGCATCCCGCAACTGGATGACCACGTGCTCATCGCGCAATGCCGACAGCGCATCCAGCAAGTAGTTCACGTTGAAGCCGATGGCCAGGTCATCGACCTTGGTGTCGGCCTCGATTTCTTCCTGTGCTTCTTCCTGCTCGGGGTTATGTGCGCTGATCTTCAGCTGGCCCGGCGAGACTTCCACGCGCACACCACGGTATTTCTCGTTCGACAGGATCGCCGCACGCTGCAGCGACGCACGCAGCGCTTCGCGATCGACCTTGACCTCGCGGTCGGCACCGATCGGAATCACTGCTTCGTAATCCGGGAAGCGGCCGTCGATCAGTTTGGAGGTGAAGGTCACATCGCCACGCTTGACGCGGATATGGCTACGACCCACTTCCAGTTCCACGTCGCGATCTGCCGCTTCCAGCAGGCGCAGCAGTTCCGTCACGCCCTTGCGCGGAACGATGATCTGGCGCTTGGCGCCGCCGGACTTCTCCAGTTCGGTCTCGCACAGCGCCAGGCGGTGGCCGTCGGTCGCAACGCAACGTAGCAGGCCCTCGCGCAGGTCGAACAGCAAGCCGTTGAGGTAGTAGCGCACGTCCTGCTGGGCCATGGCGAACGCAGTGCGCTCGATCAGCTCCTTCAATGCCGCTTCCGGCACTGCGACGCGCTCGGTGGCTTCGACTTCATCCACCGACGGAAAATCGTTGGCAGGCAGCGTGGCCAGGGTAAAGCGGCTACGTCCGGCCTGCACCGTGACCTTGTCGCCGGTCTGCGAAATGGTGACGCGGCTGCCGTCGGGCAGGGCTCGCAGGATGTCGAACAACTTGCGGGCCGGAATCGTGGTTTCGCCGTCCTGCGCGTCTTCCACCATCGTGCGCGAGATCATTTCCACTTCCAGGTCGGTACCGGTCAACGAGACCTGTCCGTCCTTGACCTGCACCAGCAGATTGGCCAGAACCGGCAGGGTTTGACGGCGTTCGACCACATTGACCACCTGGGCCAACGGTTTGAGGAAGGCTTCGCGCTGCAGTGTAAAACGCATGTGGTTCCGTGCCCCTATGCTTTAAAAGATATGGAATAAATCAAAAGCTTGGTGGTGATGGTAGGGCCGTTTTCAGCGGATAACCACCGTAACTCTTTGTTTCCAAAGAAATTTTCACGCCTAAAAGTCGTTGGACTAGTGCCCCTGGTCTAGCGGTAAAACCTGTGGATAGTTTTCCGCTCAACCTGCGAGGCAACGTTATCCACAGATTCTCCCGCATTTGACCCCAACGTTTCCACGCTTTTCTCCACGCGGACCGTCGGGGCCGTCCCCGGCCTACTCGCTGAGCTTGCGAATCAGCTTTTCCCAGTCCTCGCGCAGCTTGCCGTCGGCCTCCATCAGCGTGCGGATCTGTCGGCAGGCATGCAGCACGGTGGTGTGGTCGCGGCCGGCGAAGGCATCGCCGATCTCCGGCAGGCTGTGTTCGGTCAGTTCCTTGGCCAGCGCCATCGCCACCTGGCGCGGACGCGCCAGCGAGCGGGTGCGTCGCTTGGAGAGCAGATCCTTCATCTGCAGGCCGTAGTAGTCCGCCACGGTCTTCTGGATGTTGGGGATGCCGATCGCCTGCTGCTGGGCACGCAACAGGTCGCGCAGCGTCTCCTGGGCAAATTCCACCGTGATCGAGCGGCCGGTAAAATTGGCGCGTGCCACCAGGGTGTTGAGCGCGCCTTCCAGATCGCGCACGTTGGAGCGCATCTTCTTGGCGATCAAAAACGCCACGTCGTCCGGAATCTCGGCACCGCGCTCACGCGCCTTGGCCAGCACGATCGCCGCACGGGTCTCGAAATCCGGTGGGTCGATCGCCACCGACAGGCCCCAGGCCAGGCGCGACTTCAGCCGCGGTTCCAGGCCTTCGACCTCGCGCGGGTAGCGGTCGCAGGTCAGGATGATCTGCTGGCGACCATCGAACAGCGCGTTGAAGGTGTGGAAGAACTCCTCCTGCGTACGGTCCTTGCCGGCGAAGAACTGAATGTCGTCGATCAGCAGCGCATCGATCTGCTGGAACTGGCGCTTGAACTGGTCCATCGCCTTGTCCTGCAGCGCCCGGATCATCGCGCTGAAGAACTGTTCCGAGCGCAGATACATCACCTTGGCGGCCGGGTTGGCCTGGCGCAGCGCATTGCCGGCGGCGAACATCAGGTGGGTCTTGCCCAGGCCGGTGCTGCCGTACAGCAGCAGCGGGTTGTGCGCGCGGTCGCCGGGCTTTTGCGCGGCCTGGATCGCGGCGGCCAGCCCGAGCTGATTGCTGCGGCCTTCGACGAAGTTGGCGAAGGTGTAATGCGAATCCAGATTGCCGGCAAACGGCACGATCGGCGCGGCAACCGGGGCGCTGGGCGCGGCCATCGGTGCCGGCTGTGGCTCCGGCGCGCGTGGGCGCGAGCCGACCGCCAGCGCCACTTCGCCATTGCCGACGAAATACGCAACCAGTTCGCGGATGCGCGGCAGGTAACGTTCGCGGACCTGGTCGACGATGAAGGCGTTGGGCGCATACAGCACGATGCTGTCGCCGCGGTCTTCGGCTTGCAGGGGTTTCAACCAGGTATGGACGTCTTCGGGCGGGAATTCGGCTTCGAGACGTTCCAGACAGCGGGGCCAAGCATCCATCAAAGTATGATCATCTGTTGCTGGCTGCGGCGCGCAGAAAAGCGCCGTGCTCGCAGCCCGGTAGTGAAAAGAGGATGGGCCAGACTAGCACCGAGGGCAGGGTTTTCCCAGACTTATTCACAGGTCCATCCACAGGGCGCCACCGCCGTCACCTCCGGTAAAGCGTGCGGGGAGTTGACCCGGACGCGGGTGGCCCTATAGAATTGCCGGTTCTATTCGTCTCCATTCATGCAGAGGGCCCCATGGCCACCAAGCGTACTTTCCAACCCAGCAACCTCAAGCGAGCACGCGACCATGGTTTCCGCGCACGTATGGCAACCGCCGACGGCCGCAAGATCCTGGCTCGCCGCCGCGCCAAGGGCCGCAAGCGCCTGAGCGCTTGATTGCCGCGCCGCTCACTGCGGCCGAGGCAGTCCCTAACGTGAACGCATCGAACCCGTGCAGGCGATTTCCTCGCTCTGCGCGGGTTCGTACGCGTGCGCAATATACGGTCGTTTTCGATACGGCACGTCGTACCTCGGACCCGTTGCTCAGCCTGCACTGGCGGACCGGCGATACGCCGCCGCGCCTGGGCATGGCGGTGTCGCGCAAGGTCGATACGCGTGCGGTGGGCCGTAACCGGATCAAACGCGTCCTGCGCGATGCCATGCGCCATCTGCTGCCCGAGCTTGCCGGCGGCGACTACGTGATTGTGGCGCGCTCGGCGGCCGCAAAAGCGACCAATCCACAGATTCGCGATGCCTTCGTGCGTCTGCTGCGCCGTGCCGGCGCATTGCCCCTGCCTGCCGCGCCCGGCACAATGCCGCCCGCCAGGACGATGCACCCATCCTCCCTTTCCCCGACAGAGCCGGAACCCAGTTCCGACTGAGCGAGTTGCTGCCCGATGAACCAGACCCGTGTTTTCCTGATTTTTGCCTGGCTGATGGTCGCGGCGCTGCTGTGGATGGAGTGGGGCAAGGACAAGGCGGCCGCCAATGCGCCGGTGGCCGCGGCGACCCAGTCGGTGCCGGCCGCGCGTGACCTGGACGCAGCTGCGACCGCGGCCAATGTGCCGGCGGCACAGGCCATCCCGCAGGCGGGCGCGCCGGGCGCCGTGCCGGCGACCAGTACCACCGCCGCGACGCCGGCCGCTGCCGGCGCTGCGCCGGTAATCACCCTGACCTCGGACGTGCTGCGTCTGAAACTGGACGGCCGCAGCGTGCTCGATGCCGAATTGCTGCAGTTTCCGCAGACCAAGGACGGCACCGCGCCGGTCAGCCTGCTGACCGAAGATGCCGCGCACCCCTACAACGCCACCAGCGGCTGGGCCAGCGAGCATTCGCCAGTTCCTGGCGTGGGCGGCTTCCGCGCCGAACAGCCGGGCACCGCGTTCGCACTGGCCAAGGGCCAGAACACCCTGGTGGTGCCGTTCGTGTGGAATGGCCCCAACGGCGTGTCGATCCGCCGCACCTTCACCCTGGAACGCGGGCGCTACGCGATCTCGATCAAGGACGAGGTGATCAACAACAGTGGCGCGCCGTGGAACGGGTACGTGTTCCGCAAGCTGAGCCGGGTGCCGACCATCCTCAGCCGCGGCATGACCAACCCGGATTCCTTCAGCTTCAACGGGGCGACCTGGTACAGCCCGCAGGAAGGCTACGAGCGTCGCGCGTTCAAGGACTACATGGACGACGGCGGCCTCAATCGCCAGATCACCGGCGGCTGGGTGGCGCTGCTGCAGCACCATTTCTTCACCGCGTGGATTCCGCAGAAGGACCAGGCCTCGCTGTATGTGCTGAACCAGGACGGCCCGCGTGACGTGGCCGAACTGCGTGGCCCGGCCTTCACTGTCGCGCCGGGTCAGACCGCCACCACCGAGGCACGCCTGTGGGTCGGCCCGAAACTGGTCAGCCTGATCGCCAAGGAAGATGTGAAGGGGCTGGACCGTGTGGTCGATTACAGCCGCTTCTCGATCATGGCCATCATCGGCCAGGGCCTGTTCTGGGTGCTGAGCCATCTGCACAGCTTCCTGCACAACTGGGGCTGGGCCATCATCGGCCTGGTGGTGTTGCTGCGCCTGGCGCTGTATCCGTTGTCGGCGGCGCAGTACAAGTCCGGCGCCAAGATGCGCCGCTTCCAGCCGCGCCTGGCGCAGCTGAAGGAGCGCTACGGCGACGATCGCGTCAAGTATCAACAGGCGACGATGGAGCTGTTCAAGAAGGAAAAGATCAACCCGATGGGCGGCTGCCTGCCGCTGCTGATCCAGATGCCGATCTTCTTCGCGCTGTACTGGGTGCTGGTGGAATCGGTGGAACTGCGTCAGGCGCCGTGGCTGGGCTGGATCCAGGATCTGACCGCGCGCGATCCGTACTTCATCCTGCCGCTGCTCAACATCGCCATCATGTGGGCCACGCAGAAGCTCACCCCGACCCCGGGCATGGACCCGATGCAGGCCAAGATGATGCAGTTCATGCCGCTGGTGTTCGGCGTCATGATGGCCTTCATGCCGGCCGGCCTGGTGCTGTACTGGGTGGTCAACGGCGGCCTGGGTCTGCTGATCCAGTGGTGGATGATCCGCCAGCACGGCGAGAAGCCGAGCAAGATCATCCAGGCCAACGCCAAGTAAGCAGTTGCACAGAGCCCGCCGCAAGGCGGGCTTTGTGTATGTGCGCCCGGATGTCGTTTTTTTAGCTATGCCACGGATGCTGTCGTGATGTCATCGCTGTTGCATCGCTTGCGATGCACCTCGTTGCGCCAGCGTGTTGGCGTGGCCGGCTATCGCAAGCAGCGTGCAGGCAACACTGGATCGGTGTCTTGAAGATCGATCCATCGTGCGCAAGGCTTACGGCATATCCGTGAAATGCAGCCATACCGCCGCCACGCGCGCAGGCGCATGCGAGCCACGTCTTTGACCACACGCCTTACCATCTGCCTATGTCTTCTTCGCCATCGACCATTGTTGCCATCGCCAGCGCCGCCGGAGCCGGAGGCATCGGCATCGTGCGTCTGTCCGGGCCGCAGGCCGCGCAGATCGCCGCCGAGTTGGGCGTCCCGACTCTGCAACCACGGCAGGCGAGATACGCACGCTTTCGCGATGCGCGGGGCGAGGTGATCGACGATGGCATCGCCTTGTGGTTTCCGGCGCCGCACAGCTTCACCGGCGAAGCGGTGGTGGAGTTGCAGGGCCATGGCAGCCCGGTGCTGCTGCGGCAGCTGGTGAACCGCTGCATTGCGCTGGGTGCGCGGCACGCACGCGCGGGTGAATTCAGCGAACGCGCCTTTCTCAACGGCAAACTCGATCTGGCGCAGGCCGAGGCGATCGCCGATCTGATCGCCGCCGGCGATCTGCGCGCGGCACGTGCTGCGCGCAGATCGCTGGACGGTGTGTTTTCGCAGCGTGTGGATGCAGTCAGCGACGGCCTCACCCGGCTGCGCATCCACGTGGAAGCAGCCATCGACTTTGCCGACGAGCCGCTGGACACGCTGGGCGGGGCGCAGGTGCGCGATGGATTGACCCAGGCTCGCAGCCTGCTTGCGCAGTTGCTGCGCGATGCCGAGCGCGGGCGCAAGCTGCGCGACGGCCTGCATGCGGTGCTGATCGGCCCGCCCAACGCCGGCAAGAGTTCCTTGCTCAATGCGCTGGCCGGTAGCGAGCGCGCCATCGTCACCAATGTCGCCGGCACCACCCGCGACACCTTGCAGGAAGCCATCCAGCTCGATGGCTTCGACCTGACCCTGGTCGACACCGCCGGCTTGCGCGAGGGTGGCGATGCGATCGAGCGCGAGGGCATGCGTCGCGCACGTGTCGAACTGCAGCGCGCCGATCTGGCGCTGGTGGTGCTGGATGCACGCGACCCGCAGGCCGCACGCGATGCGATCGGCGATGCCATCGATGCGGTGCCGCGTCAGCTGTGGATCCACAACAAATGCGATCTGCTGGCCGACCCCGCAGCGCTCGATCGCGACGCGATCGCAGTATCGGCAGTGACCGGGCAGGGACTGGAGCAGTTGCAAGCCCGGTTGCGCGAACTCGCGCTGGGCGATGGAATGGAAAGCGTGGAAGGTGAATTCTCCGCACGCACGCGGCATGTCGACGCACTGCGTCGTGCCGAACAGCACGCAGATGCGGCGGATCTGGAGCTGGGTTTCGAACAACTCGAACTGGCCGCCGAAGAACTGCGTCTGGCACAGGAGGCCCTCGGCGAGATCACCGGCAAGCTGAGCGCCGACGAGTTGCTGGGCAAGATCTTTTCGAGTTTTTGTATCGGCAAGTGACGCGGCGCGGCACCACGTGCAGCGATGAATGCAGCATTCGCCAAATAAAAATCCGGCCTCTCACGAGGCCGGACATCGTATGTAAGACACGGATACTGCGATTTAGAAGTCGTAGCGAGCAGTCAACCGGAACGAACGAGGCGTCTGATAGTTCTGATCGTTCAAATAGTTCGGGCTGATCACATCGCGAGACGCTTCACTGAACTCGTTGTACTCGGTGACGCGGTCATTGTTGAACAGGTTGAAGACATCCAGCTTGATACGCAGCTTGTTATCAGCCCAGTTCGGCATGTACACCGCAGCCAGGTCGAACGTCCAGGTCCAGGGTGTCCGCCCCTCATCACCACGCTGACGCAGCACACGCGTGCCTTCAGCATCCAAGCAATAGAAACTTGAACCACTGTAGTTGGTCAGCGTTCCTTGGTCGGGCTGCGGGATGTCGTCCAGCGGGATATAACCTTGGCAATTGACCGGACGGCCGGACTGCAGAATCAGATTGCCGCCGAGCTGCCATTCCGGTGTGAGCGCGTAAGCGCCGAACAGCTTGAGTGTGTGCTGGCGATCGTTGGGTGTCGGCCCGTAGGTGCCGTCGGTGAACAGACGGTGGTCGAAGTCCTGCGTCAGGCCCGGATCTTCCTGCTCCAATGTGGAATTGACGTAGCCCTCCACATTGCCGCGCGTTCTGGCAAATGTATAGGAGCCTTGGAAATTGAATCTTTCCCCGGTGCGCTCCCAGAAGAACTCCAGTGCGGTGTGAATGCGCCGATACTCGGGAAGGCCGAGATACGAGGCTGGTAGGGTTGCCAGTTCCACTTCACCATCGCCATTCAAGTCGACATTGATGGTGACGTCGCTACCCGGATTCAGGAAGTAGCAGCTCGGGACCGAACTCGGATCAAAGTCGGTAAAGCCATTGTCTGCGGCCCAATCGATCCACGGATTGGTCGTGCAGGTATCGTCCATCCCCGATTTCACTTCGCGGCGGATCATACGTGCGCCCGCCATCCAGTTTTCCGTCAGCTGCAGTTGCCCACCCAGAATCACCTCGTCCTGATACATGGGCGAAAGATTGGTGGACGCAACCGAAGCCGGGTTTGGCGCAACCAGCGAGCCGTTGGTCTGAGTCGCACCGATCTGGGCGCCCTGGCCGACCGGTGTGCCGTCTGCTTCACTCCAGCCGTTGACGAAGTACCAGTTGGAGACCGTGGATTCGGCACCCGTTGCACGGATGCTTGAGTTCGTGGCGACCGGAATGTAGTACCGACCGGCGGTTCCGAACAGCTTCAAGCTGGCATCGCCGAGCACGTCCCACGAGAAACCAAGCCGTGGCGCGAGTTTGTAATCCGATTCTACCCAGGCAATACCGTCGCCATTCTTGTTTTCGAACTTCTCCCCGCGCAAACCAAGCACGGCGAGGAAGTTTTCCGTCACCCGCCAATTGTCTTCGACATAGAAGGCGCTGTTGATGTTTTCATAGGTGGAGCTGCTGGTCTGATAGACACGGGAGCGCGCGTAAAGCGCACCACGTGGTACCAATTGACCATTCACCGTCCGCCCCGGCTGGCCAGCAAAAGCGCCAGTGGCCACGGCATTGCCGGGAACCGTGTAATACGCCCAGTTGATTCCGCCGGCGTAGGTCTGACCGCGATGACTGGACTCGTACTTTTCCTGATCCACACCAAAGCGCACGCGGTGGTCGCCCAACACCCACTCGCCATCAACGCGAAATGCCTTGCGGATGTCCTCGTCCGGCTCAGCATTGCGATCGGCAACCGTTGAGATCGTGCCAGGGTTACAGCCGATGTAGCGATCGACCACGCTGGTAGTCAGGCCGAAGCTGTAGGCCCACGGACACTCACTGCCGGCCGGATCGGTCGGCAGGCGTGAGTCAATGAGATTGCTCAAATAGCCGTATTGCGCCGACAAGGTGAAGTTGTCAGTGAAATAGCCGGTGTATTTGAGGATGCCGACCTTGCCGCCGTTTTCCATCTCGTACTGTTCGATCGGCGCTTCGTGGCGACCGACGTTGTAACGGCTCTCGCCGTTGGCGTCCGGGTTGTATTCGTAGGTGCTGTACTTGGTTTTGGCCTGGTTGTAGATGCCGGTGAACTCCACCAGGTTGCTGTCGTTGATGTACCAGTCGAGTTTGACCAGACCTTGCGGCGTGGTGTCGCGCCGACGTTCGCTGTTGACCGATCTGAAAATATCGATCGTTTCGTTGCGGCCCTCGGCCATGGCGAAGAAGAACAATCTGTCCTTGATGATCGGACCACTCGCATACGCCGAATAGATGGTGCTGTCGAACTGGTTGTCGCTGCGATATTGGTAGAGCGGATCCGCAGCATCCGGATCACGATCACGCACGTTCTTGCCCTTCGCGGCTCCCCAATCCGGAGCCCACTCGACGCTGCCACCGTAATGCCAGTCATTGGAGCCGGACTTGGTCACGATACTTACAATGCCGCCCAGCGAGCGACCGTACTCGGCCCCATAACCACCGGTCTTCACCTGCAGCTGCGCGATCCCCTGGAACGGCACATTGGCGAACGACAGGAACGTACGCATGTTGGTGACGTCGAAGCCGTTGATGTAATAGCCGTTTTCGGCCACTGAGGAGCCACCGAACGAAGCAAGATTGCCGTTGCCGAGACCGTTGTCGCCTAGGCCGCCATCGCCTCTGGTGGCACCAGGAGCCAGCAAGGCAACCGAGGAAACGTCGCTGGCTACAGGCAGCGAGATCATCTGTTCGGCCGTGAATACCGTGGTGGATTCCACCGAGGACACGTCGATGGGATTGAGCGCGCGTGTACCCACCACATTGATCCTGTCCAACTCGGTGGTTTGCTTCCCGAACAGCACCTGCGAGCCGCTACCGACCTTGACCTCGACCTCGCGGGTGACCCCGTCTGCGGTGATCACATATCTGCCTGGAGGCAGCTGACTGAAGGTGAATCGGCCATCGGCAGCAGCGGTGGCCGAGCGGCTTACACCTGTCTGGGGGCTTTGGATGGCAATGGTGCTGCCAGGCTCCACGCTACCGAAGATGGAGCCGACCGCGCTCTGGGCCTGGACACCGCCGGCAACGCACATGCTCAGCGCAATGCTCAACGCGCTGCGTGTGATGTTCTTGGACAAAGACCTACGAACCCCTGGACGTGTCATTCCTCTTTCTCCTGATGAAGTACCTTCACAACGCCTGCAAACCGTGGGACCCAACTGCACTGCGGCGCAGTTGAGGTGGGGAGCCACTTCGAGGGAACGCCGACCAGCCCGGCGTATCACTTTCCTGAAGGGAGTCTGAAGATTAACCCAAGATTTACAGATATGTCATTTTCCGGGAACTTTTTTATGAAACAGGGCTATCGGACCAGGACCTGGTCAGCTGTTTCGTGTAGGGATGCTTATCTGATCGAACACAACCGGTTGCGATTCGCGCCTGGTGAGGGCAATGAGTACGCGTCTGACCATCCCGATAGGGAGGGCGGCTCGATCAGCAGGCGCAGCTTTGCCGCGACTGGGTCTTCGCGGTGCGGGCTGGGAGTGAGATGGCGGTCGCCGTGAACAGGCAAGCGCTGCGCCGGTTGTCAGGGCTGGCGGCTAAGGGCCTGCATCGGTCATGCAGGGCGTATGCAAGCAACCGGCGGCGAGCGGACGCATAGAGTGATCCAGACCAGATGGTCTCAATCGGCGCTTGGCCGAGTTACCCGATGCGTTTGCGGCCACTTAGTGTCCGGCCAGGAGAGACGTGGCCAGGGACTCGAAAAAAAACGAATGACGTACAGGCGACAGATCGCTGGCGCACGGTGTTTGTAGCAGGTTGCAGGAGCCTGACTTGCTACATCACCCCAGGCAGCACGGTCTGCAGTGCAGCGTTCTCTGCCGCGCAGGCTGGCGATTCCGCCAGCGCGACCGGCTGCTTCGCACGTGCCTTGGCGATCTCGCGACGTGCGGCGGTGAGATCCTTCTGGAACTCGGCATTGTCGTGCAACGCGGCGACGGTGGCGGCGCCCATGATGCGGCCCTGCAGGACATCGCTCTGCCAGTGCACGTTGCAGACCAGGCGGCTGTCGCCGAAGGCGCGGCCGCGGGCGAGCAGGGCATCGCGTTGGGCGGGGACCAGCTCGGCCAGGATCAGGCCCCAGCTCCAGCCGATGGCAGTGTGGCCGGAGGGATAGGAGCCGTTCTTACGCAGTGCCGCGTCGTCGCCGGGCGTGCACATCGGTTGGTCGTTGCGCATGAACGGGCGGGGGCGTTGGTAGCGCGCCTTCGCTGCGCTGGTGCTGGTACTGGCATCGCGCATGCTGCGCTCCAGCAGGCGCAGCAGGTGCGGGGTGTGGGCCTGGTCGATCTGGATGCCGAGCGCGCAGCTGAAGTGGGTGGCGGCTGCGGGAAACCCCAGCGCGGCGTCCCGTGTGGCCAGGTCCCAGCGCGGTGTGCCGCGCAGGGCGAGCATGGACGTGGCGATGGCCTGATCGTTGGCGAGCGCGGCGCTGCCGTCCTGCGGCGGCGGCGGTACCAGGCGCAGGCTGTCGGGCACGTGTGTCTTTTCCAGGTAGCCATGTGCATCGGTGGCGATCACCGAGCCCGTCGCGGCGACGTTATCCCGCGCGCTGGCGATGCCGCATCCCCAGGCCAACACGGCGATGGCGGCGCTGGTCAGCGTCCGGGAACAAGCGCGGGCAATGCGATGGGACATGGACCAACCCTCGGACAACACAGATGGATGAGGTCGCAGATTACGACGCGCAGATGACATCTGCATGCAAGCGCGGCGCAGCGCTTGCGCGGGATGCACTGCGACTGTCGCGGCACTGTCACCTGGCCGTCGCATCGGCGCAAGACAGCTGTCGCACGCTTGCCGTCATCTTTTGACTCGTTCCCTGCCGCCCATGCCCAAGACCCATCTCTTAAGTGCCGCTGTCCTCACCGCGCTCGTGCTGTCGCCGGCCGCCCATGCTGCCGACCCCGACGTGACTGCCGACACCGGCACGACCGTGCAGCAACTCGATGCGGTCTCGGTGATCGGCCAGGGCGAAACGCGTCAGGTGCAGCGCATCACCCAGCAGGACATCCCGGTGTTGCCGCCGGGTACCAGCATCCAGAAGCTGCTCAACCGCATGCCGGGCGTGAACGTGCAATCCAACGATGCCTTCGGTGCCAACGAGGAGTCGCAGACGATCAGCCTGCGCGGCTTCAACGGCACGCGCCTGGGCTATACGCTCGACGGCCTGCCGCTGGGCGACAACGCCTACGGCAACTACAACGGCCTCAACATCAGCCGCGCCCTGATTGCGGAAAACTTCGGCGGCGTGGAGCTGGCCTCGGGCATCGGTGCGCTGGGCACTGCATCCACCAGCAATCTGGGCGGCACCATCCAGTACTACTCGGCCGATCCGTCAAGCGTGTTCGGCGGGCAGCTGTCGCAGACGGTGGGCTCGGACGCCAATCGCCGCACCTTCCTGCGTGTGGATACCGGCGACTACAACGGCTTTTCGGCCTATCTGTCCGGCATCAATGCCGAAGCCGACATGTGGACGCGCCCGGACTCGCCGACCACCACGCGGCAGTTCAATGCCAAGGGCGTGTACCAGTTCGATGGCGGCAAGCTGACCGCATTTGCCGATACCTCGCGCACCTCGCAGGCGGACTATGCGTATCTGTCCAAGAGCGGCATGGCGCGTGGCCTGGGCTGGGACTGGAACCTGTACGCACCGGACTGGAACCGCGCGTTGGCCGCGGCGTACTGCGCACCGGCCACGCGCAATGCGGCGCGCTGCGGTTTCAGCGGCGGCGTGGACAATGTCGACGATGCCTACTACCAGAGCCGCGCCTTGCGCGACGACGATCTGTTCTACGTGGCCGGCGACTTCCAACCCAACGATGCGATCAGCCTGCACACCCAGGTCTATCACCACGAAAACAAGGGGCAGGGCCACTGGTGGTCGCCGGGCCAGGCATCCAATCCGGGGACGCCGCAGGCGCTGCCGATCTCGATCCGCAGCACCAATTACTGGATCAACCGCACCGGCGGCATCGCGTCGCTCGGCTGGAACCTGGGCGCGCATCACCTCGAAGCCGGGCTGTGGTACGAGCGCAATCACCACGATGTGGAGCGCAATTTCTACTGGATCGACGGGCCGGTCAGCGACGACAAGTTCCTGCAGGATCCGGATCGCCGGCTGTTCTCGCAGAACTACATCATCACCACGCGGCAGTTCTACGTGCAGGGCAACTTCAAGTTCCTCGACGAGCGCCTGAGCGTGGATCTGGGCATCAAGAGTCCGAGTACCGAAATGACCGCGCGCGAGACGCCGGGGCTGGCGGTGGAAGCACCGGTGGCGACCGGCTCGATCAAGGCCAGCGAGTCGGTGCTGCCGCAGGTCGGCCTGGGCTATCGCATCGCCGACGGGCAGGAGGTGTTTGCCTCGTACGCGGAAAACATCGCCGCGTTCCAGGGCGGCGGCGCCGGTGGTCCGTTGCTGGTGACGCAGGCCTCGTTCGATGCCAGCGCCGGTGCGCTGGAGCCGGAAAAGTCGCGCACCGTGGAGGCAGGTTATCGCTTCGTGCGTGACCGCTTCGAAGCCTCGCTGGTCGGCTACGACGTCACCTTCGACAACCGCCTGCTCTCGCTCAATCCCTGCGCCAGCATCCAGCAGGGCACCACGCCGGCCTGCACCACACGCTTCTTCAACGTGGGCTCGGTGAGCAGCCGCGGTGGCGAACTGACGGTGATCTGGAAGCCGACCAGCTACCTGCAGTGGTACAACTCGGCCTCGATCAACCGTTCGACCTACGACGACAACTATGTGCAGAACGGGGTGACCATTCCGACCGCCGGCAAGACCACGGTGGATACGCCAAAGCGCATGTTCGCCAGCGAAATCGCGTTCAACTAC
Organism: Xanthomonas sp. BRIP62411; assembly: GCF_003993525.1. Lineage (NCBI taxonomy): Bacteria > Pseudomonadati > Pseudomonadota > Gammaproteobacteria > Lysobacterales > Lysobacteraceae > Xanthomonas > Xanthomonas sp. BRIP62411. The sequence continues at coordinate 121,761 of NZ_QEZI01000007.1, forward strand.
GCCAACTGGAACATCAATCTGCGCAGCAAGTACACCGGCCAGCGCTACTACACCTACACCAACGATCAGGGCTTTGGCGGCTACACCTCGTTCGACGCAGGCGCCGGCTACGACTTCGGCCAGGCCGGCGTGCTGCAGGGGCTCAAGCTCTCGCTCAACGTCACCAACCTCACCGACAAGCGGTACGCGTCCAACCTCACCGCGTTCGCCAACAGCGATCCGACTGGCCGCCAGCTGGCGTTCCATGCCAGCGCGCCGCGGCAGGTGTTTTTGACGCTGGATGCCAAGTTCTGAGGACGGGAATTGGGAATCGGGATTCGGGAATCGTAAAAGCGGGTCTTGTTGCTGTTTAGGAATTCCCGATGCCGGATGATGCTGGGCGTCTTCGTGGTTGGCAAACGTTGTGACGCGTCGTTAGGTGGGCATCGACCGTGCTCGGCAACGCAGCGCATCAGCGATCCATGAGACGGTAACCAGCACCTGCCACGCCGGCTTGACGATCAGGGCCAGCGTTTGATGGCAACACTCAGTTGGAGAAAGGCATGATGCAGTTCCACCGTATCTGGCTGTTGGGGGCAATGATGGTCGGCATGAGCGGGCCCGCGTTGGCAGAGGCGCCGTTGGCGAAGACGGTGCAGATCTTTGCGCACCGTGGCGCCAGCGCACTGCGCCCGGAACACACCTTGGCCGCGTATGCCAAAGCGATTGTCGATGGCGCTGATTTTGTCGAGCCGGACCTGGTGTCCACCAGGGATGGCGTGCTGGTGGCGCGCCATGAGAACGAGATCGGCGGTACGACCGATGTGGCCAGTCACCCGGAGTTCGCTGCGCGCAAGACCCGCAAGACCATCGATGGTCAGGCGATGGAAGGCTGGTTCACCGAGGATTTCACCCTGGCCGAATTGAAGACGCTGCGCGCGCGCGAGCGTCTGCCGCAGTTGCGCGGCACGCGCTGGGATGGGCAGTTTCAGATCGTCACCTTCGACGAGATCATCGATTTTGTCGCAGCCGAATCGGCGGCAACCGGGCGCAGCATCGGGCTGATTCCGGAGATCAAGCACCCGAGCTATTTCAGCCGGCTGCATCTGGCGATGGAAGACAAGGTGCTGGCGAGCCTGCGTGCGCATGCCTACACGCAGACCGCGCCGGTGGTGATCCAGTCGTTCGAGACCGGCAACCTGCGTTATTTGCGCGGCAAGATCGGGCGCAGCAGCAACATTCGCCTGCTGCAGTTGCTGGCCGGCGCGCAGATGGCGTTGCCCGATGCGGGCGTGGGCAGCGCGCCGCGGACCTACTGGCAGATGATCACGCCCGAGGGGTTGACGCAGGTCGCCAGCTACGCCGATGCGATCGGCCCGGACATCCGCAGCATCATTCCGCTGGATGCGCAGCAGCGCCTGGGCACGCCGACCAGCCTGGTGCACGACGCGCATGCGGCAGGACTGCAGGTGCAGCCGTACACGTTCCGCCCGGAGAACTACTTCTTGGCTGCCGAAAACCGCAGCAGCGGCGCGGTGACCGAGCGTAACGACGCCGGTGCACTGGCCGAGCTCAAGACCTATCTGGACGCCGGCATCGATGCCTTCTTCGCCGACGATCCGGGCCTGGCACGGCGTGCGTTGCAGGGGCAAGCATCGCGCTAGGCAGCGCCTTTGTAGGAGCGTGCCTGCGCGCGATGGGGCGGTCCCGGTAATGCCCTGTCGCGCGCAGGCACGCTCCTACGGGAACCAGCGGCCGTTTTGGTGGTTGCTCCATGCAGGCACTAGCTGCCCGGTGGGCGCTCGCGCGGTGGGAAGTGCAGCACCACGTTGTGCGAGCCGTCTTCCTGGCGCTGCCACAGCACCGGCACCTGGCGCGGCGGTGGCGGTTCCAGCACGTCGTGCTCGCCATTGCTCACTTCCCACGCAGCATCTTCGTCTTCGTCCTCCCAGCTGTAGCGCGGCCTGGCCTGTTGCGGGTCGCGCAGGCGCAGCAGCAACGCGGCGATCAGGCCGGCCACCGCGCCGCCCAGATGCGATTGCCAGGACACGCCGGCTTCGTGCGGCAGGATGGTCAGCAACATGCCGCCATAGAACAGGAAGGCGATCATGCTGGTGGCGATCGCCGGGCGGTCGCGGCGCAGCAGGCCCAGCACGAACACCAGGAACATCAACCCGTGGGTGACGCCGCTGGCGCCCAGATGCCGGCTGCCGGGCTCGCCCAGCAACCACGCGCCCAGGCCCGAGCCCAGCCACAACAACGGCAGCGCCAGGGCGGTGGCACGCGGATACACGCTGCCGGCCAGCGTGCCCAGGATCAGTAGCGCGGCGGCATTGGCGCCCAGATGCGCGAGCGAGCCATGCAGCAGCGGTGCGGTGAGGATGCCGAGCAGGCCGTCTGCCTGCAGCGGTGCCACCGCCCAGGCGCGCCAGTCGAACATGCCCTGGGCGGTGAACACCGCCACCAGCAGCAGCACGGCGGCCAGGCTGAAGTTGAAGGCACGCAATACCCGGGAACGATCCAGGCGGTCTTGCGCGGTGGCGTCGGCGGCGGTAACAGGAGGCGGTGTCATACCTTCACGGATGGCGTCGCGCGGATTTTTTACAAGCTATCCGCCTCGGGATAAGCAGGCCCGACGACGGGATAATCCAGCCCCGCCACCGAACATTGGCGCAGCGGCCGCACGGCACCATGCAGGTGACCGGGGCGCGACACGAACATGCGCGGCATCACGCCCTCGCCAGTTCGGCCCGGGAACGCTCCAGCGACCTGGCGCCTGAAATCCCGGCGGCCTTGAGAGGGGATTGAACGGTGTGGATGCCTCGGTCCTAGGGCAGACGATCTGCGGCTTGGCTGCAGGGCCCTTGCCCTCCCACCATCGCGGGACACGCCGCAAGTACGTCCATGTAGGCTCTTACGCGGCATCCATGCCGCGTAAGGTCCCGCGACGGTGGGCGGGCAAGGTCCCGTCGAGAGAGTCGGTGTGCGTAGTTACCAGCAATGCACGTGTAGCTACCGCTCCCGATTCCCGAATCCCGAATCCCGAATCCCAGCCCCTCAGTGCCTGGCCGGCTTGGGCGGCCGCAGCAGGCTCAGCACGATGGTGAAGACCAGGATCACGATCACCACTGCCAGCGAGACCAGCACCGGGATCTTGTACAGATCGATGATCATCATCTTGGTGCCGATGAACACCAGGATCACCGCCAGCCCATACGGCAGCAGGTGGAAGCGGTCGGCCATGCCGGCCAGCAGGAAGAACATCGCACGCAGGCCCAGCACCGCGAACACGTTGGAGGTCAGCACGATGAACGGGTCGGTGGTGATCGCAAAGATCGCCGGGATGCTGTCCACCGCAAAGATCACGTCGATCACCGCAATCAGGATCAGCACCACGAACAGCGGGGTGAACCAGCGCTTGCCGTCCTTGATCACGCTCAGCGCATGGCCGTGGTATTGCGGACTCAGGCGCAGATGCCCGCGCATCCAGCGCAGCACCGGGTTGGCTTCCAGATCCAGCTCCTTGCCGGCGGAGAACCACATCTTGATGCCGGTCAGCAGCAGGAACGCGCCGAACACATACAGCAGCCAATGGAACTTGGTCAGCAGCACCGAGCCGGCAAAGATCATGATCGCGCGCAGCACGATCGCGCCCAGCACGCCGATGATCAGCACGCGCTGGCGCTGTTCCTCGGGAACGCCGAAGTAGGTCATCACCATCAGGAACACGAAGATGTTGTCGACCGCCAGCGATTTCTCGACCAGGTAGCCGGTCAGGAACTCCAGCCCGATGCGGTCGGCTGCCGCGTCGCCCATGCTGCCCTGCAGGTACCACCACAGGCCGGCGTTGAAGGCCAGCGCCAGCAGCACCCAGCCGATGCTCCACCAGGTGGCTTCCTTGAAGGTGACCTTGTGGGCACCGCCGTGGCGCATCAGCACCAGATCGACCAACAGCGCCACGATCACCACGATCGCGAAGCCGCCCCATAACCAGACATTGCCAATGGTTTGCATAAAAGAATCCCGAAAGTGAAACGACCTGGACAGCCGGTGGGCTGAGGCCTTGTGACACGGAAATCGTGGATTCCGGGTGACGGACCTTCGCCTGCGCGGCGAAGGTCTCGCTCACAACCGGCCTGGCCGGTTGCCGTTGCACCGGAGCCTGGCGGGCAGGACTCGTCATGACGGCGACAACGCTGGGAGCTACTCCCCTTCTGCGCCCGATTCTGCGTGCCGGAGGGCAGGCACGTCAATCCAGCCGGATACAATGGGCGGATGAATACTCCAGTCCCCGTCGTCCGACTCAAGAATGCCTGGCGCTCCAGCCACCCGTGGATCTTCCAGAAGCTGGTGGAAAAGCCCGCCGCCAAGCCCAAACCCGGCACCATCGTCGATGTGGTCGGCGTGGACGGGGAGTGGGTCGGCCGCGGCTTCTACAACGGCCACTCGCGCATCGCCGTGCGCATCCTGGAAACCGACCAGTCGGTGCCGGTGGATGCGGGCTGGTTCTCGCGCAAGATCGCCGCGGCAGTGAGCCTGCGCCGCGACTGGCTCAAGCTCGACGCGGTGTCCGATGCCTGGCGCGTGGTGCACAGCGAAGGCGACGGCCTGTCCGGCCTGGTGGTGGACCGCTACGGTGACCTGGTGGTGGTGGAGTTCTTCGCCGCCGGCATGTTCCGCCACCGCGAGTGGATCTACGAGGCGCTGCGCGCGCAGTTCCCGAACTGCCGCTTCCACAGCTTTGCCGACGAACACGTGCAGAAGCAGGAAAGCTTCGATTTCCACGGCAATACCACCACCGAAGCATCGGTGATCACCGAGTACGGCATCAGGTTCCGCGCCGACCCGGCCGGTGCGCACAAGACCGGCTTCTTCGCCGACCAGCGCGAGAACCGCCAGTGGCTGAGCGAGCAGGTCGAGGGCAAGAGCGTGCTTGACCTGTGCTGCAACACCGGCGGCTTTGCGGTGTATGCGGCCGCGCGCGGTGCGTCCGAGGTGCTGGGCGTGGACATCGACGAGGACGTGATCGCCATCGCCAAGGGCAACGCCAAGCTCAACAACGTGCGGCCCAAGTTCGTGCAGGCCGACATCTTCCCGTGGCTGCGCGATGCGTCCAACCGCGGCGAGCAGTTCGATGTGGTGATCCTGGACCCGGCCAAGATGACCCGCGACCGCGAGCAGGTGATCCCGGCGCTGAAGAAGTACCTGGACATGAACAAGCTGGCGCTGGGCGTGGTCAAGCCCGGCGGCCTGTTCGCCACCTTCTCGTGCACCGGGCTGGTGGCCGAGCAGGAGTTTCTGGACATGCTGCGGCGCGCCTCGTATTTCTCCGGGCGCACCATCCAGATCCTGAAGGTGGCCGGTGCCGGTCCGGACCATCCGTTCATGGCGCACGTGCAGGAATCGCGCTACCTGAAGGCTGTTTTCTGCCGCGTGATCTAGCGCGGCGACCAATCCGTGGAGCGGCCAGTCGATGACACCGGACGATGAGGAACGCAAGGCGCTGACCCGGTTGCTGCGCGAGATCGAGCGGCCCCACGCCAGCCTGCTGGCCAGCAACTGGCCGGTGTTCGGCGTGTGGCTGCTGTTTTCCGGGGCCTTCATGTATCTGTTCCAGACCGGCAGCGGCTCGCCGTTGCATCCGTTGACGTTGGCGCTGGGCTCGACCTGTCTGGGCGTGTTCGGTGCCTGGATCGTGTTGCGCTCGGTGTGGGCGCGGCAGTGGCTGCACCTGCGCGAGCACGTCGATGTGGAGAGCGTGCGCGCGCGCCTGGCCGAACTGGGCGACTGAACACGACGCGCAGCACCACTGCGCGCCGATCGGCGCGTGCGATGGATTGCGCGCAGGCCAGATCAAATCGTTTGCGTGCTGCGTGCTGCCAACTGCGCACGCCCGATCGCTTCTGCCAGCCGCTCGAAGGACCGCTGGTCGCAGGCCATCTTCGGCCTGCGCGTATCCGGCCCATCCGCCGATGACCTGCGGCTGGTTGCAGCGGCAACCGATCACCAACCCACCGGCCCTGCGGCGATGTCCGGCACCGCCTGGCGCAGATCGGCCCCGAAACCGGACTTTGTCACGGTCCCCGGATCGACATCGCCACAGCACGCCCGGCCCCATAAACACCGTACTCGCTAGCGCATCGGCGCCGCTCGTCGCGCCCGGATGCCACACGTTCAGACCGCCAGATACTGCAGTGCCCTGCACGGCGGCGCCCATCACCACGGGGTTGCCATTCGCGTTGCCATTGGCGTGGCGGCGCGCCCGTGTTCGCGGCGCGCCTGCATAACCCAAGGCAGTCAGGTCATTGCCAACGGCCATTTCGTTGGCCGCATCCGACCGGACATTGTCGATGTCCGGCGCGCGCTGCGCGGGTAGTGCCATCGCAGCGGGCCACCCGTCGGAGTGCATGGCGGAGTTGCGCCGCTGGCGCATCGTGACTTCAAGAGCAGGCCCTTCGCTCGAACCCCCGGAGAACGCAATGACTTCCTCACTTCGACGTGCGGGCACGTCAGCGGCCGCGTCCTAGATGCCGGCCATCGATTCCCAGCGCGCCGCCTGGCTGGCGACGCAGGTCCTGCCGCACGAGCCGGCGCTGCGGCGCTGGCTGCGCAAGCATGCCCCCGGCAACGTCGATTGCGACGACGTCATCCAGGAGACCTACGCCATCCTGGCCGGGCTGGGCGAGGTGGGTCATATCGCCAATCCGCGCGCCTATCTGTTCACCGCTGCGCAGTCGGTGCTACTGCAGCAGGTGCGCCGCGCCAGGATCGTGTCGATCGAGAGCGTGGCGGAAATCGAGCGCCTGGACATCACACAGGACGAGCGCTCACCCGAGCGCCACGCCATTGCCGGTCAGGAGCTGCGCCGCATCGGCGAAGCGCTGGCGGCACTGCCGGACAAATGCCGCCAGGTGTTTCTGCTGCGCAAGGTCGACGGCCTGTCGCAGCGCGAGATCGCCGCGCGGCTCGGAATCAGCGAGAACACCGTGGAAAAACACATCGTGAAGGGATTGCGTCTGCTGATGGCACGCATGGGCCGCACGCCCGCATCGGCACCGGCCGCGGGCCACGCCGCGCCGGCCACGCGCCTGGCCGATCCGCAGCGCGGCAGCTGAGCATGCGCAGCATCGACGACATTGCCGCCGCCTGGGTGGGACGCGAGGACCGCGACCCGCTCACGCCGGCCGAGCGCGTGCAGCGCGACCGCTGGCTGGCCGAAGACGTGCGCCATCGCGGCGCCTATGCACGGGCGCACGCGGTGCATCTGCATTTCGATCGTGCGCGCGCGCTGGGGCAGGGCTTTGCCGCGGAAGCGACGTATTCGCGGCGCACGCACCGACGCGGCAGGTGGCTGGCCGCACTTGCCGCCTGCATGGTCGCTGCGGCCACCGGCATGCTGGCATTGCAGCCCGCCGTCCCCGACACTGGCGCGCCCGGCAGCGGCCATCACCTCACCCGCATCGGCGAGGTGTTGCGCCTGCCGTTGGCAGACGGCTCGGCGGTGACGCTGAATTCCGGCTCGGAAGTGGTGGTGGAGTTCAGCGCCGACCGTCGCCAGATCCAGTTGCTGCGTGGCGAGGCCTTGTTCGACGTGGCCAAGGACCGTCATCGTCCGTTCGTGGTGATGGCGGCCGGCGCGGAAGTGCGCGCGGTCGGCACCAGTTTCAGCGTGCGTCGGCGGCAGGACGATGCGGTCAAGGTCGTCGTGCGCGAAGGCACCGTCGAAGTGGAGGCCGACCGGCGCACACCGCAGCGGGTGGCCGCCAACATGCTGGCCATGGTCAGCCCGACGCAGGCGGTGCAGGTGCAGCCGCTGCCAGCACGGCGCGTGCAGCAGTTGCTGGTCTGGCGCGAGGGAATGATCGCCTTCGACGGCGACACCTTGGCGCAGGCCGCGGCCGAATTCGCCCGCTACAACGACATGCGCATCCTGATCGACGACCCCGCGGTGGCGCGGCGCACCGTGGTCGGCCTGTATTCGGCCAACGATCCGGAAGGCTTCGCACGCTCCGTTGCGCTGAGCATGGGCCTGCAGATCGAACACACCCGTGGCGGCATCCACTTGCGCGGCGCGCTCGCGCAGTGAGGTGCACCGCTGCACGTCACCACCCGCGATGTCGATGGCGGAAAAGCGGCGGCCACGCATCCAACAGACAGGGGGCCACACAGCAACGGTGACGACGACCGGACAGCGGCGCACGCGCGCCAGCGGAGAGCAGTGATGCAGGCAGCAAGCAGGCGTTTGAGCAAGGCCATCGGCACGGCCGTGGCGACGATGGCAGCGGGAGCGGCCTTGGCAGCCTCGCCGCAGGGGCGCACGTTCTCGCTCCCCGAGAGCAATGCGGTGGTGGCGTTGCCGGAATTTGCGCGGCAGGCCGGCGTGCAGATCGTGGCACCCGGCGAATACCTGCAGCAGGTACGCACGCCGGCGGTGCAGGGCACGCTGGAATCGCGCGTGGCATTGCGGCAGTTGCTGGCCGGCACCGGACTGAGCGTGGTTCAAGACGATGGCGAACGCATCACGCTGGCCTCGGCGCAGCCGATGACGGCCGCGTTGCACGGATATCCCGCCGTGGGCTACGCACAGGTGGACGCATCCGCACCGACGCCACCAGCCGCTGCACCGCCAGCCGATGCCGCAGTCGGCAACCTGGATGCGGTGGTGGTCACCGGCGCACGCGGCGTGCAGCGCACCGTCACCGAAAGCCCCACCCCGATCGATGTGATCGGCGCGGCGGAACTGGAAAAGACCGGTCGCCCGGGCCTGCTGTCGGCGCTCAACGATCTGGTGCCCTCGTTCAATGCACCGGCCAAATCCGGCAACGGCACCTCGTATGTGATCGCCACCGGCGGGCTGCGCGGGCTCAATCCGGATCACACCCTGGTGCTGGTCAACGGCAAGCGCCGCCACCGCACCGCCAGCATCAACATCGCCGGCATCGTCGGGCGCGGTTCGGTGCCGGTGGACATGAGCCTGATCCCGGTCTCGGCGGTGGATCACATCGAGGTGCTGCGCGACGGCGCCGCCGCGCAGTACGGCTCGGACGCAATCGCCGGCGTCATCAACATCCTGCTCAAGTCCGATGCCGAGGGTGGCAAGGCCGACCTGCTGTGGGGCCAGAACATCGACCGCGCCGATGGCGACAGCAGCAGCGCCAGCATCGGCAAGGGGCTGGCGCTGGGCAGCGACGGCTTCGTCTATCTGGCCGCCGACGCCAGGTACCAGCAGAGCTCCAATCGCGCAGTACCGGTGGCCGACGATTACCGGCTGTACTACCCGGTCAACGGCCAGCCGGACCCGCGCGAGGCCACCGCCAACCGCCTGATCACGCGCAACTTCGGCCAGCCCTGGCAGAAGGGCGCCAACCTGTCCTACAACGCCGAACTGGGCCTGGGCGGCGAGCTGCGTGGGTATTCCTACGCCACCTACAGCCGCCGCCTGAGCGACCTGGAATGGTCGTTCCGCAATCCCAACGCCAACAACACCCTGCAGGAGATCTATCCGGACGGGTACAGCCCGCGCCTGCGCATCGACGAGACCGATTACGAGTTCACCGCCGGCATCAAGGGCCTGTGGGGCCAGTGGGATTGGGACCTGGCCACCAGCTACGGCAGCAACGCCTCCGAACGCGACGGCCTGCACACGCTCAACGCCAGCCTGGGGCCGACCAGCCCCACCGCGTTCTATCTCGGCCAGCTGACCTCCACCGACTGGACCACCAGCCTGGACATCACCCGCGGCCTGCAACTGGCCGAGCGCCCGCTGCAGGTGTCGTTGGGTGTGCAGCATCGCTACGAAAAATACGAGATCCAGGCCGGCGAGCAGGCGGCCTACGCGGCCGGCAGCTACGTGTTCCCGGCCGGGCATCCGCGTGCCGGGCAGGCGCCGCCGCCCGGCGCGCAGGGCGCGATCACCTTTCAGCCCGACGAAGCCGGCAGCCTGGATCGCAACAGCGGCGCGGCCTATGTCGACCTGACCTGGGACGTGGCCGACAGCGTGTCGCTGGGCCTGGCCGGACGCTACGAGCGCTTCGATGATTCGGCCGGCGACACCGCGGTGGGCAAGTTCACCGCGCGCTGGGCCATCACCCCGACCTTCGCGCTGCGTGGCGCGGCCAGCACCGGCTTCCGCGCGCCGGCCCTGGCGCAGGCCCTGTACGCGGCCACCAACAGCAGCTGGCGCACGCTGGACAACGGCGACCGCGAGCTGTTCCTGGCCAAGACGCTGCCGGTGGATTCCCCCGCCGCGCTGGCACTGGGGGCCGAACCGCTGAAGCCGGAGGAATCCACCAATGCCAGCATCGGCTTCACCTACAACCCCACGCGCGCGCTCAGCCTCACCGTGGATGCCTACCGCATCGATCTGGACGACCGCATCGGCATGACCGGCTACATCACCGGTGCGGCGATCACCGACCTGCTCACCCGCGCCGGCGTGTCCGGCGTCGACAGCGCGCAGTACTTCACCAACGCCATCGACACCCGCACTGAAGGCGTGGACGTGGTGGCGACCTGGCGCATGGAGGCCGGCGACTGGGGCCGGGTCAACTGGAACCTGGGCTACAACTACAACACCACCGAGATCACCCGCATCGCCGACAACCCGTCCGCACTGGACTCGCTGGGCGCCGGCTACGAACTGTTCGACCGTGCCTCGCGCGGCTACCTGTCGCGCACCCCGCGCAGCAAGCTGCTGCTGGGCGGCAATTGGGTGATCGGCGACTTCGCGCTCAACGTGCGCGTCAACCGCTTCGGCAGCTTCGACGTGCTGGAAAACAACCCGGCCAACGACGAACACGTGCCGGCCAAATGGATCACCGATCTGGAAGCGTCCTACGCACTGTCCGGGCGCATCACCTGGACGCTCGGCGCCAACAACCTGTTCAACCAATACCCGAACAACATCGGTGCGGTCGCCAGCACCGGCAGCGGTTTCTATGTGACCAGCGTGCCGTACGGCTTCACCGGCGGGTCCTACTACACCAAGTTGACCTACACCTTTTGAGGAGTGACCCAGTGCCGCGACTTTCTTCGATGCGGGCGCATGCGCGCAGCGCTTCCATCTGCGCAGGGCTGTTGATCGCGTTGGCGTGTGTCCCGCTGGCGGCGCTTGCCGGCGCCGGCAAGGACACCGGCGAGATCCTGTGGGACCGCTACGGCGTGCCGCATGTCTATGCCAGGACCGAAGCCGGCACCTTCTACGGTTTCGGTTGGGCGCAGACCCATAGCCATGGCAATCTGCTGCTGCATCTGTATGGCGAAGCGCGCGGCCGCGCCGCCGAATACTGGGGCGAGAAGTACGCCGAACAGGATCGCTGGCTGGTCAGCAACGCTGTCTACCCACGCGCGCAGCAGTGGTACCGGCAGCAGGCCCCGGGCTTTCGTGCCGACCTGGACGCCTTCGCGCAAGGCATCAACGCCTACGCGGCCGCACATCCGGAGGCCCTGGACGCCAACGTCAAGGTGGTGCTGCCGATCACCGGCGTGGACGTGGTGGCGCACGCGCACCGGCTGATGAATTACGTCTACATCGCCTCGCCGGCCAAGGTGCTGGGCGAAGCGCCCAAGGACGGCCAGGCCCGCGATGGCTCCAATGCCTGGGCGCTGATGCCGAGCAAGACCCGCGACGGCCATGCCATGCTGCTGGCCAACCCGCACCTGCCCTGGGGCAGCGGCTTTTTCACCTATTACGAAGCGCATCTCAACGGACCGGGCGTGGATCTGTACGGCGCCACCCAGGTCGGCCTGCCGATCCTGCGTTTCGGCTTCAACAAGCAACTGGGTTTCACCAATACGGTGAACACGCTGCTGGGCCAGACCACCTACAAACTCACGCTGTCGGGCGAGGGTTATCTGCTGGACGGCAAGGTGCTGCCGTTCAAGCGGGAGACCAGAACGCTGAAGATCCGTCAGGCCGATGGCGCGCTGAAAACCCAGACGCTGGACGTGCGGCAGTCGGTGCACGGCCCGGTGTTCGAACGCTACGACGGCAGTACCGTGGCGCTGCGCGTGGCTGGCCTGGATCGCCCCGACATGCTCAAGCAGTACTGGGACATGGGCAAGGCGCAGGACTTTGCGCAGTTCCAGCGCGCGCTCAAGCAGCTGCAGGTGCCGATGTTCAACATCGTCTATGCCGACAACGCCGGCAACGTGCTGTTCCTGGACAACGGCATCCTGCCCAGGCATGCGCAAGGCGATCTGAAGTACTGGAGCGGCCTGGTGCCCGGCGATACCGCGTCCACGCTATGGAGCGATGTGCACAGCTACGACGAGCTGCCCAAGGTGATCAATCCGGCCGGCGGTTTCGTGCAGAACACCAACGACCCGCCGTGGCTGGCGAGCTGGCCGCGCGCGCTGGACCCCAGCGCATTTCCGGCCTATGTCGCCCCAACCGGGCCGATGTCGTTGCGCGCGCAGAACTCGGTGAAGATGCTGGCCGAGCACGACAGCATCGACTTCGACCAGCTGGTGGCACTCAAGCGCACCGCACAGGCGCTGGCGGCCGATCGCACGTTGCCGCAGCTGTACGCCGCAGCCGCAGACAGCACCGATCCGGACATTGTCGCTGCGGTCGACGTGCTCAAGGCCTGGGACCGCCACTTCGAAGCCGACAGCCGCGGCGCGTTGTTGTTCGAGGAATGGGCGCGCCTGTTCACCGGCGATGCGCGCTACCTCTCGCAGGCCGGTTATGCCACGCCGTGGTCGCTGGACGCGCCGCTGACCACACCCAGCGGCCTGAAGGACCCGGCGCTGGCGCTGCGCCGACTCAAGCAGGCCGTCGCCAGCACCAAGAAGACCTATGGCGCCATCGACCGGCCGTATGGCGAGGTGTCGCGCTTCCACCTGGGCGCTGTCGATGTGCCCGGGCGCGGCGGTTTCGGCAATCTCGGTGCGTTCGATGTGATCACCTGGAACCCGCCCAATACCGATGGCCAACGCCTGCCGCAGCACGGCGAAACCTGGGTCTCGCTGGTGGAGTTTTCCACGCCGCTCAAGGCCAAGGGCCTGATGAGCTACGGCAATGCCAGCCAGCCTGGTTCGGCGCACATCAGCGACCAGCTGCCACTGCTGTCCAAGGGCGAGTTCCGCACCTTGTGGACCACCCGCGAGCAGGTCGAACAGCACCTGGAATCGCGCACCGACTTCTGATGCCCAGCTCCCGACGATCGCCCGACGCCAAGCAGCTACCCGACAGCACCGCCCACTATCCCAGCCTCCAAGGACACCGCCCATGCGCACCTTTCTGACCGCCGCCCTGTTCGCCGTCTCGGCGTTGACTGCCACGTTCGCCGCATCGGCGGCCGATCCGCACGACGGCGCCTGGACCCTGGTGGAATCCAAATCCAACTGGAGCGACGGCAAATTTCCCAAGGGCATGCGGCTGACCATCAACGTGCAGTTCTCCGACAACCGCATCGAGTACCACTCCATCAACACCACCCGCCCGGACACGCCGTACAAGGTCGATTACGTCACCACGCTGGACGGCAAACCCAGCCCGCTCAACGAGCAGGCGCGCTTCAACCAGATCGCGGTGAGCAAGACCGGCGCCGACACCTACCAGATCCTCAAGATGAAGGACGACGACGTGATCGTCGGCGAGTTCTGGACGTTCTCTGCAGATGGCAAGACGCTGATCCGCAATGGGGTGGGCAAGTCGCCGGAAGGCAAATCCAAGGCCTATCACGAGTTCTTCGAACGCAAGTGAGCGCCGGGGCGTGGTCGGCGACGACGCCCCGGACCACGCAGGCGAACCTCCTGATCGTGCAGCGGCTGAGGCCAGCGCGGCTATGATCGATACACCCCCAACTTCTGCGAGCTGCCATGACCCTGCATCGCCTGTGCACCGCCATCGTGCTGAGTCTGGCCGTGGCCGCACCCAGCCACGCGCTGGAGTTTTCCAGGGCCGAACTGGCGCGCGCCACCGCTCTGCAACAGCGGCTGGTCACGCTGGATTCGCATCTGGACACGCCGGCCAATCTGGAGCGCCCCGACTTCGACGTCCTGCAGGCGCATGCCGGCAACCGGCTGTCGCAGGTGGATTACCCGCGCATGGTCGAAGGCGCGCTGGATGGCGGCTTCTGGGCGGTCTACACCGGGCAGGGCGATCGCAGTGCGGCCGCGCACCTGGACGATCGCGATGCCGGCCTGCAGCGGTTGTTGAAGATCCACACGCTGCTGGCCGCGCAACCGCAGCGCTTCGCCTTCGCCACCACGCCGGCCGATGCCGCGCGCATCAAGGCCGCTGGCAAGCGCGTGGTGTACATCAGCATGGAAAATGCCAGCCCGTTGGTGGCCGACCCCACGCTGCTGCGGTTCTATTACGCGCAAGGCCTGCGCCTGATGAGCACCGTGCATTTTCTCAACAACGAATTCGCCGACTCGGCCACCGATCCCAAGGGACCGGAATGGAAGGGCCTGAGTCCGGCCGGCAAGCAGCTGGTGCAGCAGGCGCAGGCATTGGGCATCGTGATCGATCAATCGCATGCCTCCGATGCGGTGTTCGACCAATTGATCGCGCTGTCGCCGGTGCCGATCGTGCTCTCGCACAGCGGCGCGCGTGCGGTGTTCGACCATCCGCGCAATATCGACGACGCGCGGCTGAAGGTGCTGGCCGCACACGGCGGGGTGATCCAGGTGAATTCCTATGGCGGCTACCTGGTCGACAGCGGCGCCAGCCCCGAGCGCAAGGCCGCCGAGAAGGCGCTGACCGAGCAATACGGCGGCTGGGAGCACATCAAGATCGCCGACGGCACCGCCCTGAGCGCCGCGCTCAAGGACCTGGATGCGCGCTACCCGATCAAGCGCGCCACCGAGGAGGATTTCTTCGCCCATCTGGAGCATGTGCTCAAGGTGGTCGGACCCGAGCACGTGGGCATCGGCATGGACTGGGACGGCGGCGGTGGCGTGGTCGGCCTGGAAGACGTCTCCGACCTGCCGCGCATCACCGCCTGGTTGCTGCGCAAGGGCTACACCGAGCCGCAGATCGCCGGCATCTGGGGCGGCAACCTGCTGCGGGTGATGGGGCAGGCGCAGGCGTATGCGGCGGGGAATGGGGAATCGGGAGTGGGGAGGTAGTGCTGGGATTGGGCAGTCGGGAGTCGGGATTCGCAAAGGCGAGACGGTCTGTCGTGCGTGCGCTCCGAGTCCGGCGTATGGCTCGCGTGCCTCCTGGGGAAGTTGGGCATTTGCACAAAAACTAGCGCCGATCTGCCATGGACTGGCAGCAGGCTGACGATGCTTCCGGGAAAAAGCACCAACTAGAATGCGCCGACCCCTGTGTGGCGTCGGTGCCAACGCACTGCGCACCGGTGGGCTTACCCACTGCTGGAGCGTGCGATGACCCAAGCCTCCCGGCCTCTGCCGCCCTCCGACGGCCTGGGCCCGACCTACCGCAGGATCCTGTGGCGGCTGATCCCGTTCCTGTTCGTCTGCTACCTGTTCAACTACCTGGACCGGGTCAATGTCGGCTTTGCCAAGCTGCAGATGCTGGGCGACCTGGGCATGAGCGAGACCGTGTATGGATTGGGCGCGGGCATCTTCTTCATCGGCTACCTGGCCTGCGGGGTGCCGAGCAACCTGATCCTGCAGCGCATCGGTGCGCGCCGCTGGGTGGCGATCATGATGGTCAGCTGGGGCCTGCTGTCGACCTGCCTGATGTTCGTGCGCACGCCGGCCGGCTTCTACACCCTGCGCCTGCTCACCGGCGCGGCCGAGGCCGGCTTCTTCCCCGGCATCGTGCTGTACCTGACGCGCTGGTTCCCGCGCGCCCAGCATGGCCGGGTCATGACCGTCTTCATGTCGGCCATTCCGATCTCCGGGGTGCTGGGCGGGCCGTTGTCGGGCTGGATCCTCAGCCATTTCTCGGCCGGGCAGGGCGGTCTGGCCGGCTGGCAATGGATGTTCCTGCTGCAGGGCCTGCCCACGGTGCTGTTGGGCATCGGGGTGTGGTTCCTGCTCAGCGATGGCGTGCAGCAGGCGCGCTGGCTGGACCCGCAGGAGAAGCAGGCACTGACCCGCGCGCTGGCCGCCGACGAAGCAGGCAAGCCGGCCAGCGCCTCCACCTCGCTGGGCGCGGTGCTGCGCAACCCGGCGGTATGGCTGCTGGGCACGGTGTACTTCTGCATCCAGAGCGGGGTGTATGCGATCAACTTCTGGCTGCCGTCGATCATCCAGGGCAGCGGTGTCACCGACCCGACCCGGATCGGCCTGATGAGCGCCATCCCGTACCTGGCCGCGGCGGTGTTCATGGTGCTGATGGGCCGCTCGGCCGACCGCCGCGGCGAGCGCCGCTGGCACCTGGTGATCCCGTTGCTGATGGGCGCGGCGGGGCTGTGCATCGCCGCCAGCGTCACCGACAACCTCGCGCTGGCCCTGTTCGGCATGACCCTGGCCACGATGGGCGCGGTCAGCGGCTTGCCGCTGTTCTGGCCGCTGACCAACGGCTTTCTCACCGCCGCCGCGGCGGCCGGCGGGCTGGCGCTGATCAATTCCACCGGCCAGGTTGCCGGCTTCGTCAGCCCGTACCTGGTGGGCTGGATCAAGGACGCCACCCACAGCACCGAGCTGGCGCTGTACGTGCTGGCCGGGGCCATGCTGCTGGGCGCGGCGCTGGTGCTGCGGGTGCCGGCACGCGCGGTGAACCAGTGATGCGTCCGTCCCAGCGAGTGTGCCCATGAAGATCGTCATCGCCCCCGATTCCTACAAGGAAAGCCTGTCCGCGCTGGAGGTGGCCACCCAGATCGAGGCCGGCTTCCGCGAGGTGTTCCCCGACTGGCAGTACCGCAAGGTGCCGGTCGCCGATGGCGGCGAAGGCACGGTCGACGCCCTGGTGGCGGCCACCGGCGGGCGGGTGATCGCCTGCACGGTCAGCGGCCCGCTCGGCACCCCGGTGCAGGCGTTCTTCGGCCTGACCGGCGACGGCCGCACCGCAGTGATCGAAATGGCCGCCGCCAGCGGCCTGGCGCTGGTGCCGCCGGCCGAGCGCGCGCCGCTGCGCACCAGCACTGCAGGCGTGGGCGAGTTGATCCTGGCCGCGCTGGATGCCGGCGCGCGGCGCTTCATCATCGGCATCGGCGGCAGTGCCACCAACGACGGCGGCGCCGGCCTGGCGCAGGCCCTGGGCGTGCGGTTGCTGGATGCGCGCGGCGAGGCGATCGGCCCCGGCGGCGGCGCGCTGGCGGCGCTGGCCCGCATCGAGACCGACGGCCTGGACGTTCGCCTGCAGGACTGCCACTTCGAAGTGGCCTGCGATGTGGACAACCCACTGATCGGCCCGACCGGTGCCTCGGCGGTGTTCGGCCCGCAGAAGGGCGCCACGCCCAGCATGGTGCGCCAGCTCGACAGCAACCTGCAGCGCTATGCCGATGTGCTGCAACGCGACCTGGGCGTGCGCCTGCACGACCTGCCCGGTGGCGGTGCGGCCGGCGGCCTGGGCGCGGCGCTGGTGGCGTACCTGGGCGCGCAGTTGCGGCCCGGCGTGGACATCGTGGCGCAGGCGCTGGGGCTGGATGCGCTGGTCGCCCAGGCCGATCTGGTCATCACCGGCGAAGGCCGTCTCGACAGCCAGAGCCTGCACGGCAAGACCCCGGTGGGCGTGGCGCGGCTGGCGCAGCGGCACGGCAAGCCGGTGATCGCCATCGCCGGTTGCCTGGGCAACGGCGCCGCGCGGCTGCATGGGCACGGCATCGCTGCGATGTTTGCGGTGGTGCACCGCGCCTGCACGGTGGAGCAGGCGCTGGCCGAAGCCGCCAGCAACGTGCGCATCGCCGCACGCAACGTGGCGGCGACATTGCAGGTGGGGCAGACGATGGCGCGTACGTCGGGAGGCGCTGACCAGCAGTGATGGCCGCACGCAGCTGCCTCGCACAGATCCTGCTGCTGCAGAGCGGCGTGCGTTGCATGGCTGCCGCATGAGGGCATGGCCCACGCAGCGCGGCGCGTCGGCCGAAAGGACAAGGTAACCACGTCGTTGCCTGCAGCCTCGGACGCGCACTGCCGTGCGGGCGGATGAGCGCAGCGTGCCGGTGGCGTGCCCGGTTCACGGCCCGGACGCCGCGCAACCGCAGCATGGCCGCGACGCGCGCTCATCGGCGCGCCTTGGCGTCATGCTTGGCGACGTGCATGCCGACCATGGCACCGCAGCCTCCCTCACCCCGTCAACAGACCCCAGCCCATGCTCACGCTCGACCGCACCCTGGCGCAGTCCATCGTCGACCGCGCGATGACCATCATCGACGGCAACGTCAATGTGATGGACCACACCGGCGTCATCATCGCCAGCGGCGAGCCGGCACGCCTCGGCCAGCTGCACGAAGGCGCGCTGCTGGTGCTGTCCAGGCAGGGCCGGGTGGAGATCGATGCGGCGCTGGCCCGGCAGCTGGACGCGGTGCGCCCGGGCGTCAACCTGCCGCTGATCGCCGATGGCCGCATCGTCGGCTGCGTCGGGCTGACCGGCGACCCGCAGCGGATCGGGCAACAGGCCGAACTGGTGCGCATGGCCGCCGAAGCGATGCTGGAACAGGCCGGCCTGCTGCGCCTGCTGGCCCGCGATGCGCGCCTGCGCGAGGAAGTCACGCTCGGCCTGATCCGCGCCGACGGACCGACCCCGGCACTGGCCGGCTGGGCCGAACGGCTCGGCATCGCGCTGGACCTGCCGCGCGTGGCGGCCGTGATCGAACTGGAAAGCGACACCCTCGACCTGGACGCCATGCTGGTGGAACTGCAGCGCCTGCACACGCTGCTGGCCACGCCCGAGCGCGGCAACCTGATCGCCGCCACCGCGCTCAACGAACTGGTGGTGCTCAAGCCCGCGCTGGACCGCCGCGGCCACTGGGACGTGGGCGAACAACGCCGTCGCGCGCATACCTTGCTCGAGCGCATGCGTGCCAGCAGCCCGCTGCGCATCCGCCTCGCGCTGGGGCAGTACTTCCCGCAGTCCAACGGGCTGGCGCTGTCGCACCAGATCGCGCGTACCACCATGCGCATCGGCAAGGCGCGCGCGCCGCAGGCCGACGCGTTCTTCTACGACGACCATCGCCTGCCGGTGCTGGTGGACGACCTGCGCCAGGCCTGGCAGGCCGACGAATTGCGCAAGCCGCTGCAGGCACTGCTGGCACAGGACCGGCGCGGCGACCTGTTGAAGACCTTGTCGGTCTGGTTCGGCGCCGGCATGCGCATGGCGCCCACCGCCAAGGCACTGGCCATCCACCGCAATACGCTGGATTACCGCATGCAGCGCATCGCAGGACTCTGCGGCGTGGACCTGGGCAACACCGACGACTGCGTGCGCCTGTACCTGGCCCTGCAGATGGACGACACCAGCGCCTCCAGCGGCGCCGACCCCGCCGCCTAGGGCGCCGCCTAGTGCGCCGACGCGCCGGTGCCGCCGGGCAGGCCGCAGCGCCGGCGCACACCCCATCCTGTGTCGCGGCGCACGAAACCAGCGTCAGGCAGGTATGCCCGGTCCGCTAGACTGAGCGGATTGTCAGGGGAACAAGCGAGCATTCCGTTGAGCCACTGCGACACCGTCGCGTCATCCACTTCCCGCGAAACCGATCGGCTGTCGCGTCTGGCGCTGTTGCAGATCGTCGATACCGATGCCGAGCCGTTCTTCGATGCGTTGGCCGCCGCCGCGCAGGCGATTGCCGGCACGCCGATCGCGCTGGTGTCGTTGGTGGACGAGCATCGTCAATGGTGGAAGGCCAATATCGGCCTGCCCGGCGCCAGCGAAACCCCACGCGAGCTCGCGTTCTGCACCCACGCCATCGAGGACGATGCGGTGATGGAAGTACGCAATGCGCCGGCCGATCCGCGCTTTTGCGACAACACGCTGGTCACCGATGCGCCGGGGATCCGTTATTACGCCGGCGCGCCGATCGTGTTGTCCGACGGCCTGCGCATGGGCACGGTGTGCGTGATCGACCAGCGCCCGCGCGCGCTGGAGCCGGCGCAACTGGCCGCCTTGCAGCAGCTGGCCAGGGTCGCCGCCGAAGGGCTGGAGCAGCGCCGGCTGATGCTGGAGCGCGAAGCTGCCAACGCACAGCTGCAGCAGCGCCTGCGTGAGAGCGAAGCGTTTCTGGAACGCACTGGCCGGGTCGCCGGTGTCGGCGGCTGGGAGGTGGATGTGGCTAGCGGCGTGCTGACCTGGTCGGACCAGACCTGCCGGCTGCACGATCTGCCGCCCGGCTACCGGCCGACCCTGGCCGAGGGGATCGGCTTCTATCCGCTGGATGCACGCGCGGTGATCACCGAGGCGGTGGACAGCTGCGTGCGCGACGGCACGCCCTGGGACCTGGAACTGCCGCTGGTCAGCGCCACCGGGCGGCGGCTGTGGGTGCACAGCACCGGTTCGATGGAGCATGTGGATGGGCGCATCCGCCTGATCGGCGCGATCCAGGACGTCACCGACCGCCATCGCGCGGTGGATGCGCTGGCTGCCAGCGAGCGCAAGTTCCGCAACATGTTCCAGTACAGCCTGGGCCTGATCTGCACCCACGAGATGGATGGCCGGCTGATCAGCATCAATCCGGCCGCGGCGCGCTCGCTGGGCCGCAGCGTGGACGACATGGAAGGGCGCTCGTTGCTGGAATTCATCCGCCCCGAGCTGCACGCCGCCTTCCAGGGCTATCTGTCGCGGATGGTGCTCGACGGCCAGGACGCCGGCGTGATCGAGCTGGTCGCCAGCGATGGCAGCCTGCGCCACTGGCAGTACCGCAACGTGCTGGACGTGGAGGCCGACGCCACCGTCGTGCTGGCGCACGCCCAGGACATCACCAACCAGTACCAGCAGGAGAAGCAGCTGCTGGAATGGTCGTTCACCGACCCGCTCACCAACTGCTACAACCGCCGTTTCCTGGACGAACTGGACAAGCGCGACCCCAGCGTGCGCTGGGGCTGCATCGTGGTGGATCTGGACAAGTTCAAGCTGGTCAACGACACCCACGGCCACCAGCGCGGCGATGAAGTGCTGGTGCAGATGGCCTGGTTCCTCAACCAGCCGTTGCGCACCCAGGACCGTCTGGTCCGCCTGGGCGGCGACGAGTTCCTGGTGCTGCTGCATCAACCCACCCAGTCGCAGCTGGCGGCATTGGCGCGCGACTACGTGGCCGCCACCGACGACGCCCCGATCCAGTTCACCCTGGGCACCGCCCTGCGCCACGACGGCGAGGCGCTGGCGGCAGTGGTCGATCGCGCCGACCGTTCGCTGTACGCGCTGCGCCGGGCGCGCCGCGGCACCGGTGCCAGCGACCAGCGCGAGTGAGGCGCGCGGCGGCCTGCAAGCGGCCACGGCTGAAGCTGATCGGCGGCTGACCCTCCGCGTCCGACCGGTGCCGAAGGACGTGCCGATGAATACGCGATCGCCTATCATGTAATCGTTTTCAACTACATGGTTTGGAATGGATACCTTCGATCGCACCCAGCTCAGTCCCAAGTGGCAGTTCCGTTTCGATTTCTTCGACCGTCACGGTGGCCCCAAAGACCCCAGTTACAAGAACGCACTGAAGACCCTGAGCTTTGGCGAGAAGGTCAAGGTCGGCATGAACTTCTATGCCTTCTTCTTCGGCGTCATCTATTTCTTCATCATCGGCCTGTGGCGCAAGGCGTTGAGCCTGATCGGCATCAGCGTCGTGGTGAGCATCGTGGCCTCGTTCCTGCCGGCCGCGTTTCAGAACGTGCTGTGGCTGCCGCTGTCGTTGTTGACCGGCATGATCGCCAACTACGCCTACTACCTGGACAAGGTGAAGGGCAGCACCAGCTGGAACCCGTTCGAGGGCATGCGCTGGATCTGAAGCAACTGCGTCACCGGCGCGTCGGCCCCTCCCGCCGCCACGCCAGCGTCGCCAGGCCCGGTCACTGACCGGGCTTTTTTTATGGGCCATCAAGCCCCGTGGACCAAGCCCCTCTCCCCCCGGGGCGATAAGGCACGGCTTGCGCGCCACTGGCGCGCGTGCCTGGGAGCGCCCGCGCTGCTAGCGCGGGCCGGAGCGGGGGGCGGGGTGAGGGTTCGGCCCCCGACGCGCAACACGCCCAAGAGCGCCACCTTCAACCAACCGCACGCAGCGCAGACGAATCAATCCCGAGCCAACTCATCCGTCAGTGCCTCTGACACGCTTCAGAATGGCAGTACCTGAAGCGCGCAACAGATCGCCTCAAAACGTCTAAAACACCCGCAAAACTGCCAGCATCCGCACACTTGCTGCGCCGCAGTGTGCAGCAAGCGGTCGAGAATGCTTAATCTTTGCCGACACATGGCCCATGACCGCATCGAATTTAGATCGATCCAAACAAGCCAGGTCGTGCGCGAAATCGCGCTGCCGGTCGCCGTTTGAACGCGGTCGTTGTGCGTCGATCGCTGCGTGGTGCAGCGATCGGCATGGATCCCCACCTGCGGCTTCGGTCGCCCTCTCCTCCGAGGTGTCTTGCATGCTCTCCGCAGTCTGGTCCGATCGTTCCGTTTCGCAGGGCGCTCCGGCGCCGTTCTGGCGCCGCGCCGCCGCCGGCCTGTGCCTGCTCGGCATGGCGGTGTCCGCGCCGCTGGCCGCGCAGGACCCGGCGCAGGTCAACACCTTCATCGGCAGCAAGGACGACGGCAACACCTTCCCCGGTGCCTCGGCCCCGTTCGGCCTGGTCCAGGTCAGCCCGATCGGCGCACACTACGCCGGCTGGCGCTACGACGACCCCAGCATCCGCGGCTTCGGCCATTCGTTCCTGTCCGGGGCCGGCTGCTGGGAGCAGGGCGGGCAGGTCTCGGTGCTGCCGGTCACCGGCCGCATCGGCCCGGGCGGCGACTTCGACACCGCCGATGCCAAGGCCTTCGACCAGAAGCGCTATGCCGCCCGCTACACCCATGACGGCGAGGTGGGCCAGGCCGGCTACTACAAGGTGCGGCTGACCGACTACGGCGGCATCGACGCCGAAGCCACCGCGCTCACCCGCGCCGCCGCCGAGCGCTACAGCTTCGCGCCCGGCGCCGACACCGGCCATGTGCTGGTCAACCTCGGCCAGGCCAACGACCGCCACGTGGTGATCGGCAGCCAGCTGCAGGTGGTCGGCGACCGTGTGGTCGAAGGCAAACTCACCACGCAGAGCTTCTGCGGCGGCCACGAATACACCACCTGGTTCCGGCTGGAATTCGACCGCCCGTTTACCGCGCACGGTGTCTGGGGCGAAGACGGCGGCGTGCCCGGCGCGCGCCACGGCATGGGCGGCGAACTCAAGCCCAACGGCGCCTGGCTCAGCTTCCCGCTGGGCAAGAACAAGACCGCGCGCGCAGTGACCGTGGTCAGCGCCATCTCGCATGTGGATGCCGAAGGCGCGCGCAACAACCTGCGCGCCGACGGCATGCAGGGCGGCAAGCTGCTGGGCCTGGAGCAGATGCGCCAGCGCGCGCAACAGGCCTGGCGCAGGGAACTGGCCGGCATGCAGCTGGCCGGCGCCAGCGCCGACGATCGCACGGTGGCCTACACCGCGCTGTATCACGCGCTGCTGCAGCCGCTGACCGGAAGCGATGCCGATGGCCGCTATCGCGGCTTTGACGATGCGATCCACCATGCCGAGGGCTGGACCTACTACGAGTACTTCTCGCTGTGGGACACCTATCGCTCGCAGAACCAGCTGCTGGCCTTGCTGCAGCCGGCGCGCGCGCGCGACATCGGTCGCTCGCTGTTGGCCATCCACCAGCAAGGCGGCTGGCTGCCGCGCTGGGGGTACGCCAATTACGACACCAACATCATGACCGGCGACCCGGTGACGCCCTTCATGGTCGACCTGTGGCGCTTCGGCGCGCTGCAGGGCAGTGAAACCGAGGCCTACGCCGCGCTGCGCCAGAACGCCTTCGGCCAGCCGCCCATCAATTCGCGCCACGCCGGGCGCTCGGGCAACGCCAGCTACCTGGCCAACGGCTACGTGCAATACGACCGTGCCTTCCCCTCCAAGGGCATGGACGTGGACCCGCACCACGGCGGCTCGGCCACGCTGGAATACGCGCTGGCCGACTGCGCGCTGGCGCAGATGGCGCAGGCGCTCGGCCACCCCGACGACAGCGCGCTGCTACGCAGACGCGGCGGCAACTGGCACAACGTCTGGGACGCCGGCGTGCGCGATGCCGACACCGGCTTCAGCGGCTTTCCGCGCCCGCGGCTGGAAGACGGCAGCTGGTATGCCCCCTCGGACGATCACTACAGCCCACGCTCGCAGCATGGCTTCCACGAAGGCACCGCCTGGCAATACCAGTGGCTGGTGCAGCAGGACATCCCCGGCATGCTGCAGGCCATGCATGGCAGCGAGCAGGCCGGCAAACGCCTGGATGCGTTCTTTGCCTACGACGACCTGCTCAAGGACCCGCTCAACGCCGCGCGCACGCACTGGGTGGTCGGCCCGTACAGCTACTACAACCAGTACCGCTACAACCCCAACAACGAACCGGACCTGCACGCCCCGTGGATGTACACGTTGATCGGCCAGCCGTGGAAGACCGCCACCGTGGTGCGCGCCGCCCAGCAGCTGTTCACCAACGCGCCCAATGGCGTCACCGGCAACGACGACCTCGGCACGATGTCGGCCTGGTACCTGTTCAGTGCCCTGGGCCTGTATCCGGCGGTGCCGGGCAGCGGGCAGTTCCTGCTGCATGCCCCGCGCTTCAAGCGGGTCACGCTGGCGCTGGGCAACGGCAAGCGCCTGCGTATCGACACCCCCGGCGCCGACGGCCGCGCGCTGCAATACGTGGACAGCGTGCGTTTCAATGGGCAACCGCAGCGGCAGGTGTTCCTGGACTGGGCCCAGCTGCAGCAGGGCGGCACGCTGTCGTTTGCACTAAGCAAGCAGGCGCCGACCCAGGGCTGGGGCACGCAACCAGAGGCATTGCCTGCCTCGTTCTGCGCCACGCCTGCGGCGGCACCGTGATTCAAGCGCCGGTACCGCGAGCGCGGGCCGGCGCGCAGCCTGAAAGCAAGGGCACAGCTCGCATGTGCTGATCCATTCTTGAAGGCGCGTGGCGACGCGTTCGTCATCGCTGGCACCTGCCGGGTGTCCGAGGCGCCCCTCATCCGCCCCGCGAGCCCCTTCTCCCGCTGGGAGAAGGGCACACTCCCGCTGGGAGAAGGAACTATCCCACCTTCGCCAACCGGCTATTGCGCCGGCCATAGGCCACATACACCACCACGCCCAGCGCGTTCCAGGCCAGGAACCACCCCTGCGTCGTGCTTGGCAGACTCCAGAACAGATACAGGCAGCCCAGGATCGCCACCGGCCCCACCACCCATGCCAGCGGCGTCCGGAAGGAGCGCGCACGCGTGGGCTCGCGCACGCGCAGCACCAGCAGGCACGCCGCCACCGCAGTGAACGCCGCCAGGGTCCCGGCATTAGCCAATGCGGCAATTTCATCCAGGCGTGCCACGCCCGCCAACGCCGCCACCAGCACCGCCGTGAACAGGGTGATCGCCACCGGCGTGCCGGTGCGGGCATTGACCTTGGACAGGCCACGCGGCAACAGGCCATCGCGCGACATCACGAAGAAGATGCGGCTCTGCCCATACAGGAACGCCAGCAACACCGTCGGCAGCGCGATGATCGCCACCGCACCGATGACCAGCGCCGCCTTGCCGTGGCCGAGTTCGCGCATGATCAGCGCCAACGGCTCCGGGCTTTTGCCGAACACGGTGAAGCTCATCGCGCCCACCGCCGACAACGCCACCAGCACATAGATCAGCGTGCAGCCGATCATCGAGCCGACGATGCCGATCGACAGATCGCGCCCCGGGTTCTTGGTCTCTTCGGCCGCGGTGGAGATCGCATCGAAGCCATAGAACGCGAAGAAGATGATCGCCGCCGCGGCCATCACCCCGCGCTCCACGCCATCGGCACCTTCGGTCTTGGGAAAGCCATACGGCATGAACGGCTGCAGGTTGGCGCTGTCGAACGCCGGCAACGCAATCGCCACGAACACGCCCAGCGCCACGATCTTCAGCACCACCAGCACCGCGTTGAGGGTGGCGCTTTCCTTGGTGCCGGCCATCAGCATGCCGGCGACCAGGAAGGTGATCACCACCGCCGGCAGGTTGACGATGCCGCCGGCATGCGGCCCGGCCACCAGGGCATGCGGCAGGTTGACCCCCAACCACTGCAGGAAGCCGACGAAATAGCCCGACCAGCCCACCGCCACCGTGCTCACCACCAGCGAGTATTCCAGCACCAGGCTCCAGCCCACCACCCAGGCGATGCTCTCGCCAAGCGCGGTGTAACTGTAGGTGTAGGCGCTGCCGGCAGCCGGCATCATCGTGGCCATCTCCGCATACGCCAGCGCCGCACAGGCGCACACGATGCCGGCCGCCACGAACGACAACAGCACCGCCGGGCCGGCCTTGTCCGCGCCCACGCCGATCAAGGTGTAGATGCCGGTGCCGACGATCGCGCCGATGCCCAGCGCGACCAGATGCGGCCAACTCAGGCTGCGGACCAGCTGCCGGCCGGCCTCGTGCACGGTGACCTGATCGATGGATTTGCGCCTGAGCCAAGACGACATGCGGACCTCGCGGGAACAAAAGAAGGCGCGAGTGTCGCCCAACGCGCCGCAGCAAAGCTATCGGTCCAAGGTCATGCGTCGGCGCCAGCGTGGCCGCGCCCGCGCGCCCACCGCATCAGCCGGGCGCGGGCCGCACCCGCCGGTCCCCGGCCAAGCGACCGCCACCCGCGATCCCGCTTTTGCGAATCCCCAATCCCCAATCCCAAATTCCCGCTCACTCCACAGACGGGCGATGCGGTGGGCGCACATTGCGATAGACCAACTGCACCGCCCACGCGCCGATCAGGCCGACCGCACCGGCAGCGAAATGGGTCCAATCGAGTACCCGCGGCGCCGCGCCATTGGCGTCGTGGCCCCAGAAGTTGAACCACAGCAGCACCAGTGCGGTGACTCCGATGCCGATCCAGAACCACAGCCGTGTTCCACCAATGGCATAGAACAAAAACGGCAACGCGGCGCCGATCAGAAAATGCACCGGGAAGAAATACGCCGTGCCGTACGGCCGCATCAGGTACCAGACGATCGCGGCAAAGCTGCCCAGAAAAACGAACAGGCCCAGCGCGAACAGACGGGTTTGGTTGGTGGCGGTGGTCATCGGGTGGCCTGGCAGGAACGAAGCCTCACCCTAGCGATGCGCAGGTCACGTTGAGGTCAATGCGATGCGATCCGCATGCAAATCCAGCATCGCCGCACTGTCTGGCTCGCTTTGCGTAGCGGCTGCACGCCTGGTCTACGGCGCATTGCAGCCATGACGTCGAAAGCCGGCACGCGTCTTCAGGCAGGCGTGATACGCCACCACCGCCGGCAACGCCGGCCGCGCGATCGGGCTGGCAAGCCAGCGCTGCGTGGATAAGCCCAACACGATATCGGCCAGGGTGAAGTCGGCTCCGAGCACGAACGGGCCGCCGCGTTGCAGCTGTGTCTCGAGGATGGCCATGTGCCGGTTCCACTCGCGCACGCTCGCCGCAATCGCCTGTGGATCGGCATGCGCCGCGCTGCCGCGCACGCTGGCCATGAACGCGTAACGCCAGGCGTTGTTGAGTTCGGTGGCCTGCCAATCCATCCATTGCTCGACCAGCGCACGGGCAGCGGGCGCCGTCGGCAACAGGTCGGCGCGCCCTGCACGCGCGGCCAGATACCGGCAGATCGTGTTCGACTCCCACAGCACCAGATCGCCATCGCGGATCACCGGCACCAGTACGTTGGGGTTGAGCGCGCGAAAGACCTCCGTATCCACCGATGCAAACCCGCTGCCATACGCGTGCAGCGTGTAGTCCAGCGCCAGTTCCTCGCACAGCCACAGCACCTTGCGCACGTTGATCGATGTCGGCTTTCCGTAGATGTCCAGCATATGTGCCCGGGGGTGGAGGTGGTGAGTGCGCGCAGACGACTGCGCCAGTGACTGCTCTGCGTCTTGCGCGTGCGTCGATGCATCATTGCAGCAGCACGGCTGCCGCGTCTGCGTACAACGGAGCGGATGCTGCAATGGGCATGGGTATGTTCGTGCAGCCATACAGATCGATGCGTGCAACCTGCTCTGTCGCCGCGCGCCTACACCGTCAGCTTGCCCGCGTAAGCGTCGCGCACGCTCTGGCTGATATAGGTGCTCAAGCCGCGCCCTGCCTTGGCCAGGCGCTGCATGGTCGCGACCACGTCGGCGCCGGCACTGGCGGCGGTGTACACATAGGTCTCGCCACTGCGAAAGCGCACCGCGATTGCATCGTCTGCCACCGCATAGGCCACCACTCCGGAGTGGCCCTGGCGATTGCCGTAGCACTGCATCGGCGGGAAGCGGCGGGCTGTCATGCAGGCAGGCTAGAAGCTGCGCAGTGACGGGCACCTCAACGCGCGCGGCAGTCGCGCAGACCTTGCCGCGGCGCGCGTGCATCCATCGCGCCCCTGTTCCGGCGCAGCAGGTCAACGCGCAGCAGACGCCAGCGGGTACAGCGCCGTCATCGCCTGGCAGCGTTGCGCAAACAGCGCGTGCAGCTGCCGCACCGCCGGCGAAAACTGCTTGCGATGCGGGCACACCAGGTGCAGAGGCAAGCGGTCGCCGCACTCCGGGAACAGCACCTGCAAACGCCCGGCCTGCACGTCGGTGCAGACATCCAGCCAGGATTTATAGGCGATGCCTTCGCCTGCCACTGCCCAGCGCCGCACGATATCGGCGTCGTCGCACAGCATCGCGCCACGCACCGGCACGATGTGGCGGCGGCCCTCCAGCTCGAACTGCCAGCGGTCGTAGGCGCGCCCGGCCAGCAGATACAGCAGGCAGGCGTGCTCGCGCAGCGCATCCAGGGTGGCCGGTTGCCCGTGTCGTTGCAGATAGGACGGCGCGGCGACCAGCACCCGCCGGTTGCGCGGCGCCAGGGGTAGCGCCACATGCTCCGCATCGTCGATACGCCCCAGCCGGAACGCCACATCCACCGGCGCGCGGTACAGGTCCGCCACCTGGTCGGACAGATGCAGGCGCAGGCGCAGGCGCGGATGCGCGGCGCGGAACTCGGTCAGCCACGGCAGCAGCACATTGCGGCCCAGGTCCGACGGGGCGGTTACCTGCAGTACGCCCTGCAGTTCGGTGTCGTGCCCGCGCACCTGCTCGCGCCCATCGCGCAGCAGCTCCAGCACCTGGCGTGCGTAGGGCAGGTACTGCTCTCCCTCGGCAGTCAGCCGCAGGCTGCGCGTGGAGCGCGCAAACAGGCGCAGGTCCAGGGCCCGCTCCAGCCGCGCCACTGCCGCGCTGACCTGGCCGGGCAGCAGGTCGGCCTCGCGCGCGGCATTGGAAAAACTGCCCAGTGCCGCCGTGCGCACGAACAGCGCCAAGTCGTCGAAGCGGACCATCTTCACTCCAGCTGTGAAAGTGCTTGCGCAGTTTGCCGGTTTTTCTCGCAATGCCGGCGGCCGACCATGCAGTTCCCTCCCCGCAGGACGCCCGCCATGAAAGCCATCGCCTATCCCCAGCACGGTCTGCCCATCGACGACGCGCGCGCGCTGGTCGCGCTCGACCTGCCGCTGCCCGAGCCCGGCCCGCGCGACCTGCGCGTGCGTATCCATGCCATCTCGGTCAATCCGGTCGACACCAAGGTGCGCGCCAACGCCGCGGTCGACGCACCGCGCGTGCTCGGCTGGGATGCCAGCGGCGTGGTCGATGCGGTGGGCAGCGCGGTCAGCCTGTTCCAGCCCGGCGATGCGGTGTACTACGCCGGCACCTTGAACCGCCCGGGCACCAATGCCGAATACCACCTGGTGGACGAACGCCTGGTCGGGCGCAAGCCGGCCACGCTCGATGACGCCTCGGCCGCCGCGTTGCCGCTGACCGCGATCACCGCCTGGGAGCTGCTGTTCGACCGCCTGCGCATCGCCGAAGACGGCGGGCAGGGCCAGACCCTGCTGGTGGTCGGCGCCGCCGGGGGCGTCGGCTCGATCCTGGTGCAGCTGGCGCGCACGTTGACCAAGCTGACCGTGATCGGCACCGCCTCGCGCCCGCAGACGCAGGACTGGGTGTATGCGCTCGGTGCCCACCATGTCATCGACCACACCCAGCCGCTGAGCGAGAGCCTGCAGCGCATCGGCATTGCCCAGGTCGAGCATGTCGCCAGCCTGACCCATACCGACCAGCACTTCGCCCAGCTGGTCGAGGTGCTCGCACCGCAGGGCCAGCTGGCCCTGATCGACGATCCGGCCACGCTCGATGTGCTGCCGCTCAAGCGCAAGAGCGCGTCGCTGCACTGGGAATTCATGTTCACCCGCTCGCTGTTCGACACCGACGACATGATTGCCCAGCACCACCTGCTCAACCGCGTCGCCGCGCTGGTGGACAGCGGCACGCTGCGCAGCACGCTGGGCGAGCACTACGGCCGCATCACCGTCGACAACCTGCGCCGCGCCCACGCCGCGCTGGAATCGCATCGCACCCGCGGCAAGCTGGTGCTGGAGGGGTTCTGACCGCGGCGACGTTGCGACTGCGCAGCTCCGGCCCGGCTCGCCACGCCGTCAGCCGCGTCGGAGTCGCTTGATGCGCATTGCCGCAGGCGCACCGTCCCAGGCGCCTGCGCCCTGAGCACCGGTCGCCCAACCGGCATCGCATTGGCGCAGCCCCTGCGACCGGCCCGGCTACACTGCGCGCATGTCATCCCAATCCCTGATCCTTCTCGGACTGCTTGTCGTAGTCCTCGTGTTGCAGCTGATCGCGCTGCTGCGACGTCCTTCCACCAGCGGCCTGGAGCTGGCGCTGCGTGCCGAGCAACGCGACGGCCGCGGCGAATTGCGCGAGCAGCTCGAAGGCCTGGCGCGGCAGCAGGACGGCCGCCTGGAAACCTTCGCACGCAATCTCACCGAACTGTCCACGCGCACCGACCAGCGCCTGGACCTGTTGCGCGATGCACTCGGCGAAGACGCACGCAAGGCGCGCGAAGAAAGCGCCCTGGCGCAACAACGCACCGGCGAACTGCTCACCCTGCGGCTGACCGAATTGCGCACCCAGCTCGACGGCTTCGGCCAGCAGCAGGAAACCCGCATCCAGGTGTTCGGCCAGCAGCTGACCGAGCTGATCGCACGCACCGACACCCATATGGCCGCCCTGCGCGAAGCGCTGGCCGACGATGCCCGCAAGGGCCGGCAGGAGGCTGGCGAGTCGCAGCAGCGCTTCACCGAGGCCTTGGGCCAACGTCTGACCGAACTCACCCAGCGCAACGAACTGCGCATCGGCGAAATGCGCGCCACGCTGGAACAACAGCTGGCCAACCTGCAGAACGACAACGCCAGCAAGCTCGAACTGATGCGCGCCACCGTTGACGAAAAACTGCAGACCACGCTCAACACGCGCCTGGATGCCTCCTTCAAGCTTGTTTCCGAACGCCTGGAGCAGGTACAGCGCGGTCTGGGCGAAATGCAGCAGCTGGCCACCGGCGTGGGCGATCTCAAGCGCGTGCTGAGCAACGTCAAGGACCGCGGCGGCTGGGGCGAAGTGCAGCTGGAGAACATCCTCGAGCAGACGCTGACGATGGAGCAGTACGCGCGCAGCGTGCGGGTCAGGCCCGACAGCGCCGAGGCGGTGGATTTCGCGATCCGCCTGCCGGGGCGTGGCGACGACACGGTGGTGTGGCTGCCGGTCGACGCCAAGTTCCCGCGCGAGGACTACGAACGCCTGATCGACGCGCAGGAAAAGGGCGACCTCGACGCGATCAAGGCATCGACCGCGCAGCTGGAACGCGCCATCCGCATCCAGGCCAAGTCGATCAGCGACAAGTACGTCTGCCCGCCGCAGACGACCGACTTCGCGGTGATGTTCCTGCCCACCGAAGGCCTGTACGCCGAAGTGATCCGTCGCGCCGGCCTGGTCGACCTGCTGCAGCGCGAACATCGCGTGGTGCTGGCAGGCCCGACCACCTTCACCGCCCTGCTCAACAGCCTGCAGATGGGCTTCCGCACGCTGGCGATCGAAAAGCGCTCCAGCGAGGTCTGGCAGGTGCTGGGCGCGGTGAAGAGCGAGTTCGGCAAGTTCGCCGGCATCCTCGAAAAGGCCGAGCGGCAGATCAGCACGGTCGGCAAGAGCCTGGGCGAAGCCAGCCGCAAGACCCGCACCATCGAACGCCGCCTGCGCGGCGTGGAAACCCTGGCCAGCGAACACTCCCAGGCGCTGCTGGACGATGCCGGCAGCGACGACACCGCCAGCAGCAGCGACGACGACAGCAACGCCGAGCAGGAATGATCCGCCGCCCAAGGCGACCCAACAAGCCACAACGTAGGAGCGCACCCGGGCGCGACCAGGCATTACCGATAACGCCCCATCGCGGCCAGGGCCGCTCCTACAAAACACAGGTCTCCGGCATGGCTTCTTGCCGATAGCGAGCACGCCACGCAGACATCGCCACCGCGATGCTTGCAGCCACCTGATGCAAGACGAGAGTGTCAACATGGCAACCCGATGGATCCATGCAGTGGTCTGCGCGCTGCTGCTGACCGCATGCAGCACGCCTCCGGCGACCAGGCCGGGCGCTGCGGCGGGTACGCCGCAGCCACCGCACGCCGGTTCCGCCGACGCTGCCGAATGCACGGCTAAGGGCGGGCAACTGCGCCCGGTCGGCCGCATGCAGACGGTGCGTTGCGTGGTGCCGTATGCCGATGCCGGCAAGACCTGCAGCGACAGTTCCGACTGCAGCGGTGATTGCCTGGCCACCAGCATCGTGCCGACCGGCACCGCGACATCCGGCACCTGCCAGCGCGACAGCGACCGCTTCGGTTGCCGCCAGGAAGTGATCGGCGGCATGGGCCAGGCCGCGTTGTGCATCGATTGACGTCAGCGAACGTGGTGAAGCGCCTGCACGGGTCGATCAGCCGCTTGGTCCGTGCGCGTCGCTGGAGATCACTGCAAGCGCCATGAGTCAGCCGTCTCGCTCGCGCCATCGTGGCGGTTTATGCTCTCGGCTCTACCTGTCCAGGACGTATCGATGAGCCAGACGCTTTACGACATCCCGGTTGCCCGCATCGACGGTGAGCCCGCCACGCTGGCCGACTATCGCGGCAAGGTGCTGCTGGTGGTCAACGTCGCCTCCAAGTGCGGACTGACCCCGCAGTACGAGAGCCTGGAAGCGCTGTATCGCGACAAGCAGGCACAGGGGCTGGAAGTGCTGGGCTTTCCGGCCAACGACTTCAAGGGGCAGGAGCCCGGCAGCGAGGCGGAGATCGCGCAGTTCTGCCAGCTCACCTACGACGTGACCTTTCCGATGTTCTCCAAGATCGCCGTCACCGGTGCCGAGATCCATCCGTTGTATCGGCAGTTGACCAGCGCACAGCCGCAGGCCACCGGCGATGGCCCGATGCGCGAGAAACTGGCCGGCTACGGCATCGCACCCAACCCCGCACCGGGCGTGCTGTGGAACTTCGAAAAATTCCTGATCGGCCGCGACGGCCAGGTCATCGACCGCTTCGCCCCCGACGTGCCGGCAGACGATGCGCGCCTGCGTGCGGCGGTGGATGCAGCGTTGGCAGCGGCTGCCTGAAGCTCCTCTCCACCAGGACGAGACGCCACGCGTGCGCGCCAGTGGCACGCGTGGCCTGACGCAGCAAGCTGCATCCACCGTGTCGGTGCACGCATCGCGAAGGTGACTCAACAAGGACCCTGTCGATGCGTCTGCTCTTTGTCCTCCTGATGCTGCCTGGCAGTTCGTCGTTACACGCTGCGGAGCTTTGCCGCGACCTGCAGACAACCCCGGAAAGTAACGCTTGCTGGAACGAGCAAGTCGGCATCGCGCAGGCACGTCTGGATGATTATCTGGCGACCGCGCGCGACCGGGCCGTTTCCACATTGGGTATTGCCGCCGACGCTTTCGACAACGCACAGACGGCGTGGAGGACGTACCGGGATCTTCAGTGCGGCAATGTGCAAACGCGCTGGCGCGATGCGACAGTCCTGCCGGCCAAGGTAGCGAGCTGCATCGTCGACCTCAACGATCAGCGCGCGCACGATCTATGGAAGCACTATCTCACCTATATCGACCGCACGCCGTCGATCAGGCCCGAACCGGAGTTGCGCGCCGGCAAGTGACCTGGCAACTGCACCTTTGATCCTTCGGTCTGGATTGCCCGAGGCAAGCCTGCGCCTAGGCAGCCTAGTCCTTGGTGCCACTTCGCATGCTGGTGGCGGAAAATAAAAAGCCCGGGATCGCTCCCGGGCTTTCATAGTTACGCCAAACCGCGCGCTAGATCGATCAACGAATCCACTGCGGTATCGGCATTGCATCCACCGGCACGGTGCTGTCCTTGTCCTCGCGCAGGTAGTCGGGCAACTCGTTGTCCTTCTGGCGATGGCTGCGCAGGTCGCGCACGATCTGGTAGTTGCGGCGCTGCATCCATGCATCGCGGGTCAGTGCGTATTCGTCCGGTGCCTGGTCGCGCAGCGAATCCAGCGACATCAGCTGCGCGCGCGTATCCACCAGCTGCAGGCCCTGCAGGGCGAAGCGCGCGCCGCTGTCGTCGACCTGGCGCAACGGCGAGAGCGGAATGTCGCCGCCCAGGCCGAAGGTGTCGCGCACCGTGCGTGGGCCGAACAGCGGCAACTCGAAGTAGCGCGAATTGCGCCAGCCCCACACACCCAGGGTCTGACCGAAGTCCTCGCTGCGGCGCGGAATGCCGGCTGCGGAGGCCGGATCGAACAGACCGGCCACGCCCAGCGTGGAATTCATCACGAAGCGGCCCAGCGACTGCATCGCATACACCGGGTGGCCCTGCAGCAGCTGGTTGACCATGGTCAGCGGCGTGCCGAGGTTGTCGAAGAAGTTGGTCACGCCCAGGCGTGCCGGACGCGGCACCACCTTGGTATAGCCGGTGGCCAACGGACGCGCCACGCCCCGGTCCACGGCCAGGTTGAAGCGGTGCATGCCGCGGTTGTAGCGCTCCCACGGATCGTAGGGTGGCGCATCACCGGGCTGGCCCGGTGCACCGTTGGCGCCGGCCTGCGGGGTGGTGGGGCCGTAGAGCGCAGCGTAGTCGTCCTCGGCCGAGGTGGCGGCACCTGCGGTCCCGGCGCTGGCATCGGCGCCGGTCTGGTCGGCCGGGGCTGCGGCGGTGGCCGGCAGGGCGTCCGGGGCGGCAAAGCCGGCAGTGGCCGGCTGCGCCGTCACAGCGTCGTCGTCGCGTACCGGCGCCGGGGTCGCGTCCGGGGCGGTCTCGGCCGCGGACGCAAGCGGCGCGGATTTCGGAGCGTGGCTGGCGCAGGCACCAAGCAGCAGGCAGGCGGCCAACAGGGAAAGGGGGCGAAGCTGGGTCATGGGGTGGCGCTCAGGCCTGGAAATCGAAAGTAGGGGACAAACGGTAGGCGGCGCGCAATTCGTCCAGACCGGACGCCTCACCCACCACCGTGACGGGACCGGCACCGGTGGCGCGCAGCCGCGCCGCCAGCTCGGCCAGCATTGCAACGCCGGCACTGTCCAGGCGTTGTACACCCGACAGGTCCAGCGTGCGAATGCCGTCCAGTTGCGCAATCGCCTGCGGCCAGGCCGCCGTGACCGCGTCGCGGTCGAGCACGCCGGTCAGTGCCAGCGTCTGGCCATTGCGTTGCACGGAACCGTTACTTGCCATTGGCCGGTGCCGGACCGACCTGCAGATTGCCGCTACGCAGCTCTGCGGCGACCTTGGCAATGCCCTTTTCGCGCAGCGGGGCGTCGAACTGGGTCTTGAAGGTCTGCACGTAGGAGATGCCTTCGATCATCACATCGAAGATCTTCCACTGGCCGCCGACGTTACGCATCATGTAATCGACCGGGGTCGGGTCGTTGCCGGCGCGCAGCAGGTCGGTGGACACCTTGACGCCGCGGTTGCCCGGCAGCGCGCTCTCGGACTTGGCGCGGAAGGTCGGCTTGCCTTCGAAGTTGAGCAACGCGGTGCCGTAACGCTGCATCAGGTTGTCGGCCAGCGCATCGGCAAACAGCTTGACGTCCGCATCGGAGGCACCACGGCCGTTGACGCCCAGCACCAGGCGGGCCGAGTAGTCGCGGTCGAAGGCCTTGTTCAATTCGCCATTGATGTACTGGCGCAGCGCGGCCGGGTTGCTGCGGAACTCGGCGCGCCGCTGGTCCAGCGTGCTCAGGATGCGGGTGCTGCTGTCGATGACGGTCTTGGTGGCCGCGCCCTGCGCAGGCGCGCTGGCGGCAGCCGGCTGCGCCAGCACGGTGGCCGGTGCGCACACCAGCAGGGTCGAGGCCAGGACAGCGGAGAGCAGTGTGGTTTTCATTGGTGCGGTTCCGTAGAGGGAGAAGCGGGCTGGGCAGGCGGGGCAGCCTGACCCTCTGCGGCGGATTTATCACCGCCGCCACTGAACATGTACTTGCCGACCAGCTGCAGCAGATCCACCGCCGGCTGGGTGAAGCCGATTTCTTCGCCCGGCTTGAGCACTTCCGGGTCGCCGCCCGGCTGCAGCCCGATATAACTCTCGCCCAGCAGGCCGCTGGTGAAGATGCCGGCCGAGGTGTCGGCCGGCAGATCCTTGTACTTGTTGTCCAGCGACAGGGTCACCACCGAGTCGAACCTGGTCGGATCCAGGCTGATGTCGGACACCTTGCCGATGGTCACCCCGCCGATCTTCACCGGTGCCTGCGCACGCAGCTGGCCGATCTGGCTGAAGCGCGCGGTCAGCGTGTACTGGCTGGAGCCGAAGCCCCAGCGCTGGTTGGTCGAGGCCACCGCCAGCACCAGCAGCGAGGCCAGGGTCAGCAGCAAAAAGGCGCCGACGGCGAATTCGAGTCGTGGTCCACGCATGGCCATAGTTATTCCACTCACCTAAACAACATTGCAGAAAGGACGAAGTTGAACATCAGCACCAGCAGCGAGGCGTTCACCACCGCGCGGGTGGTGGCGATCGAGGTGCCTTCGATGGTCGGTTCGGCGTGGAAGCCCACGTAGGCGGCGACCAATGCGGCGGTGCCGCCGAAGATCGCCGACTTGAGCATGGCCACGCCAAAGTCGTCCCAGAAGTCCACGCTGTTGCTCAACCCCGACCAGAATGTGCCGTTGTCGATGCCCAGCACGTGCACGGCTTCGAAATAGCCGCCGGTGATGGCCAGCGAACAGAACACGCCGGTCAGCAACGGCACCGTCAGCACCGCCGCCCAGAAGCGCGGTGCCACCGCCTTGGCGACCGGATCGATGGCCATCAGCTCCAGCGCCTTGATCTGGTCGGTGGCGCGCATCAGGCCCAGCTCGGCCGCGATCGAGCTGCCGGCGCGGCCGATGAACAGCAGCGCGGTCAGCACCGGTGCCAGCTCGCGGTACAGCGACAGCCCCAGCAGCGTGGACAGCGCATCCGACGCACCGTAGGTGGTCAGCGTGCGGTAGCCCTGCAGGGTCAGCACCAGGCCGACGAAGGCGCCGCCGACGGCGATGATCGGCAGCGACCGCGCGCCGACCTTGTAGATCTCGCGCACCAGCTCGGCGATGAAATCGCGCGTGGGCACCGAGCCGCGCAGCACGGTCAGCGAAAACAGCCCGGCGCGGCCGAAGGCGCGGATCGACTCGACCATGGCCATCAGGCGGCACTCCGGTCGCGCCGCGGCGCCGCATCGAAGGCGATCGGCCCATCCGGCTGGCCATGCAGGAACTGCTGCACCAGCGGATCGGTACTGTCCTGCAGCTGCTCCGGCGTGCCGGCGAACACGATGCCGCCATTGGCGATGACCACGGCCTGGTCGCTGATCGGCAGGGTTTCGTGCACGTGGTGGCTGACGATGATGCTGGTCAGGCCGAGGCTGTCGTTGAGGCGCTGGATCAGGCTCATGATCACGCCCGAGGCGATCGGGTCCAGCCCGGTCAGCGGTTCGTCGTAGATCATCAGCGGCGGGTCCAGGGCCAGCGCGCGCGCCAGCGCCACACGCCGCGCCATGCCGCCGGACAATTCGCGCGGCCAGGCATCGGCGGCGGCCAGCAGGCCCACCGCATGCAGCTTCATCTGCACCAGGCGCTGCAGCACCGGCGCCGGCAGGCGCGTATGCGTACGCAGCGGCAGCGCGACGTTGTCGGCCACGCTCAGGTCGGTCAGCAGGCCATTGCCCTGCAGCAGCACGCCGACATTGCGACGCATCTCCAGCAGTGCACGGTTGCCATGCGGGATCGCGTTGCCGAACAGGGTGACCGTGCCGGCGACCGGACGCAGCTCGCCGGTCAGCGCGGCCAGCAAGGTGGATTTGCCGCTGCCGGACGGACCGAGCACGGCAGTGATGCTGCCGCGTGGCACCTCAAGCGAGACGTCGCGCAGGATCGTGCGACCGCCGCGATCGATGCGGACACCGGACAACTGCACGACAGGGGATGCGGACGCCGTCATCGAAGCCTTTAACAGAATTCCAACGCGATAGAGTAGCCGTCACACGGCTGAACATAACCGAACCGGTGCGTCCAGTATTATCGCATGACGTCTGCATCGCAGCGGACGCGTTGCAGCCGGCATGCATGCAACAAGCCGTCTCATGCATGACCCAACGCAGTCTGCGAGCGCAGGGGTGTTGTGGCAGGTATGCCCTAGGTGGATGATCGGAGTTCCGGCCGACCACGAGTACGTAATGGATCTACTGACCCTGGAGCACTTTGCAGGCAGCGTCAATGAAACGTTCTCTGCCGCATTGAACGAAGGCGAGGTGCCATTCGTGCTGGTCGAGGCGCGGCCGCTGCCCACCACGCATGCCGTCCACCGGGCGCCCTTCTCGCTGCTGTTCCGCAACAGCTCGGCGTTCCTGTTTCCGCAGCAGACCTATCAGCTGCGACACACGCGGCTGGGCGAGATCGGCGTGTTCCTGGTGCCGGTGGCGCGCGAGCGCGACGGGTTTCTGTATCAGGCCGTTTTCAACTGAGTGCGTTCAACCGCGGTGCTCGGGAAAATGCCAGTGCATCTGCAGATGCGTCTGGTTGCTCATACCCGCGACGAAACCGTGGCGGATATACAGTCGTTGCGCGGCGGGGTTTGCGTGCAGCACGTGCAATGACAATCCGCATCCCGCCTCGCGCGCCACCGCCTGCGCGTAGGCGAGCAGTTGCGAGCCGATGCCCTGGCCGCGCCAGTCCGGCATCAGGCTGATATCCACCAGCGTATGTTGCGCGGCAGCGCGGTGCAGATACAGGCGCCCGATACGCAGATCCTTGGCCTGGACGATCAGAAAGTCGCCGCCTTCAAAATGTTGCTGGTAGTGCGCGCGCTGCAGCGCAAACTGCTGCTGAAGAAAGGCACGTTTGCTCGCCTCCGGCCACGGTACCGGTGCCAGCTCGTCGCTGCGGGTGCTGGCATAAAGCGCCTGCAGCCACGCGATGTCGGCTGGCTGCTCGGGGCGCAGGGCAAGATCCACCGCGCCCCGATTAGCGGTAGCGCTCGTTACGAACTGCATCTTCATCGCCGCCTCTGCAACGCGCCCGGATGACGGCAGCGCTCAGTCGAACGCCGGATAGTCGCCCTGCAGCGCGATGCAAAAGTTCACGGCCAGATAGGGCTGGCGGTTCTCGTGCGCCTGTCCGCTGCCGGTAGGCAACAGCATGGTCGGGGAGAATTGCTTGTCCGGCGCGACCGCCAGGAACGGGCGCTCGGTGTTGACGTTCAGCGACGACAGCGCCACACCGTTGGCTGGCGTGCCCGTCTTCTTGGTCACGTCCGGCTGCGAGAGTATGTTGACGCCATGCTGGTGCATCGGGATCTGCGTGCTGAGCAGGCTTTCCGACGCGGAGCCGAAGTTGCTACCCAGCGAGTGCGGGGTCAGGCCCGGCCCCGCGCCCTGCTGGCAACCGGCGCGTGCGGAAAAGTTCGGTAACTGGAAGGTGCTGTTACCGTTGCCGCCATAGGCCACGCCGAGCAGGGAGTACAGCGTGGTGTTCTGCGTGATCGGCAGTGTGGCGCCATTGCAGAACGCCCAGCCGTAGGGGTTGTAGTCGAAGCCGAACAGCTGGATTTCGCCGATATAGGGTTCGGTCATGAACAGAGTCTCCGATGAAGCGGATGCATACCGCGGCCTGCCGGCGCGGCGCGGGGATCAGGCCTGCTGCGGAAAGATGCCCGTGGTGGCGATGCAGTACTGCACCGTCAGTGTCGGCATGAGGTTGTCGTGCGGCTGGTTGCCGCCGGCGAACGAGGTGCTCTGCGTGGACATCGCCAAGGTGGTGCCACCGGTTGCATCGCTCACGTAGAACGTGCTGCCGTTGACCGCCGCCGGCAATAACCCCGCCGGTGCGGTCGCCGTCGCTGCGGTGGTGGTGGCCTGAGCGGTATGCGTGTGCGCCGGCATCTGCAGGTCCGTCAACGTCACCGTCTCGGTGCCGGCGTGCTGGGCGAGCACGTAGTTGCTCAGGCCCGGTCCCTGGCCCTGGTGGATCGGCAGGCGGCCGCGCAGATCCGGCACGCCGAACGTGCTGGTGCCATTGCCACCGTAGACAGTGCCGAGCAGGACGTACAACGGTTCGTATTCGGAAATCTGCAGCAACGAGCCGTCGCATGCCTGCCAACCCTGGGGAGTGCGGCCAAAACCGAACATGCGGATTTCGCCGATGAAGGGAGTACCCATGAAATTCTTCCTGGTCGATGGGGCGTCGTACGCAAGGCTGCGTACGACGGCGCCCCCGGATACGGATGCGCCTAGCTGCGCGAAGGGAAGATGCCGGACAGCGCGATGCAGAAATTGATTGCGGTATAGGGCTGCAGGTTCGGATGCGCCTGGCTGCCGCCGCTGTTGGCGATCGTGGACTGGGACAGCGGCACCATCGCGCCAGGCGCGGCGTACAACGCGTGCGCAGTCCCGGAGGCGACGTTGTTGTTCGCGAACAGACGGCCTGTCGGTGTGCGGTTGTCGCCGTTGGCGCTACTGCAATCCATCAGGTGGCTGTGCGGGGGCAGGTTGTCTGCCACCAGCGTCACCGTCTCCGCGCCTGCCGCCTGGCCCATGGGAGCGGCAGGCGGCTGCCAGTTCGGATCCGCCGACGGCCCATAGCCTAGCGGGGTGCGCCCACGCATGTCCGGCAAGCCGAACGTGGTCCTGCCATCGCCGCCGAAGCGCGTGCCGAGCAGACTGAACAGGGCCTGGTTCTGATTGACTGGCAGCAATTGCCCGTTGCACTGCGCAAAATACTTCGGCGCGAATGCGAAACCGGTCAACATGATCTGGCCGATGAAGAACTCACTCATGTAGCTCTCCCTACGTAGGTGCGCCGCCGACCGACTGTCGGAGGCTGACGTAGTCATACCTGCCGACATTGCATACCACAAGCCACCAAGATCCTAATTGAGATGAAGTATTAATTTTTCATTCTTTAACTGGCAGTCAGTTCCAGTTCAAATAGCGCTATAGTTGAATCACATGCCTCTTAAGGCATTGCGTTGCGCTGATCCGAGGCACCAGGACCGCTGCCGACGCCATTGGGGTGGCGTGCTTTTTCGGGGAAAACTTATGTCTACGACCTTCGCCGCCTCGGGTGGCGTGCGCCTGCTGCTGCGTTGGATGCTGGCGCTGTTGCTGTTGGCGACCTCTCACGTCGCCCTGGCTGCCTACTGCCCGACACCGAAAAGCGCCACCGTCAACTCGGGTGGCTCGGTGTCCTTCGAAGTCGGCGACTGCGATGGCCCTTCCAATATCGGCATGACCGATCCCGGCGTGCCCCCGGCGCATGGCACATACAGTCTTCCCGGTCAGAATCCTGACAGCACCGAACAGGTGACCTATACCAATAACGGCGATGGTGCGACATCGGACTCGTTCTATCTGTTGGACGAAGACAACAACCAGATCGTCTTCAACATCACCGTCAACCCCTCGCGCACTGCCAGCATCGCGGTGAGCCCGGCCAGCCGCAACGAAAATAGCGGTGCAGCGTTCACCTACACGGTGACGCTGAGCCAGACCAGCAGTTCGGCGACCACGGTAAACCTTAGTCGCAGCGGCACCGCCACCAGCGGCACCGATTACACGGGTGCGCCGAGCAGCATCGTGGTGCCCGCCAACGCCACCACGGCCACCTTTTCCGTCACCCCGGTCGCCGATACCACGGTGGAGGCCGACGAGACGGTGGTGATCAGCGTGGCCAGCGGTAGCGGCTATGGCATCGGCAGTCCGTCCAGCGCCACCGCCACCATCGTCAACGACGACTTTCCGGCCGCATCGATCACGGTGTCTCCGTCCAGCGTGCCCGAGGACGGTACGGCCAACCTGATCTACACCGTCTCGCTCGACCAGGCCGCGCAGAGCGCTGTATCGGTCGCCTTCAGCGTCGGCGGCAGCGCGACCTCAGGCACCGACTACGCGGCCGTGAGTTCGCCGCTGGTGATCAACGCCGGCCAGACCACCGGCACCATCACCATCAATCCGACCGCCGATGCCACCATCGAACCGGACGAGACGGTGGTGATCAGCCTGGCTGCGGGCAGTGGCTACAGCGTGGGGTCGCCCAACAGCGCCACCGGCACCATCCTCAACGACGACCAGCCGGCGCTGTCGATCAACGACGTGTCCGTGAGCGAAGGCAACGCCGGCACCACCAATGCCACCTTCACTGTCTCGTTGAGCCAGCCGGCCGGCGCCGGCGGCGTCAGCTTCGATATCTCCACTGCCGACGGCACTGCCACTGCCGGCGTGGACTACGTCGCCTCCAGCCTGGCCGGGCAGACCATCCCCGCCGGCAGCAGCAGCGCCACCTTCACCGTGCAGGTCAACGGCGACTCGCTCAGCGAGCCCGACGAGACCTTCTTCGTCAACGTCAGCAACGTCACCGGCGCGACAGTGGCCGATGCGCAGGGCCTGGGCACCATCGTCAACGACGATGCGGTGCCGTCGCTGTCGATCGACGATATCAGCGTGAACGAAGGCAATAGCGGCACCGCCACGGCCACGTTCACGGTGAGCCTGAGCGCGGCCAGCGGCCAGACCGTATCGGTCAATTACGCCACCGCCAACGGCACCGCCACCGCAGGGAGCGACTACGTCGCGCGGTCGGGCACGCTGACATTTCCGCCGGGTACCACTGCGCAGGGCGTGGCGATCACCGTCAATGGCGACACCGCGGTCGAGGCCAGCGAGACCTTCAGCGTCGGCCTGTCCGGTGCCAGCAACGCCAGCATCGCGCGCGCCACCGGCACCGGCACCATCCTCAACGACGATGTGGTGGTGATTGTCGGGCCGGCCACGCTGCCGGCAGCCACCGCCGGCAGCGCCTACAGCCAGAACCTGAGCGCCAGCGGCGGCACCGCGCCGTACACCTTCGCCGTCACGGCCGGTGCGCTGCCGCCCGGGCTGACCCTGAGCGCTACCGGCGTGCTGTCCGGCACACCCACCGCCACCGGCAGCTTCAACTTCACCACCACCGCTACCGATAGCGGCGGCAGCCCCACCAGCGGCAACCGCGCCTACACGCTGACCGTGGCCGGCGCGACGGTGACCC
Source organism: Xanthomonas sp. BRIP62411 (assembly GCF_003993525.1). Lineage (NCBI taxonomy): Bacteria > Pseudomonadati > Pseudomonadota > Gammaproteobacteria > Lysobacterales > Lysobacteraceae > Xanthomonas > Xanthomonas sp. BRIP62411. The sequence goes on from NZ_QEZI01000007.1 coordinate 165,154, forward strand.
TGCCGGCGACCAACCTGCCGGCCGGCACTGCAGGCCAGGCCTATTCGAGCGCGCTCACTCCGGCGACCGGCGGCATTGCCCCGTATACCTACGCCGTTACCGCCGGCGCCCTGCCGGCGGGCATCACGCTCAATGGCAGCAGCGGCGCCCTGACCGGTACGCCCGGCACCGCGGGCAGCTTCAGCTTCAACGTGACCGCCACCGACAGCACCAGCGGCACGCCATCGCAGGCAACGCAGAGCTACTCCCTGACCATCGCCGCGCCGCCGATCGTGGTTGCGCCGTCCACGCTGCCGGCCGCCACCCGCGGCACGGCCTACAGCCAGACGTTGAGCGCCAGTGGCGGCACCGCGCCGTACACCTACACGCTAGCAAGCGGCACGCTGCCGGCAGGCCTCACCCTGGCCAGCAACGGCACACTGTCGGGTACCGCGACGGTGGAAGGCAGCTTCAACTTCACCGTGACCGCGACCGATGCGGGGAGCTTCACCGGCAACCAAGCCTACAGCCTGACCGTTGCCGGCCCGAACGTTGTACTGCCGGCCAGCACCTTGCCCGCAGGTACGGCCGGGCAGGCGTACGCGGCGACGATCACGCCCGCCAGCGGCGGCACCGCGCCCTACAGCTATGCACTGACCGGCGGCGTCCTACCGGCGGGTGTTGTCGTGGACGCGGCCACCGGCAGTCTCAGCGGCACGCCGACCGTGGCAGGCACCTTCACCTTCACCCTGACCGTGTCCGACAGCACGCCAAGCCCGGCGGCGCAGGCCAGCCGCAGCTACACGCTGACCATCGCGGCACCGGTGATCGTGGTCGCGCCCACCACGCTGCCCGCCGCCACCCGCGGCACGGCCTACAGCCAGGCGCTGAGCGCCAGTGGCGGCACCGCGCCGTACACCTACACCCTCGGAAGCGGCACGCTGCCGGCTGGCCTGACCCTGGCCAGCAACGGCACGCTGTCCGGCACCGCAACAGTGGAAGGCAGCTTCAACTTCACCGTGACGGCGACCGATGCGAACGCCTTCACCGCTGCGCAGGCCTATGCGCTGACGGTGGCCGGCCCGAACCTGGCGTTGCCGGCCAGCACCCTGCCGGCAGGCACGGCCGGGCAGGCGTACACCGCGGCGATCACGCCCGCCACTGGCGGCACCGCGCCCTACAGCTATGCACTGACTGGCGGCGCATTGCCGGCGGGTGTTGTCGTGGACGCGGCCACCGGCAGCCTCAGCGGCACGCCGACCGTGGCAGGCACGTTCACCTTCACCCTGACCGTGTCCGACAGCACGCCAAGCCCGGCGGCGCAGGCCAGCCGCAGCTACACGCTGACCATCGCGGCACCGGTCATCGTGGTCGCGCCCACCACGCTGCCGGCCGCCACCCGCGGCACGGCCTACAGCCAGACGCTGAGCGCCAGCGGCGGCACCGCTCCGTACACCTACAGCCTCGGAAGCGGCACGCTGCCGGCTGGCCTGACCCTGGCCAGCAACGGCACGCTGTCCGGCACCGCAACAGTGGAAGGCAGCTTCAACTTCACCGTGACGGCGACCGATGCGAACGCCTTCACCGCTGCGCAGGCCTATGCGCTGACGGTGGCCGGCCCGAACCTGGCGTTGCCGGCCAGCACCCTGCCGGCAGGCACGGCCGGGCAGGCATACGCGGCGACCATCTCGCCGGCGACCGGCGGCACCGCGCCCTACAGCTACGCACTGACGGCCGGCACGTTGCCGAACGGCGTGGTGCTGGATGCTGCGACCGGTGCGCTCAGCGGCACGCCGACCTTGTCGGGCAACTTCGCCTTCACCCTGACTGCCAGCGACAGCACGCCGAGCCCGGCGGCCCAGGCCAGCCGCAATTACACGCTGACGATTGCAGCAGCCACCCTGGTGCCTGGCCAGCCCACGCTGCCGCCAGCGGTGCGTGGCAGGCCCTACAGTCAGGTGCTGACGGCGTCTGGCGGCGTCGCGCCGTATACCTACAGCGTCGCCAACGGCCGCTTGCCTGCCGGTCTGACCCTGTCGGGCAACGGCACGTTGTCCGGCACGCCGACCGCTGAAGGCGTCTTTTCGTTCGCCATCGCGGTGGCCGACGCCGGCAATGCCAGCACCACCCAGGCGTATACCTTCACGGTGGACGGCCCGAACCTGGTCCTGCCAGCAAGCACCTTGCCGGCCGGCACGGCCGCTCAGGTCTACGCCGCGACCATCGCGCCCGCGACCGGCGGTATCGCGCCTTACAGCTATGCACTGACAGCCGGCGCCCTGCCGAGCGGTATCGTCCTCGATGCGGCGACCGGTGGTCTCAGCGGCACGCCGACCTCGTCGGGCACGTTCAACTTCACCCTGACCGCGACCGACAGCACGCCCAGCCCGGCGGCCCAGGCCAGCCAGCGCTATACGGTCACCATTGCGGCGGCGACGCTGGTGCTGGCGCAGCCCACCCTGCCACCGGCGACGCGCGGCAGCGCGTACACCCAAGTGCTCACGGCCAGCGGTGGCGTCGCGCCTTATCGCTACAGCATCGCCAGCGGCACCTTGCCGGCTGGCCTGACGCTGGCCAGCGACGGCACGCTGTCGGGCACGCCGACGACGCAGGGCACCTCGTCCTTCACCATCGCGGTGGCCGACGCCGGCAATGCCAGCGCCACCCAGGCCTACAGCTTCACGGTGAGCGATGCGGCGCCGGTGGCGGTGGCGGATGTGGCGGCCACCATGAGCGATGCTGCGGTGACGGTGGCGGTGACCGCCAACGACACCGGCAACATCGCATCGATCGGCATTGCCACCGCGCCGACCAACGGCACCGCCGTGGTCAACGGGCTGGAGCTGGTCTACACGCCGGCCGCCGGTTTCGTCGGCACCGATGTGGTGAGCTACACGGTCACCGGCAGCGGCGGTACGTCGGCGCCGGTCACGGTGACCATCGCGGTCAATGCACGTCCGGTGGCGGTGTCGGTGACTGCCGCGGCCGTGCCCGGCGAAGCGCAGCAGGTCGACCTGACCCGCAATGCCACCGGCGGGCCGTTCGTGGCTGCAGCCGTGGTCGCGGTGCTGCCGGCCTCGGCCGGTACCGCCACCATCACCCGGACTGGCGGCACCGCCACCGCGGCGGCTGCGCGTGCCTCCGGCCCGTCGCCGGCGGCGGCTGCGATGGCCGAGACGCCCACGTTCATGTTGACCTTCACCCCCAACCCGGCCTTCGTCGGTCAGGCCACGGTGCAGTTCACCTTGTCCAATGCGTTCGCCACCTCGGTGCCGGCCAGCGTGGTGTTCACCATCGCGCCGCGCCGCGACCCCAGCGTGGATGCGGAAGTGCGTGGCCTGATCGATGCGCAGTCCGAGTCCACCCGGCGCTTTGCGCGCGCGCAGATCGACAACTTCCAGCGCCGCCTGGAAGCCACCCACCGCGGCGGCAGCACCTTCAGCAACGCGGTGAGCTTCCAGCCGACCTCGCATTGCCGCCAGGCCGACCGCGGCATCAGTGCGCAGCCGTGCAGCCCGGACACGCAGGAGGCCGACAACGACTTCCGCGATGCGCCAGCAATGGCCAGCAGCGGCAACAGCACCGCGCAGGGTCAGGGCGATCTGGGGCTGTGGGTGGGCGGTGCAATCCGCTCGGGCAGCCTGGACAAGCAGTCCAACAGCAACGGGGTGGACTTCCAGACCGACGGCCTGAGCGTGGGCGCCGATTACCGGGTGGCACAGTCGCTGGCGATCGGTGCGGGCCTGGGTTGGGGCCGCGACGACAGCGATGTGGGCAGGAACGGCAGCCACTCCAAGGCCACCGCCTACACCATGGCGCTGTATGCCAGCTTCCATCCGGGCAAGGCGTTCTTCTTCGACACCCTGGTCGGCTACCAGCTGCTGTCCTACGACCTGCGCCGCTTCGTCACCGACGATAGCTCGATGGCCGAGGGCAACCGCGACGGCAAGCAGTGGATTGCGTCGGTCTCCACCGGTGCGGACCTGCAGCGCGGCGAACTGCAGATCACCCCGTATGCACGTGTGGATGTGGCCCGCGCCACGTTGGATGGCTATGTCGAAGACGGCGTGGCGCCGTTCGCGCTGCGCTATGACGACATGGACGTGGCCACCACCACCGGCAACCTGGGCCTGCGCCTGGAATGGCGCCGCGAAGTGGCCTGGGGCCGGCTGACCCCGCAGTTGCGCGTGGAATACCAGCGCGACTTCCAGGGCCGCGGCGATGCCACGCTGAGCTATGCCGACCTGAACGGCGGGCCGTTCTATCGTGCCGGGCAGAGTGCGTTCGACCGCAACCGCCTGATGGTCGGCATCGGTGCGGCGCTGCTGACCGAGCAGGGCCTGTCGACGCGGCTGGAATACCGCGGCATCACCGACGGCGACAGCAACGACGATCAGACCTGGATGATCAATCTGGAAAAGAAATACTGATCGTCTCCAGCGTCATGCACTGAGCAACGCGATGGGCCGGGCGACTACCCCGGCCCATCGCGTTTGTGATGCCGCCGGCGGTATGTGTTGCATGGCGGCGCTGGTGCTGCGCTGCGCATTGGTCGACGGTGGGTTGTAGACAGACCGCCACGCGCATCGGCCGCAGTGCATCGAAGCCAGCGTGCAGCCTGGTCCGCCTGTCTGCTTTCCTGCCGGTGCCAGGTTTGGTCGGGTCTGCCGCGTGTCGGCAGTCGATCGCCACGCGCGGCTGAGCAGTTGCCCATGTCACAGGACAGCCCTGGGCATCGGCACCGACCGCTGCATGCAGATCCTCGGCAAACAGCGCAGCACGGCCGCATCCGGCACAATGCACGCACGCATGCACGCCACTTCCGCGCCCGATTTCCGCCTCTATCCCTCAAATGCGCTGGATACGCTGGCCGCCTTGCTCGCCCAGGAGCTGCGCCGGCCGGTGCCGGAGCAGCCGTTGCTGCAGCCGGAGGTGGTGCTGATCCCGCAGGTGGCGATGCGGCGCTGGCTGCAGTCCACGCTGGCGGCCGAGCACGGCGTGGCGGCCAACCTGGAATTCCTCACCCCCGGCGAATTCGTCGCGCGCGCGCTGGAGTGCAATCTCGGCCCGGCCGACGACGATCTGGACATGGCCACCACACAGTGGCGGTTGTATGCCGCATTGCAGGCCGACCTGGGCAGCGATGCGGCATTGGCGCCGTTGGCCGGTTATCTGTCCGACGGCGATGCGCTCAAGCCCTGGGCATTGGCCGGCGAGCTGGGCAACGTGTTCGAGAAGTACCAGGCCTGGCGACGCGACTGGTTGCTGCGCTGGGAAGGCGGCGCCGACCCCGATGACCCGCAGGCGCGCCTGTGGCGCAGCATCGCCGCCGGCCGGCAATACCGCGCGCGCCGCATCGGCCAGTACCTGGATCGCTATGTGCGCCCGGACGGTCCGCTGCCGCAGGGCTTGCCCAGGCGCCTGTTCGCCTTCGCCATCTTGAATATTTCGCCCGACGTGCTGCGCGTGCTGGCCACGCAGGCGCGCGTGGGCACGCTGCATTTCTATCTGCCCACGCCCACGCAAGGGTACTGGGGCGATCTGCAGACCCTGTGGCAACGCCGCCGCGAAGACGGCGCGGTGCAGCTGTTTGCCGAGCAGGTACAGGAAAACCCGCTGCTGCAGGCCTGGGGTGCGGCCGGGCGCGACTTCATGGCATTGGTCGGCGATTACGAGGTGGTGCATCCGCTGGCGGAGATCGCCGTCTACGCCGACCCGCTGGAGTCCGGCCGCCGCGCCCTGGCCGGCGGCGGCCTGGGCGACAGCCTGCTGCGCCGCATGCAGAGCGACCTGTTCCATCGTCGCGCGCCAGGCGTGCCCGCCGCATTGCCGACGGTGAATCTGCACGACCCCAGCCTGCAGGTGCATGCCTGCCACACGCGGCTGCGCGAGCTGCAGGTACTGCACGACCAGCTGCGCGCCTTGCTCGACGACCCACGCTTCGACCCGCCCTTGCAGCCACGCGAGATCGCGGTGCTGTCGCCGGACATCGACCCGTACGTGCCGTACCTGGACGCGGTGTTCGGCAGCCACGGCAACGACGACGCGCTGCCGTACGCGCTGGCCGATGCCAGCCCGTTGGCCAGCGAGCCGCTGGCCGAGGTGTTCCTGACCTTGCTCGGCCTGCCGATCGCACGCTTCGGCCTGCACGAGATTCTCGACCTGCTGGCCAGCGCGCCGATCGCCGAGGCCGCCGGCCTGGACGAAGCCGGGCTGGAACGCCTGCGCGGCTGGCTGCACGCGGCCGGCGCGCGCTGGGGGCTGGATGCGGCGCACCGGCACCAGCACCAGGCACCGAGCGACGATGCCTACACCTGGCGCTTCGCACTGGACCGGCTGCTGCTTGGCCATGCCAGCGGCGCCGACGACGATATCGAGGGCGTGGCGCCCTGGCCGCAGCTGGAAGGCAGCGCGTTGGCCGCACTGGACACGCTGTTGCACTTGCTGGGCGTGCTCGAACGCCACCAGTCGGTATTGGCCAAGGCGATGACGCCAGTCGAGTGGCGTGAGCGTCTGCTCAGCCTGCTGGAAGAGCTGATTCCAAAGACGCCCTCGGCACCGCGCGCGCAGCGCGCGCTGGACCGCTTGCGCAGCCTGATCGACCAGTTCGCCCGCGATGCGGTGCGCGCCGACTACGCTGGCAAGGTGCCGGCCGAGGTGGTGCGCGCGCACTTCGCTGCGGTGCTGGGCGAATCGGACACGCGCGCGCCGCTGCTCACCGGCGGCATCAGCTTCGGCCGCATGGTGCCGATGCGCCTGCTGCCGTTCCGCGTGATCTGCCTGCTCGGCATGAACGATGGCGACTTCCCGCGCCGCGACCCGGCCGCCGGGCTCAATCGCCTCACGGCCGAGCTGGGCACCGAGCGCCGCCGGCATGGCGATCGTTCAACCCGCGAGGACGACAGGTTCCTGTTTCTGCAGTTGTTCGCCTCCGCGCAGGAGGTGTTCTACCTGAGCTATCTCGGCGCCGATGCGCGCGATGGCAGCGCGCGCGAACCGTCGGTGCTGGTCAGCGAATTGCTGGGCAGCGCCGCGCAGTACCACGCCGACCCGCAGGCGATCGCCACGCTGGTGGTGGAGCACCCGTTGCAGCCCTTCGCCGCCGCCGCCTTCGGTGCGCCGGGCGACCACGGCGCCGACCCGCGCCGTTTCAGTTATCGCCGCCAATGGCGACCCTCGGTGGACAGCCTGGTCGGCCAGCGCCAGCCGCTCGCGCCGTGGGTGGCCGGTGCGTTGCCGGCCGACGACAACGCAGTGCCGGGCAGCGTCTCGATCGACGACTTGCGCCGCCTGTTTTCCGACCCGGCCGGGCAGTTCCTGCGCCATCGTCTGGGCATGCGGTTGCCCGACCCGGCCAGCGAAGACAGCGACCTGGAGCCGCTGCTGGCGCCCACGCGCGGGCTGGACCAATACGGCCTGCAGCAGCAGGTGTTCGACGCCGCACTGGCCGGCGACACCGGCCGGCTCTACGAGCGCCTGCGCGCGCGTGCGCTGCTACCGTCCGGGCCGCTGGGGCGACGCCAGCTCGATGAGCGGGTGGCGCAATTGCGCCCGTATGCCGAGGCATTCCGGCAATGGCGCGGCGAGGCGCCGGCGCAGTCGCACCGGCTGCAGGTGCAGATCGGCGATGTCGAGGTGCACGGCCGCGTGCCCGGCTGGTATGCGAGGGGGGTAGGGCGGGTGCAAGTCGGCGCGCTCAGTGGCCGCAGCGCGATCCGCCACGGCCTGGAATGGCTGCTGCTGCGCGCTGCCGGCGAGCATGCGCCGTATGTACGCTTCTTCGAACACGAAGACGGGTTAGGCCCGCATCCCATCGACCTCGAACCGCTGTCGCAGGCGCAGGCGCAAACTGCATTGGCCGCACTGTTGCAGCTGTATCGGCACGGCCTGCAGGCGCCGCTGGCCTTCGCGCCCTACAGCAGCTGGAAATACCACCAGGCCGCGCGCGGCGACGACCTGGACAAGGCCATCAAGGATGCCGCCGGGCAGTGGCAATCCAGCTTCGGCTGGAGCGAATCGCACAGCCCGGAACTGCGCCTGGTCAACCGCGGCCGCGACCCGTTCGCCGATGCACAGCGCTTCGCCGAGTTCGCCACCACCAGCCACCGCGTGTACGACCTGCTCGAGCGCGGCAACGCCGACGCCATGCTGGATCCGCAGCGCCTGGTCGAGAGCTGGCGCCACTGGCACGGCGCGCAGGAGGAGGCCGAATGAGCGCCAGCCCCGTCACCGACCCGTATCTGCACCTGCCGCTGCATGGCGTGCGCCTGATCGAGGCCAGCGCCGGCACCGGCAAGACCTTCACCCTGGCCACGCTGTTCACCCGGCTGGTGGTCGAGCGCGGCCTGCGCATCGGCCAGATCCTCGCCGTCACCTTCACCGAGGCCGCCACCCAGGAACTGCGCCGCCGCATCCGCGAGCGCCTGGTGCTGGCCGCAACCCTGGTCCCCGAGACCCCCGTAGGAGCGGCCCCGGCCGCGACCGACTTGCCCACAACACCGGCGCCCAATGGCGCATCGGCTCTTGTAGGAGCGGCCCCGGCCGCGACCGACTTCGCCAACGACCCGTCGCGGCCAGGTCCGCTCCTACAGGACGCGCCTGATGTCCTGCTCACCCGGGCCATCCTTGCCACTCATCTGGCCAGCGGCACCGAAACACCGGCCGCCCTGCGCCGCCGCCTGCAACAGGCGGTGGAAGAAATCGACCTGGCGGCGGTGTTCACCATCCACGGCTTCTGCGCGCGCGTGCTGCGCGAGCATGCGCTGGAAAGCGGCCAGGCCTTTGCCGCACCGGAACTGCTCGCCAACGACCGCGAACTGCTCGGCGAAGTCGCCGCCGACCTGTGGCGCCAGCGCGCCGCCGATGCGGCGATGGCCGAAGACCTGATCGCGTTGTGGTCGGGCGGCCCGGAGGCATTGGCCAGCGATCTGCGCGCACTGGTGCGCCATCCAACGCTGCTGCCGGCGGCCGCCACGACAAACGACGATTCCGCTGCGCTGCTGCAGGCCGTGCAGGACACCAGTACCGCTCTGGCCGCCGCATTCCAGGCGCATGGCACCGCGTTTTTCGACGCCCTGATGGCCGCCATCGACGGCGGCATCCTGAGCAAGGTCAGCTACAAACCGGAGTGGCTGGCATCGCTGTGGCATTGGTTCGACAGCTTCGCCGCCGCGCCATCGGTCAACACCGCCCCGCACCCCAAGCTGATCAAGCTGACCGCCGCGGAACTGGCCGCCGGTACCAACAAGAAGTTCGTCGAGCGCACCCCGGCCTCGCCGCTGAGCCACGAGATCGACGGCTATCTCACCGCGCTGGCGCGTGTCGAACAATGGCGCACACGTCGCCGCATCCGCCTGCTGCACGCCCTGCGCGAGGACGCCATCGCGCGGCTGGCACTGCTCAAGCGCCAGCGCCGCGTGCAGACCTACGACGACCTGGTCGATGGCGTCGCGCACGCGCTGGAAGGCGCGCAGGCCGGCGCCCTGGTCACACGGCTGCGCGCGCAATACGCCATCGCGCTGGTGGACGAATTCCAGGACACCGACGACCGCCAGTGGGCGATCTTCTCCAATGTGTTCGGCGAAGGCCCGCTCGCGCGCGCGGCTGGCCTGGCGCCGGCGCTGTTTCTGATCGGCGACCCCAAGCAGGCCATCTACGGCTTCCGTGGTGGCGACGTGCGCACCTATCTGGCCGCCGCCGTCACTGCCGAACTCGCCCCGCCGCTCAGCCACAACTTCCGCTCGCGCCCCGGCGTGCTGGCGGTCATCGACGCGTTGTACGCGCAGGCCGGCTACACCGACGCCTTCCTCACCGATGGCATCGCCTTCCACCCGGTGCGGCCCGGCACCAAGCGGGTGGATGCCGACCTGCAACGCGATGGCGCCGCCGCCCCGGCGCTGACGCTGTGGCGTGCGCCGGAACCGCCGCCGCCTGCGAAAGGCAAGCCCAAACCCTGGAGCGCCGGCCGCGCCCGCGAGCTGGCCACCGCCGCCTGCGTGGCAGCGATTCGCGGCTGGCTGGCCGGTGGCCGCGACGGCACCGCCACCATCAACGCGCGCCCGGTGCAGGCCGGCGATATCGCCGTGCTGGTGCGCAGCCACGGCGAGGCCACGCGCATGCAACAGGCGCTGGGCGCGGTGGGCATCCCCGCGGTGGCGGCCGGCAAACAGAGCCTGTTCGCCACCGACGAAGCACTGGAGCTGCTGGCCCTGCTGCAGGCCTTGCTCGACCCGGGTGACGACAGCCGCCTGCGCGCCGCCCTGGCCACCGTGCTGATCGGCGCGGACGCCGCCGCCATCGCCGCGCTTGCACACGATGGCGAGCGTCACCGCCGCTGGCAGCAACAGGCGCTGGACTGGCGCGAGCGCTGGCAACGCGGCGGCCCGCTGGCCCTGATCGGCGAGCTGGGAGCCGCGCACGGGCAACGCCTGCTGGCCCTGGTCGATGGCGAACGCCGCCTCACCAACTACCTGCAGCTGGCCGAACTGCTGCAGGAAGCCGACGCCCGCGCGCTCGGCCCGCATGGCCTGGTCGACTGGCTGTCGCGCCGCATCGCCAATGCCGACGACAACGACGAAGCCCAGCAACTGCGGCTGGAATCGGACGCGCGCCGCGTGCAGATCGTCACCCTGCACAAGAGCAAGGGCCTGGAGTATCCGCTGGTGTTCCTGCCGTACATCGGCATCGGCCGCAGCGACAAGGGCGCCGGCCGCCATTGCGTGGTGCATGCGCCGGAGCTCGGCCGCCAGCTGCACTGGAAGACGGACAAAGAGGACCCAAGCTGGAGCGCCGCCGAAGCGGCCTGGAAGCAGGAACAACGCGCCGAAGACGCACGCCTGCTCTACGTTGGCCTGACCCGCGCCGAGCACGCGCTGTGGATCGCCAGCGGCCCGTTCCACCAGCACGAGCGCACCGCCCTGTCCGGCATGCTGCGTGCGCTCGACGCGCTGCAGGGCGCGGCCGGCGAGGGCGCGGTGGTGGTGGACACGTCCACGCCGCCGGCCACCCTGCCGCGGCTGCCGCCGCCGCTCGAGGCGCAGGTGCCGCCCGCGCGTACCCCGCAGCGGCATATCGCCCCGGACTGGTGGGTCTACAGCTTCACCCAGCTGGCCAATGCCGATGCCGGCGCCGCCACCGACCCGATGGCCAGCGCCACCGTGGTCGGCAGCGGCGGCAGCGACGAGCCGGCCGGCAGCGAGGCGATCGCGGTGGCCACCGAGGTCGACGCCTTCGACCCGCGCTTTGCCGGCAACCGCTTCGGCGTGGTGATGCACGACGTGTTCGAGCGCTGCGACTTTGCCACCTGGCAGGCGTGGCAGCCAGGCCAACCCGCACCCGAAGGCCAGGCCGCCGCCATCCTCGAGGCGCTGCAACGCGGCGGCTACGTCGAGAAGGAATGGGACGACGGCCTGGCCATGCTCACCGCACTGATCGGCCACACCCTCACCGTGATGTTGCCCGAAGGCACCCCCCTGGCCGCCGTGCCCGCGCCGCAGCGCCGTAACGAGATGGAATTCCACTTCGCCATGCGGCCCACCCGCGTCGAGGCACTGCTGGCACTGCTGCACCGGTTTGGCGTGGTCGGCGAGCGCCAGGCCTTCGGCGCGCGCCAGCGGCTGGAAGGCCTGATGACCGGCCTGATCGACCTCACCTACACCGTGGAGGGGCGCTGGTACGTGCTCGACTACAAGTCCAACCGCCTGCCCAGCTACGACGCCGACGCCCTGGCCCGCGCCATGGCGCACAGCGAGTACGAGTTGCAGGCGCTGATCTATACCGTCGCGCTGCACCGCTGGCTGCGCTTCCGCCTGGGCGAGGCCTACGACTACGCCCGCGACTTCGGCGGCGTGCGCTACCTGTTCTGCCGCGGCCTGGACGCCAGCCGCAACCCGGTATCAGGCCCCGGCTTCAACCCTGCCCGCCGCGCCGCAACCGACCCCGGCTCCGACCCCTCCGGCAACGTCGCAGCCGACCCTGGCGCCGACCGCGCCCGCGATGCCGAGGCCAACCCCGGCTCCGACCGCGCCCGCGATGCCGCAGCCAATTCCGGCTCCGGCTCCGACCCTGCGCGCGACGCCGTCGCCAGCGACGCCATGTCCGACGCGCCCGCACCCGGCATCCAAGCGGCATCCGTCTGCGTTGCGCCCGGCATCCACGCCTGGCGCTTCGACCCGGCCCTGGTCCAGGCCCTGGACGCCCTGTTCGCCGGCAATCCCACCGAGCCCCTGTCCAGCAACGCAGCAGCGCCCCTTTCCCCCGACGGGCAAGCGCCCCTCTCCCCCCGGGAGAGGGGGTGGGGTGAGGGCAGGTCCGCCGCCGAAGCATCCGAGCCATGACCCAACAGACCGCACTCCCGCCCAGCGCTGTGCGCAAGCCGCGCGCCCCTCGGGGCGAGCACACACCGCTTGCGCGCCATGGCGCGCGTGCCTGGCAATGCCTGCACCACGCCGCGCGGGCCGGGATATGCAGCGGAGACCGGGGTGAGGGTGTCGTACAGGGTCAGAAACGTGCCGATCGACTCGCCCGAGGCGCCTCCGCCCACCAGGCGTCCACCCCATGAACCAGCCAAACCTCTTCAGCGCGCTGATCAAGGCCGACGCGCTACGCCCGCTGGATCTGGCGCTCGCGCAAAGCCTGCAACGCCTGGCCCCGGACACCGACCCCCAGGTCCTGGCCGGCGCCGCGCTCGCCTCCCTGGCCGTCACCAGCGGCCACGCAGGGCTAGACCCCGCCCGCGCCGCCATGCTGCTGGACGCGCGCGAGGGCCCATCGCCCGCACTGCCGGACCCCGCCGACTGGCAACGCACCCTGGCCGCCTCGCGCTGGGTCGACCAACCGGCTCCGGAAGACCCCGCCGCCGCCGACTGCCCGTTGGTCCTGGAACACGGCCTGCTCTACCTGCGCCGCTACCGCGAGTACGAACGCCGCCTGGCGCTGGGCCTGCAACGCATCGCCGTCCAGTCGCCGCCGCCCTTCGACGCCGCCACGCTGGCACCGCTGTTCGCGCAGCTATTCCCAAACCCGACCCCAGCCACTCATCCCGTGGACCCAACCCCTCTCCCCCCGGGGGAGGGTGCCCGAAGGGCGGGTGAGGGTCCGGGCCTGCC